>DASZMI010000016.1:0-38709 GCA_035551915.1 Solirubrobacteraceae bacterium | reverse complement strand
TGACGGCGCCCGCGCCCTTCAGGAACTTCGACAGCATTGGCTGCACCATCCTTGAGCCCGCTTGATGAGAGACCCGGCAGGCTATCCCTATTCATAGCCGGGCTGATCAGGACGATCTGCAGCTGCTCATGCCGCAACCGGCGGCGCACGCGGCTCCACAGCGCGAGCTGATCCCTGTCGATCACGATCGCTCCGAAATGGCATTCGTGGAGGATCTTCAGGAGCGACGTCTGCGAGTCGGAGGTGAGCACGCTCATGGTCACCGGAATCGAGTCCGGGACCCCGGACACAAGCCGCGAGAGCACCTGGCAGGCCTCGTCGGGTGACTCGAGCTCCGGCGGCAGATAGGCGGCGCCGACGGCGAACGGCGCAACCCACACGTACGCGCGGCCCTGCTCACAGGTCTTGACCAAGGTCAGGCGCGAGTTGCTGCTCTCGGCCAGCTCGATCGCCGCACACAGCGTCGCCCGCATCGACTCCTCGCCATCACTCAGTACGGCAAGCACGTTGCAGATGCACCCCGGAGTCCTCTCAAACTCCATCATGCAGCGATACTACCCCGCTCACGGCGGTTTTCCGAATAAGAGTTCGTGTTGTCCTTATTCGTCCTTTATTGGCCTTGTCGCGGCCAGCTCGCCGCTGCTTCGCTGGCCGGGCTCGCCGCTGCTTCGCCGGCCGGGCTCGCCGCTGCTTTGCCCGCCGGCCTCAGGTGAGATGCAGGCGATGCGCCATCGCCGCCGCCTGCGTGCGGCTGCGGACGCCCAGCTTCGTGAGGATCCGCGAGACGTGCACGCTGGCGGTCTTCTCGGCCATGAACAGCGCGGTGCCGATCTGGCGGTTGGTGGCGCCCTCGGCGATCAGCGTCAGCACCTGCAGCTCGCGCGGCGTCAGTCCGAACGGGAGCTCCTCGTTGGCGTCGTCATCGCCCGCCTCGGGAGCCTCCGCGCCCGCGGGCGCAGCGACCGCGACCTCGAGCCGCGCGCGGGCGCGCAGGCCGTGCAGCTCATCGGTGAGCCAGCCCGCGCCGAGCCGCTCGGCGACCTCGAGTGCGCTCGCGGCCACCGCGGAGGCGGCGCTGCGATCGTCGGTTCCGACGAGTGCCTCGGCCTGACGCCAGCTGGCCGTGGCCGCACAGTAGGGGCGCTCGAGCGCCTCCCAGCTCTCGGCGGCGCGCTGCCACAGGGCCGGGGCATGCTCGCCGCGGGCCCGCGCGACCTCGGCGATGCCTACCGTCAGCCAGCCCGCCTCGACCGGGCCGCCGTCCTCGGCGGCCGCCTCCAGACGGGACAGGTGGATGTTGGCCCGCGCCAGCGCGTCGGCTTCGGTCTCTGGCTCGCGCAGGTCCCGCGCGCGCAGCGCGCGGTCGGCCTCGACCGCCGCACCGACGGCGGTGACCCGAGCGATCCGCATGACATCGTCGGTGCACACCTCGAGTTCGTCGAGCGCTCGCGCGACCGCCGCCTGGGCCTCGTCGAGTTCGCCGCCGCGCCGTGATAGCTCCCCCAGCAGCGAGCCATAGAGGCCGTGCCACTGGGCCTCTCCGGTGACTCGCACCAGCGGCTCGGCCTCGCGCAGGCGCGCGCGGGTGAGCTCCTCGTCGCCCTCGCCGAGCGCGAACTCGGCGTCGCGCAGCAGCCGGAACATCAGCGCGACGCCAACCATCGAGCCGAGCGGCGGGCCGATGTTGGCGCGCGCCCGATCCCAGTCTCCAGCCTCGAACGCCAGTTCTGAGAGGGTCATCGTCATCCAGCTGAACGCCTGACCGTGGGCCGCGCTGACCTCCCCGACGCCCTCCTCGATGACGGCCAGCGCGTCGCGCGTGCGGCCCGCCAGGTTGAGGAACTCGGCCAGGTTGCTGTAGGCGGTGCCGAGGTCGTCGAGGTCGTCCTGCTCGCGCGCCAGCGTGATCGCCTCGCGCAGCAGCGCCTCGCCGGCGGCGACCTCGCCGAGCGCGATGTTGGCCATGCCGAGCGTGTTCAGCACCTCGCCGACGACCACCGGTAGCCCGGCGGCCTCGGCCACCTCGCGGGCACGTTCGCCCTCGCGGATCGCCTCGCGGTAGTGCCCGCGCAACGTGCGCGTGCGCGCGATCCACGACAGCAGCCGGGCGCGTTCGAGGCTCGGCTCGTCGGGCAGCAGCGTCAGCGCGCGCTCCAGGTCCTCGCTGCCCGACTGGGCCTGGTTCAGCCGCCAGCGCGAGCGCCCGCGGCGGACCAGCAGGCGCGCGTAGCGCACCGGGTCAAGCCCCGGATCGAGCAGCTTGAGGCCGTGCTCGGCGAGCATCTCGCTGTGGCGCATGTCACCGTTCAGCGCATAGGCGTTGGCCGCCTCCTCGAGCAGCTCGACCTCGTCGATGCCCGCGACCGCCTCGGCGTCGGCGACGCGCGCCCAGAGTCCGTGGGCGCGCTCGTAGAGGTCGGCCATCTCACCGTAGGCATGCACGCGCCGGGCCTCGCGCGCCGCGCGGATCGTCGCTCGCAACGCGGCCGACTGATCGCCGGCCGCGGCGTAGTGGGTCGCGATCACGGCCACGCGACCCGCCTCATCCTCGGCGCAGGCGAGCTCGCCGGTTGACTCGAGCTGGCGAGCGAGCTCGAGGTGCATGGCGTTGCGCTCGCCGGGGAGCAGGTCGTCGTAGACAACCTCGCGCAGCAGCGCGTGGCGGAAGCTGAAGCGGCCATGGTCGTCGGCGATCAGCACCTGCTCGGCCACCGCCTCGCGCAGCGCCTCGCGCAGCGGCCCGGAATCGATGCCGGTCAACCGCGAGATCATCGACTCGTCCATCGCGCGCCCGACGGCGACGGCGCGCGCCGCCTGGCCGGCGTCGGAGCTCATCCGCTCGATGCGCAGCATGAAGGCGTCGCGCAGGCTCTGCGGCGTGGCGCCGCGGCCGTCGAGCGCGGCGGCGAGCAGCTCCTCCACATACAGCGCGTTGCCGTCGGTGCGCGAGAGCAGGCGCTCGGTCAGGTCGTTGTCGGGCTGCTCGCCGAGGATGTCGGTGAGCGCCTCGGTGAGCTCGTCGCGATCGAACGGCTCGAGCTCGATCAGCCGCGCGGTGTCGAGTCGCACGAGCTCGGCCAGCAGCGGCCGCAACGGGTGCTTGCGGTGCAGCTCGTCGCTGCGGTAGCTGAGCAGCACCAGCGCGCGCTCGCCGATCAGGCTGCGCGCCAGGAAGGCGGCGAAGGCGCGGGTTGAGCGGTCGGCCCAGTGCATGTCCTCGAGGACCAGCACCAGCGGCTGACTCACACTCAGCAGGTGCAGCAACTCGAGCAGGCTCTCGAACAGCCGCATCTGCCCGTCGGCGCCGCCGCCGTCGCCGGGGTTGGCCGGGCCCAGTGTCGGGAGCAGCGTCGCCAGGTGGCCGCGGCTGCCGGCGCTGAGTCCCTGCAGCACCGGATCCTGACCACGGACCAGCGGGCGCAGCGCGCCGAGCAGCGGCGCGTAGGGGAGTTCCAGCTCGCCCTGCTCGATACATTGCCCGAACAACACCCGCGCCGCCTCGAACGCGCCGCGGGCCTCCGAGAGCAGCCGCGTCTTGCCGACTCCGGAGTCGCCCGCGATCAGCAGCAGGCGTGGATTGCCGTCAAGCGCTTCGCGGTACGCAAGCTCCAACTCCGCCAGCTGGCTCTGGCGTCCCACGAAGCGGCTGCTCGTAAGTCTTCCGCGCACGTACGAAGTATGGCCGCAGCCCCCGTCGAGGAAGCTGGCGGTGAAGCGCGGCGGTGCTGCGGAGGTCTGCGATGCGGGCCTGGTTGAGCTGATATGTGAGTTCGGGATGCATTCTCCGTCTGTCCTCTCGTCGATCTCGTTCATGGCGTGATCATCAGAATCAACTAAGACCCGCAACCCCACATCGGCACTTCGGTGCGAGTTGGGCCTCAGAGAGCCTTAGGGCTCATCCCCGCGCAGACGCAAAAAAGGGCCGTAAGGCCCCATAAATGAAAAAGCGGATCCCGCCGGACCTCTCGGGCCCGGCGGGATCCGCTTGTGCCACCGCTCGCCGGGAGGCCCTACGAGGCGGGCGGCAGCGAGCTGATCGGCGCCACGCCGCTGATCGTCAGCGGCATCGTCGAGGAGATCCCGCCGATGCTCCAGGGACCGCCCGTGATCTGGACGCGCAGGTTCAGCGTGCCTGCCATGCCGGGGGTGTACTTGAAGGCGAACACCGAGCCCGTGGTCAGGTAGCTGGTCTCGACGTCGACCCACTGGCCGGCCGAGTTCTGCTGCTGCAGGTACAGCACGTGACCTGTGTGGTCGGGTGTGACCGTGCCGCTGACCTTGACCGCGTCACCTACGGCGAGCGCCGAGGCACTGAGTGAGGCATTGACCACATCCTGCACGCCGACGAACAGTACGGCCGTGTTCTCACCGTGACCGGCCCGCACATAGTACGCGGTGTTGTATGACGGAGTGGCGGTGAACGTGTAAGCGCCCTCACTGCTGGTGAGGGCACTCTGCAGCGCCTTGAAGGCGCCGGTGCCCGTGCGCGCGTAGAGTGTCACCGGCTGGTTCGGCTGCACCGTGGTGGTCGAACCGTCCGCATACAGCGTGCCCGTGATCGTCTCGGGCTGGCCGTCGGTGATCGGCTGCGCCGAGGCGTTGATCGTGAACGACGGGTTCTGCTCCTGCTGAACCGTCACGGCGATTCCCGCCGACTGGCTGGCGATGTTGCGCGGGTTGTTGGGGAAGAACGCGCGCAGCGTGTAGCTGCCCGGTGAGCGGAAGCGATGCGGGATCCCGTAGCCGGAGCTGCTGTTGGTGTAACCGGAGTCGATCGTCTTCCAGCCGGTGCCGCTGGGCGCGCTCGAGTCCTGCTCCTGCAGGAGCACGCGCTGGTGGTTGAGCGCCGGGGACACGGTGCCGCTGAAGTTGATTGTGTCAGCGGTCGTCGCCGATGTGGTGTTGGCGGCGAGCGTCACGATCGCCGAGACCCACTCATGGATCGTGTGGCTGTGCGTGTGCCGGGGGCCGAGCACGAACCAGTTGCGGTTGGTGGTGACGACGCCGTCGGCGCGGATGAACTCGTAGAACCCGTAACGGTTCGTCCGGGTCACGCTGACCGGTGTGAACTGCTGGGCAGGATTGATCCGGTGGAACAGCCGGATGCGCCTGTGGGCATTGTCCGGGCCCAGCAGTCGTCCGTAGATGAGGACGCCGTCGCCGGCCGTGATCGGATCCGGTGTGGAGGCGATCGTCAGGCCGCGGTTGTGTCGCGGATGTACCGCGGCGTTCGCTGTCGATGGCAGCACCATCAGCAGCGCAGCGGCCACCGCCATCAGACCCAGGAGAATCGAGACACCCGTCCCGACCACGGACCTTCTGTGCGTATGCATGCTGCAACTCCCTCCCAACGAAAAAGTGAAAGTTGACACCCGTCTGACGTGACGGCTGCCCCAGAAACAGCTCATCTGGGATGGAGTTGCGGCTTATGCGTTGTTTATCTGTTAGCGACCAGTTTTCAGCCAGTGAGGTCGGTCAGAACGTGATTTGAAGGCGCGAATCCGGGTATGCCGCCGCGCGAAATCGCCGGCGCCGCACGTCGGTCAACGCCGCCGACGCATATCCAGACGAGTCGCGCGCCGGCGCGGCCGGCAGAGGCGCGGGCTACCTAGTAACGCAGGATCGCGCCGACCCCGCTGAATGACGCGATCTCCGGCCGGTCGTCGTAGTCGTCGAGCACGATCACCTCGGCGTCCTGCAGCACCGCGCTGCGGATCATCGCCGCGCGCAGACTGTGCAGTCGCCTCAGTTCAGTGCCGTCGGCCTCGCAGTGGCTGCCGTTCTCATTGATGTAGAGCTGGCCGCACTGCGGGCACTCCGCGCCCTCCTCGTCGGCGCGGGGACCCAGCACCAGTGAGGCGACCTGCCGCTGACCGAGCGCCGCCAATGTCGGGCGTACGCCGACGGAGGTGCCGTCACGCACATCCGTGGTCGAGAGCAGCCGCTGAAGCGCCTGCCACTGGGCGAGCTCGCGCCAGCGCTGCCGCAACGGCATCAGGGCGTCGTCGATCTCGCTGGGCGAGGTCGTGGTTACGTGCATCGCCAGCTCGGCCTCGTCGAGCACGGCCGCCAGGTCGGCGTGCAGCTCCGAGGTGAAGCGCGCCACCACCTCGTGCGGCCCGCCGAGCACCAGCCGGTCAAACCGCTGGGCCTTCCACAGCTGGTAGAGGCGCTCGGCGGCGCGGCGCAGATGCGCGCCGACGTCGGCCTCGATGCTGCGCTCGTAGTTGGCTTCCGACCACCCGCCCTGGCGGTGCTGGCCATGGACCTCGTCGTGGAGCTGCTCCTCGAAGTGGTGCTCGCCGACCCTCGAGCCGCCGCGCGGGATGAAGAAGCGCGCTTCGCGCCGGCTGACGAGCGTCACGCAGACGCAGGCCGGCTCGGGCGCCGGCAGTAGCGGCTCGAGCTTCGGGATCAGCTGGATGGCCACTTCGCTAACAACCGGATGTGCGAGCCGGACCGCCTCGAACAGAGATTCGCGAGTCGAGCAGTAGACCGCCACGCCGCGCGCCCCGGAGGGATCGAGCTCAGCGGTCAGGTACCTGCCCACCCGCCTGATGTCCTGCTCGAGCGCCATCCGGTCCTGATGATCGAGATGCTCGAGCGAGTGCGCGTGCAGTAGCTGATGGGCCTGATCGAGCAGCGAGTTGATCTCGGACGCCCGTGCCACGCCCGTGGCGAAGCGCGTCGGGTCAAGATCGAGAAACAGGCTGATCAGCGGATGCTGGAGCCGGCGCTCCGCGAGCTGCCGGATCGCGCTCACCTCGGCGGCGATCAACGTTCTGCCCCCTGTCCGGATCCGGTTGTGCCCGAGGCGCGATCGGCCTCGTCCTGCGCGTCCGCCGCGCGGTAGGGGTCGGAGTCAGCTTCTGGGTCTGTGTCCCCGACCGTGGTGTTCAGCCGGTGGTGGGTGTCCTGATCCCGCAGTGGCGCGCCCTCGTCGCGTGCCAACAACTCCTCATCTGCGCTCTTGGGCTCGAGTGGCCTGTCGGCTGCCTCCGCCGGATCGGCGGCGCGCTCGTGGATTCGCTCCGGCTCGTGCCTGGGTCCCGTCTGTGGGCCATCTCCGGTCATGGTTCCTCCTTCCGGAGTGGTTGTGAGTCGCCATCAAGGTCCTCTGCTTCAAGATCGACGCTCCGCGCGGCTCCTGAGCCCGACATACACGAATTGCAGCATGTCGCCGATCGCCAGCGACGCGTACATGCCGCCGAGCAGCCGGGTTACACGCGGCGCGTGGACGAGGCCGACGACCAGCCCCGAGGCGACCCACTGCCCGGTGCATTCGGGGCAGGAGATCAGCTCGCCGACCGAGCGCCGCAGCCCGCTGCCACGCGGGCTCTCCTTGATCGAATTGCTGCCGCTCTTCTCCTCGAGCCGCACGAAGGGCGCACGCGCGAAGCTGGTGACCGCATCCTTGGTCAGCAGCCGCGCGATCTTGTGCGTGGCCAGCCCGCACACGACGATGTCCTTGGTGCCGATGTCCTCAGGCAGGCGGCCGCGCCGGCGCGCGGAGGTGATCCCCGCCGCGAGCGCGGTGGTGAACGCTGTCGCCAGCACGCTGTAACCCCCCAGCGGTTGGTCTGAGTCCGCGTAGCCTGAGAACGGCGGCGCGTGCCCCAGGCGATCGGTCGGTGAGTCCGGCCCTTCGGGCATCACTGGGTTCCTACCCGGCCCGCCCTACCGCAACCACCGCGCCGGCCAGGTGTCAGACTCCGACGGCGGCACCGAGCCGTCGCATCAGCGCCGTCGCGTTAGCCGGGGCGAACGCCTTCCAGTCGTTGTTGAAGTAGGCCCAGATCTCGGTCTCCCGGCGCCAGCGCTCGATCTGTGCGGCCCAGTCGTCGAGCTCGCTCGCCGAGTAGTTGCCGTCGCGCCCACGACGCCCGTAGTGGAAGCGGATGAAGCGCCAGGGAACCGTTGCCTGAAACAGCTGAAACGGACGCTGCGGGTGGTCGCCGATGGTCAGCGCGACGCCGCCGTCTCGCAGCAGCTCGAGCACCGAGGGGACGAACCAGCTCGGGTCACGGAACTCGATCGTATGCATCCCCGGTGGCAGCGCCTCGATCCAGGCCGCCAGCCGGCGCTCGTCGCGGTGAAAGTTCTCGGGCAGCTGCCACAGGACCGGGCCCAGCCGGTCCGCCTCGATGAGCGGCTCGAGTGGGGCATAGAAGCGTCCGATGCCGGTACCGAGGTCGGTCAGCCGGCGCACATGCGTGAGGTAGCGGCTCGCCTTGATGGCGAACCGGAAGCCATCCGGTGTTGAGTCGAGCCAGCGCTCGACCGCCGCCGGACGCGCCAGCCGGTAGAAGGTCGAGTTGACTTCGACGGTGTCGAAGTGCTCGGCGTAGAGCTCGAGCCAGCGCCGCTTCGGTGCATGCTCGCCGTAGAACGGTGCGCGCCAGTCCGCGTAATCCCAACCGGAGCAGCCGACGTGGACCTCTCGCATCTGACGCGTACCGTCTCAGGGGCAGGGGTAGGCCCGAAGCAGATGCCCAACCGTCCCGATCGCGCGAGCTTCCCCGCGCCACCACTGCCGCACGAGCTCACCCATGCCGCGCTCGCGGATGCCGCCCAGCGCTGCCGCGCCTGTGATCTCTACGAGGGGACGACCCAGGCCGTACTGGGCGAGGGGCCGCCGAGCGCGCGCGTGATGCTGGTCGGGGAGCAGCCCGGCGACCGCGAGGACATCGAAGGGCATCCGTTCGTCGGGCCCGCCGGCCGGATCCTCGACGAGGCGCTCGAGCGTGCCGGGATCGCACGTGATGATCAGGCGTACGTGACAAACGCCGTCAAGCACTTCCGCTACCGCGCGCGTGGCAAGCGTCGAATTCATCAGCGGCCGGACCGCTGGCACGTTCTTGCCTGCTTCCCGTGGCTCGAGGCAGAGCTCCGGCTGATCGAGCCCGAGGCGCTCGTGCTGCTCGGCGCAACCGCCGCGCAGGCGGTGCTCGGACCGCGGACCAAGGTCGGCGAGTCGCGCGGTACGCGGCTCGAGTGCGACCTCGCATGCGTCGTCACGGTGACTGTTCATCCGTCCTCGATCCTGCGGGTCGCCGGCAGCGACGAGCGCCGTCACGCGATGGACCAGTTCGTCGGCGACCTCGGTGCCGTCGCCGGCTGGATCGGCGCCGCGCGCATCTGAACCGGCGCCTGGCGCTCGATTGAGTGGGTGTCTGGGGTACCCACCAGCTGCTCTTCAAGCTCTTCCGAGCCATGCCAACTCCCTGCCATTCCCCGAAACATCCCCGCAGCGAAGCCGGGTAAACCCGCACGGGTGCCGGTGCGACGGCTAGGATCGCGCCCATGGCTGTGGTTTGCGTCCGCGCTCCGCTGCGCGCACTCGCGGGTGGGCGCGGCGAGCACGAGCTCGAAGGCGCGACGGTGGTTGACCTGCTGCGCGGCTTCGAGTCCGCAAATCCCGACGCGGCGGGCTGGATTCTCGACGAGCGCGGCCGGATCCGCCGCCACATCAACGTGTTCGTCAACGGTGAGCGGGGAGCCGGGGACACGGCGGTGAGCGCCGGTGACCGCGTGGATGTCATACCTGCGATTACGGGAGGTTTCAGTTGACGGAGCTGGTCGTCGGAACCAAGAAGGGCCTGTTTCTGCTCGAAGGCCAGCCGCGTGAGGGCTCGACCGAGGGCTTTGAGATCACGACGCGCGCGTGCGCCGGGCAGCCGGTCGACTACGCGCTGCGCGACCCACGCAGTGGCCGGCTGTTCGCGGCCGTGACCTCGCCGTTCTACGGCCCGAAGCTGTTCTACACCGATGGCGACCCCGCCGCGGAGTCCGATTGGGAGCAGGCCGACGGTGTGACGCTGCCGGAGGGTGGTGACCAGGCGCTCGAGCGCATCTGGGTGATCGCCGCGGGCGAGGCGCCGGACACCCTCTACATGGGTGCGGATCCCGGGGTGTTGTTCGAGAGCCATGACGGCGGCGCCAGCTGGGAGATCAACGCCGGGCTCTGGAACCAGCCCTCGCGCCGCGACTGGCGCCCGGGCGGTGGCGGACTCTGCCTGCACTCGATCAGCACGTGGCCGGGCGACCCCAGCAGGCTGGCGGTTGCGATCTCGGCGGCGGGCATGTGGCTGACCGAGGATGGGGGCGCCAGCTGGCGCCGCGGGAACCGCGGCCTGACGCCGCGCTACCTGCCCGAGGCCGACATCGATCCCGAGACGACCGCGCTGTGCGTGCACCACGTCGAGCGCTCGCGCAGCCGGCCCGAGCGCATGTTCATGCAGTTCCACGGTGGCGTCTACCGCTCCGACGACGCCGGTGAGAGCTGGGGCGAGATCGGTGCCGGCCTGCCGTCTGACTTCGGCTTCCCGTTGAAGGTCGACCCGCTCGACCCTGACAGCGCCTACGTGATCCCGCTGGTGGCCGACATGGACCGGGTGATGCCCGATGGTCGCGTGCGCGTCTACGAGACCCGCGACGGCGGCTCGAGCTGGTCGCCCCGGGGTGACGGCCTGCCGGCCAAGCACGCCTACCTCACGGTCCTGCGTCAGGCCTTCACCAGCACCGGTCAGGGTGAGGCGCTGCAGCTCTACTTCGGCGCGACCTCGGGCGACGTCTTCGGCTCCGGCGACGCCGGCGCCAGCTGGGGCATGGCGGCTACGCGGCTACCGCCGGTGTTTTCCGTGTCGGCGTCCTAATACCAAGTCTTTGGGGGCGGTCCCGCTGGACCGCCCCGTACTGTCAGCGTGGTGGCTCGGCGGCCTGGACGGCCGGTGGTCCAGCGGGACCGCCGGCCGGACCGTTGGCTCAGTCGCCGGAGGCGACCGCCTGGCGCTGGACCCACTTCGAGGTGCAGGGGATCTTCGCGAGGTCACAGCGGCTCGCGTACGCCTTCGCGATCTCGGTGACCTCGGTGAGCAGGTCGCCGCGCAGCGTCGTCGGGTTGAGGCCGAGCTCGAGGAAGTTGTCGTTGGCGACGAACAGCTCGTTCTCGGCATCCTCCTTGCGGGGGTTGTCGACGTAGTCAATCTCCGCGCCCGTCAGCTCGGCGACGAGCTTGGCCAGGTCGCGCACGCGGTGGGTCTCGGTCATCTGGTTGAAGACCTGAACGCGCTCGCCGCGGGCGGGCGGGTTCTCGATCGCCAGCTGGATGCAGCGAACCGTGTCCTGAATGTGGATGAAGGCGCGCGTCTGGCCGCCGGTGCCGTGAACGGTCAGCGGGTAGTTGACGGCTGCCTGCATCAGGAAGCGGTTCAGCACCGTGCCGAAGTCCCCGTCGTAGTCGAAGCGGTTGATCAGGCGCGAGTCCAGCCGCGTCTCCTTGGTCTGGGTGCCCCAGACGATGCCCTGGTGCAGATCGGTGATCCGGACCTGATCGTTCTTCGCGTAGTAGGCGAACATCAGCTGGTCCAGGGTCTTGGTCATGTGGTAAATCGAGCCCGGGTTGGCGGGGTACAGGATCTCCTGCTCGATCTGGGTGCCGTCGTCGGTCTCGACCTTGATCGCGAGGTAGCCCTCGGGGATCTGCATGCCGGCGGTGCCGTAGCCGTAGACGCCCATCGTGCCGAGGTGGACGATGTGGATGTCGCGGTCGGCCTCGGCCGCGGCGGCCAGCACGTTGTGCGTGGCGTTGACGTTGTTGTCGACCGTGTAGCGCTTGTGGTCGGCGTCCTTCATCGAGTACGGCGCGGCGCGCTGCTCGGCGAAGTGCACGATGGCGTCCGGGCGGAACTCGCGGTAGAGCTGCAGCAGGCGCGCATAGTTCTTCGATACGTCGAGGCGGTGGAACGGGATCTCGGTACCGGTGAGATCCTGCCAGGCGGCCAGGCGTGTGCCCAGCGGCGAGATCGGGGTCAGGGACTCAGCCTCGAGCTCGATGTCCATCTCGCGGCGTGCCAGGTTGTCGACGATCGCGACTTCGTGGCCCTGGGCCGAGAGGTGAAGTGAAGTCGGCCAACCACAGAAGCCGTCTCCACCCAGAATCAAGATGCGCAAGGAAACTCCTTTTGAGTCGTCAAGAACGGGCCGGTACCGTCGGAGTACGGCCGGAACGTCGGGTCGCGGCGCAGCCGCGCGGTGTTGGCCGTAGCTCCAGCCACCAAAATCAGCTGACAAACATAGCGCCCGCGTGTGATATGCGCGCAATGTAATTTCGCGTTTGTTTACGCGGAGCTTATACCGGGTCTTGGCCTGGTCTTGGCCGGAGTGCGGCTCCGACAGCGGGCGGCGAGTCGACCGTCGACCGGCTCGGGCTCCGCTCGATGCGCTCGCCTGGCTGCACCCACGAGGGGCCGCGGCCTGCCGCCGGCCGCGACCCCTCGGGCGGGTGAGGGAGAGGGCTCCTCGCTGGAGGAGGGCGCCGGCGCCTACGCGGGGTCCGTTGGCGTGTCCTGCGAGGACACGCTCTCGCCGTTTGCGGCGAGCTGCTCATGGCTGCCCGCAGCCACCGAGATCGTCACCTTCCGCGGCTTGATCCGCTCGGGCTTCGGGATTCTGACCTCGAGCACGCCCTTGTCGAAGCTGGCCTCGACCGCGTCGGGATCGATGCCGTCAGGCAGGGTCAGTGAGCGCGAGAAGCTGCCGAATGAGCGCTCGATGCGGCGGTAGCCGCCCTGCTGCTCGGTGCGCGCGGACCTGCGCTCGCCCGAGATCTTGAGCACGCCGGCGTCGACTTCGACGCTGACGTCCTGCTCGGCAACGCCGGGTAGATCGGCGTGGAGGACGTAGCGATCGCCGTCCTCGACGAGGTCGATCGCCGGAATCCAGCGACGGGTGGTCTCGCCCGATGACGGGCGTGTGGGGCTGTCGAACAGTGAGGTGAAGAGCCGGTTCATTTCGGACTGAATCGAGTTCAGCTCAGCAGCCGGCTCCCAGCGAATAAGTGCCATTGCGAACCTCCTGGTGAGGCGGTAGTGATGTAGGGACCAGCATAAAATCTATGTCGCTTCCTGTCAAGTATTGTAGCTCGCGGATGTAGATCCTGGGTGCGAGCTCGGACGCCCACTCCGTGGCGATCGCGCCCGCCCGAGTAGCCGATCATCGCCACCTTGGTGGACTGCCAGGCCCGTCGCCGGCGAGGACAGCGCCGCCCGCAGCGAGTCGAGCGCCACAGGACTGCGGATCGTTCGCACCCGGCAACCCGGTGGCGCCGATCGGCTGAGACGCTTCAGCTGGAGAGAGGGCTGAAAGCAGGGGTGGGTCGCGTCACTCGCAAGCCGCCGGCGCAACCTGCTCACGCAGCAGGAATGTGCCATCGCTCTCACGGGTGACCAGGCCCTGGTCCATCAGGCTGCGGAACGCCGTTGTCACCGATGGACGCTGCGCGCCGAGGATCTCACTCAGCACCTCGTGCGTGATCCGGAACGGGATCCGCGTACCGCGCGGGGTGACACGACCCCAGGTGCTCGCCAGGTACCAGAGGGTCTCCATGAGCCTGTCCTCGACGCGGGTCTGGTGGCTCACCGCCATCAGGTAGGCGGCCGAGCGCACGCGCTGCAGCAGCCGTGAGGAGAAGTTGACGACGAGCTGCGGCCGCCGGCCGATCAGCGTCGTCACGTCGCGGCCCAGCACCGCGACTCGCGAGGGCTGGAACACACGCCACTCGAGCGTCGGTTCGCTGAGCCCCCAGAGCGGCACCTCCTCCCAGGGGCGCAGGATGTCCCCGGAGCTGAGCAGCTCGGTGGCGACCGCGCGCCCGACGCACAGTCGGCGGCCGATCAGCCCGTCGAGGATCAGCAGGCCGTAGCTGGTGCGTGGGTCGTATGCGGGCGGCTGCCAGCGGGAACCGCTGATCTCCATCACGGTCGCGACGAGCGCCCTCCTCGCGGCGGCCAGGTCCTGCTCCGACAACCCGCTGCCGAGGTCGGGATCCACCTCGAGGATCCGCACGCGCGCCGAGGTCCCGCGGGCCCCGAGCGCTCGCAAGCCATCCCGCGCCGGCACAGTTCTGTCGATGGTGGAGGACACCACTAGCAGAATCCCCCTGTGCCGGGCAGCTGAAACGGCGCGGCCGGGTTCAGCCGAGCGGAGTCTCCTCGAGCCGGCCACGCAACTCGTCGATCGAAGCGAACACGTTGACGGCACCCGCGCCGCGTAGCTCATCGGTCGAGAAGCCGCCGGTGAGCACGGCGACCGTGGGGGCGCCGGCGTCGGCCGCCGCCTTCACGTCCCAGGGAGTGTCGCCGACCATCACGCCGTCTGCGCGGTCGAGCCTTGCCAGCGCCGCCTGCACGAGGTCCGGGTGCGGCTTGGTGCGCTCCACGTCATCGGCCGTGGTCCAGGCGTCCACCAGTTCGCGTGCATCGAGCAGATCCTGGTAGTTGGTCGGGCTCGCGCGCACCCTCGAGCGTCGAGACCGACTGGATCGACGCCAGGTAGAGCACATCGTGCGCGGCGCGGACGGCATCGCCCGACTCCTGATCGAACGCCTTGCCGGCGAGCGCGCCGACGAGCTGGTCGCCGCCCATGCCGAGGTGACGGTGGATGCGCCACACGGGCAGCGCCACGTCCTGCTGGCGGAACGCCATCTACCCTGGCAAACTGGGGGTCCTCGGCGCCGTAAAGGGCCTGTAGAGAGATTATCTTTCGTTGTGACGGCGTCCGGACGCAGCTGGCTGCGTCCGTTGCGCGGCGTGTACCTCGCTACCTACCTCGCTACCCGCCTTGGTTACCTGCCTTGGTCGACCCGCGCCCGGCGGTGCTCCGCGCGCCGGCAATGCCCCGCGCCCGGCGGTGCGCCACGCCGGGGAGGGGTTTTGTCGCCCCAGCAGACAAAACCCCTCCCTCGCATGGTTACCGCGTCACTAAGCTGACGGCGTGGCACCGGAGGACCTCCAGAACCTCGCGCACCTGCGCCGCGCGCGCGATCTGATGGACCGCGAGTATTCACGTCCGCTCGAGGTGGCCGAGCTCGCGCGCGCGGCGCTGATGTCGACGGCTCACTTCTCGCGTCGGTTCCGCGCGGCCTATGGCGAGACGCCCTACTCATATCTGATGACGCGCCGGATCGAGCGTGCCAAGGCTCTGCTGCGTCACGGCGATCTCACGGTCACCGAGGTCTGCTTCGAGGTCGGCTGCTCGTCGTTGGGCTCGTTCAGCGCGAGCTTCACCCAGATCACGGGCCAGACCCCGAGCGCCTACCGGGCGCAGGATCATCACGCGCTGGACAGCCTGCCCGGCTGCATCGCCAAGGATCTGACGCGGCCCGCCCGCAAGCGCGCGACGAGTGGCGCACCGGGCGGCGGCAAGGCGAGCAGGATTCGAGAAGCGGAAGGCACCATGGCTGCCTAGGCTTGCGGCCATGAACCTCACCATTTCCACCTGCTTCGTCCTCGTCAACGATCCCGACGAGGCCCTCGCCTTCTATCGCGACAAGCTCGGGATGGAGGTGCGCAACGACGTCGCCCGGGACAGCTTCCGCTGGATCACGGTCGGGTCGGCATCACAGCCGGGTGTCTCGATCGTGCTGACCAACTACGTCAACGGCAGCCCCGAGGACATCGACGCCGTGGCGGCGATGATCGCCAAGGGCGCACTGTACGGCGTGCACCTGCAGGCGGACGACCTCGACAGCACCTTCCAGCAGCTGCGCAGCGGCGGCGCAGAGATCGTGCAGGAGCCGGCCGACCAGCCCTGGGGCGTGCGCGACGGCGCCGTGCGCGACCCGTCCGGGAACCTGATCCGGATCGAGCAGCCGCCGGCTGCATAGGCGGCGCCCGGCGGTCGGTCGACCGCCGGGCGAGGCCACTTCGAGCGCGAGCGCGGCGGCTCAGCTCGCCTGCGCCACCAGCGTGCTTGTGACACCGGCCTGACGTTGGGCGTCGGGGCCGAGCTGCGCCGTGGCGTGCACGGTCGCGCTGGCCAGCGGCGCCCACGCCGGCGGCGTCACGATGAACGCCGCATGCGGCGTCTGCGACGGGCCGACGCTCACGAACGTCGTAGGACCGAGCGGGGAGGCGGTCCAGCCCTGCGGGAGCTGCAGTGAGAGCTGCACGCCACGCAACGTGGCCGTGCCGGAGCTGGTCAGCTTGACGCTCACGCGGCTGCCCTGGCCGGGCACGAACTCGCGCGGGGCATGCACGATCACCTCGCGGGCGGCGGCCGTGTGCGCGACCGCGAACGAGCCGTGCAGGGGCAGGTCGCTGATCGCCGAGGAGTCACCCAGGTAGACGTCGTAGGTGCCCGGGCTCTGGGTCCAGCCATCGGCGTTCTGATCCCACCACCAGGTGTCACGCGGCGAGATCGTGAACTGCACCCGCTGTGAGGCGCCCGGGTTCAGCTGCACGCGCTGGAAGCCGACGAGCTGGCGCGGCGGCTCCCCGGCGGCTGCCGGATCGCCCAGATAGAGCTGCGCGACGTCGGCGCCGGCGACCGAGCCGGTGTTCCTGATCGTCGCGGACACCTGCACGTCGGAGACGCCGTCCGTGTCGCCGGCCTGGACGTGCAGGTTGCTGAACGCGAACCGCGTGTATGAGAGCCCGAACCCGAATGGGAACAGCGGTGTCTCGCCGCTGGCGTCGTAGTAGCGGTAGCCGACATCAAGGCCCTCGCTGTAGAGCACCTGCCCGTTGACTCCGGGGAACTGCTCGGCGCTCGCGGCGGGCACCTGAGCGAGGCCCGTCGGGAAGGTCACCGGCAGGTGGCCGCTGGGATCGACCTTTCCGAACAGAACGTCGGCCAGCGCGGTGCCGCTCGACTGGCCCGGATACCAGGCATCCACCACCGAGGCGACCGAGTTCAGCCACGGCATCGCCACCGGCGCGCCGGCGTCGAGGACCACGACCGGGTTGGGGTTGGCCGCCGCGACGGTCGAGATCAGCTCGTCCTGGGCCGAGGGCAGGTTCATCCCGGGGCGGTCGGTCGCCTCGGACTCGGTGTCGTCGGAGACGACGACGATCACGGTCTGTGCCGACCTGGCCGCCTGCGCTGCCGCGCTCAGGTCGGGGGCGAGCTCGGACGGCGTCGCCCAGCTGAGGTTCTCGGTCTCACCACCGCCGCTGATCGCCAGTGTGTACTGCTGGCCCTGAGTCAGGTTGACCGCCACCGAATAGGTGCTCACCGGCGGCGTGCCCGGGTCCGCGATCAGCGTGTTGCCATCGAGCGTGACGTTCTCCGGCGTGTAGCACTGGCATTGATTGGTGATCCCCAGCACGTAGGTGCCGGTCTCGGGCGCGGTCAGCGTGCCGCTGTAGCTCTGGCCCCAAGTGGTGCCGGTGTAGGCAGGCGAGAGGGCCGTGGACGGGATCGCCGTCAGCTGGGAGTCGGTCGGCAGGCCCTGCGTGTAGGTCAGGCTGGTGCCGCTGCCGGCGGCGTTCTGCAGGCCCTGCAGGGGCGTGACCGTGCTCGACGGCACGACGTAGGCACTGCCGCCGCCACCGTAGGTCGGCGAGGCTGACGCCGATGGGCCGATCACGGCGATTGTGCCGCCGCCCGTTGCCGACAGTGGCAGCGTGCCGGTCTGGTTGCGCAGCAGTACCGTTCCGGTCTCGGCCACGCTGGTCCCGACGGCCTGATGGACCGGCGAGGTCACGACCGCGGAGGTGCTCGCCGGACGCTGGATCTGGAATAGGTTGAAACGGAACATCTCGGTCAGGATGCGCTGCACCATTGTGTTGAGCACCGACTGCTGGATCGCGCCCGAATTGACCGCGTCGAGCAGCGGCTGGCTGAAGTAGCTGTTGAAGGGCTGCTCCTGATCGGTTCCGTCGAGCGCCCCCGCGGTCGCGTGCAGCGCACCGTAATCGGAGGTGACGAAGCCGGGGAAGCCCCACTGATCGCGCAGCACCTGGTTCTCGAGGTAATCGTTCTGGCAGGCGTAATCGCCGTTGATCACGGCGTAGGAGCACATCACCGAGGCGGCCTGCGACTGCTGAACGGCCGCCTGGAACGCGGGCAGGTAGATCTCCTGCATCACACGCTTGGAGATGATCACGTCATCGTTGTCGCTGTTGCGGTTGGTCTCCTGGTTGTAGACCGCGAAGTGCTTGACCTGAGACATCTCGCCAGTGCTCTGCACGCCGTCGATCTCAGAGGTGGCGAGCGCGGCGTTCAACGCCGGGTCCTCCGTGAAGGACTCGAACGAGCGACCCCAGCGGGGGTCTCGATCGATGTTGATCGTGGGACCGAGGTTGACGTCGGCGCCCTTGCCGGCCTCCTCGGAGCCGATCACCTGGCCGTAAGCCCGCGCCAGCGACGGATCCCAGGTGGCGGCCAGCGCGACGCCGGCCGGCAGCTGGGTGACGCCCGTCAGCTGATCGGCCACGCCTGCCGGGCCGTCCTCCTCGCCGAGCTTGGGGATGCACAGGCTCGGGATGCCGGGCATCCAGAAGACGTACGGGTTGGGCGAAGGGTTCGGGCCCTCGTTGGTGGTGCCGTGGCCCTCCACCAGGAAATCCTCGTCGGCGACGGTCATGTTGCTCATGACCTGCGCCACCCGTTGACCGATCGAGGCGCGCGAGCTCACCCACGGACACGAGGCGGTGTCCGCGCGCCTGCCGTGCCGGCGCGCGGCAGATGCCGACGTGGGCGCCGTCATCACCCCCACGACCGTCGCCGCTGCCGCCAATAAGCTCAACGACACTCTCCGCCCGCACGCACGTGTGCGCACGGATCCGGGGTCAAAAGCACGCATGCTCGTCTCCCTCGATAGATGGTTCACGACGAAATCGGTCACGGATTGGGTGGTCGGCCGCAAGCCAGCGTTCCCAACCCGGAGTCGCTTGAAACAGCTGCGTGGCGCGGGCTTGACAGCTGAAACAGGCTGGTCCTGTTTCAGTCCGCCCGCGATGCGGTTAACCACGGTCCAGCTGATCCGCTTTAGTGCCGATCTATAGGCATGAATGCCGGCACGGATGACCGCATGAACCAGCACCGCACGATGGTCCTCAGCGGCGCCATGCTGTTCGGCGGCGGCACCTTCATCGACCTGATCGAGAGCCTCGTCCCCGGCGGGCAGGCCTTCTCGCTGCTTCCCGGGGTCGGTTCGCTGGTGTTCGTGACTTTGCTGATCGCGTTCGGCTCACGCATGCCGCGCATGGCGATCGGCGCGCTCGGTCCAATCGGCGTTGCCCTGATCGCGATGGCGCTGGCGAGCACCAACACGCCCGGTGACGGCGCCGTGCTCTACATGTGGCCGGTGCTCTGGCAGTCCTACTTCTTCGGCCGCCGCGGCGCTGTTCTGATCATCGCCAGCGTGGCGGTCTGCCACGGAGTCGCGCTGACGCTGATGGCGCATGGCGACCTCGATCGCTGGATCGACGTGATGAGCGCGGTGGCCGTCGTCGGCGCGGTGGTGCAGCTGCTCTCGGACCGCAACCGTCGGCTGCTCGAGCAGATCTCGGCCGAGGCCCGCGTGGATGAGCTCACCCAGCTGCTCAACCGCCGCGGTTTTGACGAGGCGGTGGAGCGGGAGCTCGCTCGCGCGCGCCGCGACCAGACCTCGATCGGCGTGGCGCTGTTCGATCTGGACTTCTTCAAGCGCGTAAACGACGAGTTCGGGCACGAGACCGGTGACCGTGTGCTGCAGCGCTTCGCCGCATGCCTGCGCAGCAGCCTGCGCACCGCAGACCTGGCCGCGCGCATGGGTGGCGAGGAGTTCGTCGCGCTGCTGCCGGGGGCCGACCTCGAGCAGACGCGCGAGTACACCGAGCGCGTGCGCCGAGCGCTCGCGCTCGCCTCCGACCACCCGGGGATCCCCGGCATCACCGTCAGCGCCGGTGCCAGTGCCGCACTGGCGCCGCCGAGTCTCGAGGAGCTGTTGCGTCGTGCGGACATGGCGCTCTACGCGGCCAAGTCACGTGGTCGAGACCGCACCGTGCTCGATGTCCGTGCGGTGCCCATTGTCGAGTCACTCGCCGGACTGCAGATAGGCGAGCACCGCCAGCACGCGTCGATGGTCACTTGAGCTCTGCGGCAGGTCGAGCTTCGAGAGGATGCTCTGCACGTGCTTCTCGACGGCGCCGACGCTCAGCACCAGAGCTGCGGCGATGCCGGCGTTGGAGCGACCCTCGGCCATCATCGCCAGCACCTCGCGCTCGCGTGGCGTGAGCCGCTCGAGCGGCTCGTCGTGACGGCGGCGTGAGAACAGCTGCGCGACGACCTCGGGATCGAGCGCGGTACCGCCGTCGGCCACGCGTCTGACCGCCTCGAGGAAGTCTGCGACGTGCATCACGCGATCCTTGAGCAGGTAGCCGACGCCGCCGGCGCGGTCGGCGAGCAGCTCCTCGGCGTAGGTCGGCTCGACATACTGGGAGATGACCAGCACCGCGGTGCCGGGCAGCCTGCGACGGACCTCGAGCGCGGCGCGCAGACCCTCGTCGCGGTAACCGGGCGGCAGCCGCACGTCGACGACGGCGAGGTCCGGCTGCAGGGCCACGACCTCACGCACCAGCGAGTCGGCGTCGGCGACGGCGGCCACGACCTCGATCTCGTTGTCCCGCAGCAGCCGCATGAGGCCGTCGCGCAGCAGAGCAAGGTCCTCGGCAATGACTACGCGCACGGCAGCTCAGCGTAGACCGTCGTCGGCCCACCCGCTGGGCTCGTGAGCTCGAGCGTGCCGTCGAGCGCCTCGACCCGGTGACGCAGCCCGACCAGGCCGCTGCCGCCAGGATCGGCGCCACCGGCGCCGTCGTCGGTGACCTCGAGCTCGAGGTGGCGCCCGACCGTCGCGATGCGGATGTCAAGCCACTCCGAGCCGGAGTGCTTGGCGGCGTTGGCCAGCGCCTCGGCGACGACGAAGTAGGCGGCACTCTCGACCGTCGACGTGGGCCGCTTGGGGACGTCGACCGAAAGCGCCACGTGCATGTGGGTCGAGCTCGCCAGGGCGGTGATCGCCGCCTCGAGCCCGCGATCGGTGAGCACCGGTGGATGGATGCCGCGGGCCAGGTCACGCAG
Source organism: Solirubrobacteraceae bacterium (assembly GCA_035551915.1). GTDB lineage: Bacteria > Actinomycetota > Thermoleophilia > Solirubrobacterales > Solirubrobacteraceae > Palsa-465. Next base: position 17,862 of record DASZMI010000016.1, on the reverse strand, counting down.
CTCCCGCAGGGCCGCCTCGGCGCCGGCGCGCGCCTCCGCCAGCAGCTCTCCGGCGCGCTCGGGATCGTCGGTCAGCTTCTGCTCGGCCATGCCGAGGCTCATGCCGAGTGCAACCAGCCGTGCCTGCGCGCCGTCATGCAGGTCACGCTCGATGCGCCGCAGCTCGCTGTCCTGAATATCGACGGCGCCGGCGCGGCTGGCCGTCAGCGACTCGATCCGCTGCATCAGCTCCTGGGGCTTGGCCAGCAGCACGGCCGCGGCGTGGGCGCCGACGGCGATCACCAGGCCGAGCAGCGGCCAGACCGGCCAGAAGTAACCGTGGCTGGAGACCGCCCAGATGCCGACGGTGAACAGCCAGAAGATCGTGGCCACGCCGGTGCTGCCCGCCAGCGACGCCCTGCCGCGGAAGCGGCGCGCCACCGCAGGGTCGTGCCCGACGCGGTACAGCCAGGCATGCATGCCCAGCGTGGTGGCGAACGGCATGATCACCCAGATCGGCCAGAAGTAGCCCAACGAGGTCGAGGCCAGCGTGGTGGCCGCCCAGACCACGAGCACGATGGTGATGATCGCGGCCTGCACTCCGGCATGAACCACCAGCCCGCGGCGCGTGGGGCCGGCCAAAGCAAGGCCGGCCCGAGCGGAACCCGGCAGGACCGATCCCGAGCTCCCGCTGACGGTCCAGTGCCCGTCCTCCTCGCGCAGCAGGCGGCGGGCCAACGGGATGAATGCCGCGCCGAGCGGGTAGGCGAGCGCGATGCTGAGCGGCAGCAGCACCAGCCCGGCCGGTACGAGCGTGAGCGCCTGCACGAATGTGTGGATGTGCAGACCGTCGATGTTCGCGCTGCGCGGTACGAGTGGCATCCACAGTGGCCCGACGATCAGGCTGAGCGACCAGCCGATCAGTCCCAGCAGCAGCGTGCCGGCCGGGAAGGCCAGGAACCAGCGCGACCAGAGGTAGCCCTGGGCGCGCCAGAAGCCGGGGCCGAACTGGGCGCGCATCCGTGCGCGCCAGTTGCCGCTCGCGGCCGACATCGACGGCATGCGCGCGTCGACGTCGAGCAGCGAGCGTGCGAGCCCGACCTCGACCGCGGTGAAGCCACGGGTCGCCGCGGCCAGCAGCAGCACCACCGGGATCACGAACGGTGTGAGGACCAGGCCGAAGCCCAGGCTCCAGAGCGTCACCAGGGCGGTGAACCAGATCGTCCCGAGTGGCACCTCGAGCAGCAGGTAGCCGAGGCGACGGTAGGTCACCGGATTGGCGAGAGTGCGGACCAGCGTGGTCATCAGACGGTCTCCGTCCGCCCGATCAGCGCGCCCTCGCGTGCCGCGGTTCGCCCCGCCTGCACGCGCGGGAGCCAGCCGAGGCCCTTGGGCAGGTACCAGTTCCAGTCGCCGAGCATCTTCATCGTCGCCGGAAGCAGTATCCCCCGGATCACGGTGGCGTCGAGCAAAACGGCGACCGCCAGGCCGACGCCCATCTGCTTGATGTCGAGCGTCGGCAGCCAGGCGAAGATGGCGAACACAGCGACCATCACCGCGGCCGCGGCGGTGACCGTTCCCGCCGTCGAGCTGATGCCCTTGGAGACGGCCTCCGCGGTCGACAGCCCGTCGTCGCGCAGCTCCTTGATGCGGCTGACGATGAACACGTGGTAGTCCATCGAGAGGCCGAACAGGACCGCGAACAGGAACAGCGGCAGCCAGGTGACCACGGCTCCGTTGGAGTGGAAGCCGAGCAGGCTCTCGAGGTGGCCCTTCTGGAAGATCCAGACGAGCACGCCGTAGGCGGCGCCGACCGAGAGCAGGTTCAGCACGATCGAGGTGAGCGGGATCACCAGCGAACGGAACGTAACCAGCAGCAGCAGGAACGCGAGCCCGAGCACGAACCCGAACACGAGCGGGAAGCTGCCCTTGATCAGTGAGTTGAAGTCATAGGTGCCCGCCGTCTGGCCGGTCACCGCGAACGTGGCCCCGTGGATCTGGGCGATGCTCTGCGGAAGCAGCCGGTTGCGCAGGGTCTCGAGCGCCTTCATCGACGCTGTGTCGCTGCCGTTGCCGATCAGCGGCACGAGCAGCTGCGCGGTGGTGTGGTTGCGGTTGAAGCTGACCTCGATCGGCGACTTGAACTGACCGCTGGCGAGCGCGTCACGCTTGAACTGGGCGAACACCCTCCGCGCCTGTGATGAGTCGAGCTCGGTGCCGCGCACCGCCACCACGGCCGGCACCTCGGTGCCCGGGAACGCCTTCTGGATCTTCGCGTAGTTGTTGACCAGCGGGATGCTGTGGGGCAGGTCGCCCGGCCCGAGCAGCGTCGTGTGCAGGCCGAGCGTCGGCAGCGCCAGCATCACCAGCAGCGCCGTCGATGCCATCGCCGCGGGCAGGGGGAAGCGCAGCACCGGCCGCAGCACCATGTTCCAGACGCGCGATTGTGACTGCGGCCGCCGGATGCGGCCCTTGTCGACCTTGTCGCCGAGCCGGCCGAGTAGCGCCGGCAGCACCGTCAGCGAGCCGACCATCGCGGTGAACACGACCAGCATCGCGCCGACGCCGATCGAGTCGAAGATCCTGCTGCCGGTGAGCAGCATGCCGGCCATCGCGATGATCACCGTGATGCCGGAGGTGAGGACCGCCTGGCCCGAGGTCCCGGCGGCGCGTCCGAGCGCCTCGCGGTGGCCGTAACCGGCACGGCGTTCCTCGCGCTCGCGCTTGAGGTAGAAGAGCGAGTAATCGACGCCGACCGCCATGCCCATCAGCAGCATCACGGCGCTGGTCGAGCCGGAGGCGTGGACGACGTGGCTCGCTACCGCCGCCAGGCCGCCGGCGCCGATCACGGCGCAGAAGCCGAGCAGCACCGGGATCCCGGCCGCGACCACCGCGCCGAACCCGATCAACAGGATCAGGAAGGTGATCGGCACGGACATCTCCTCGGCCTTGGCGACGCCGCTGTTGATCGAAGACTGCATCGCGCGGTTGCCGCTGGCATCGCCGAATTCGGCGACGGTGAAGCCGCCGCTGTGGCGTTGCAGCTCGGAGACGGCGTTGAGCACCGGCTGCACGCGGTTCTGTGCCGTGTCGGCGCTGCCCTTCATGTTGAAGGTGACAACTGCCGAGTGACCGTCCTTCGAGATCTGCCCGGCGTTGCCGGAGGCCAGCGGCGACTGCAGTGTGGTCACCTGCGGCAGCGTGCGCAGCCGTGCGACGACGGTTCTGATCTCGTTGTGGAAGCGCGGATCCGAGGCCGCGATCGAGTTGTTCTGCACCAGCACCGTCTCACTGGCGCGGTTTGGGAACCCATGATCGTTCAGCATCTTCTGTGCGAGCGCCGACTGACCGTTGCTCTGCTGGGAGTCGCTGAGGCTGACGGTTCCGGCAAGCTGTCCGCCGATCGCCGCCCCGACCACCACCAGCAGCCACAGCAGCGTTGCCGTCTTCCAATGCGCCGCGCTCCACCGGCCGGCGCGGTATGCGATGTTCATCGTGCCTTCCTCTCGTTGACTTGTGGCCATCGGAGGAAGGGTCGTCCCGCGCGCGGGTCGCGCCAATGGGGCGCTCGGGCGTGTGGGGGTGGGGTTAGCTGGTGTGTTTGTGGTGAGGTTCGGTGGCGATGAGGTGGTGAGCCGACGCTCGCAACCAGCCTCAACCGACAAATCGGGCGGCCCCGTCGCACTTATGCGGGATCTGCCAGGTTTCCGCGACGGATTCCGCAGAACCGGCCGGACCGCTTCCAATTTGTCGGTTCGAGCTGGTTGTCCTGGCCTGGCCGCCTACAGCCGGAAGGCGGCGCGCGGGATCTCGCCGACGAGTGCGCGGGCGATCGTGTGCGCCTCGTCCTCGTCGAGCTGGTGGTCGAGCACCAGCTCGGCCAGGTAGCCGGCGTCGAGCCGCCGGCTCATGTCGTGCCGGGTGGGGATCGAGCACAGCGCGCGCGTGTCATCAACGAACCCCGAGGTCTTGTAGAAGCCCGCAGTCTCGGTCACCGCGCCACGGAAGCGGCGCACGGCGGCGGGTGCGTCGAGGAACCACCAGGGCGCGCCGATGTAGACGCTCGGGTAGAAACCGGCAAGCGGCGCGATCTCACGTGAGAAGGCGGTTTCGTCGACCGTGAACAGCACGATGCGGAACTCCGGGCTGGTGCCAACCGCGTTCAGCAGCTCGCGCAGCGGCTCGGCAAACCGTATCGCGACCGGGATGTCGTGCCCGCTGTCGGGACCGAAGCGCGCAAAGCTTGCCCCATGGTGGTTGCGCGCGACGCCGGGGTGCAGCTGCATCACGAGGCCGTCGTCGGCCGACATCAGCCCGGACTGGAAGAGCAGGTTGCGGCGGTATGCGACGGACTGCTCGGCGCTGGCCTGGCCGTCCACCCCGAGCCGATGGATCCGCTCGGCCTCCGCATCACTGAGCGGCGTGGCCCAGGCGTCGGCGACGCCGGCGTCGGTCGCCGTCGCGCCGTGGCGCTTGAAGTACTCGCGGCGCTCGCGCAGCGCGTCGAGCAGGCCGCGATAGCTGCCGCAGTCGACGCCGCTGACGACGGCCAGCTTCTCGAGCCGTTCACGCCATCCCGGCCGGTCGGGTGTCATGTAGGCATCGGCGCGGAAGGTCGGGATCACGCGCACCGGGAAGTGCGGCATCGCCGCGAGCGCGTCGTGGTACTCGAGCGAGTCGGCCGGGTCATCGGTTGTCGCCAGCAGCTCGAGCCCGAAGCGCGTGAGCAGCTCGCGGGGGCGGAACTCGGGCTCAGCCAGGCGCCGCGCCAGCTGGTCATAGACGGCGTCAGCGGTTCCGGCCGACGGGGTCAGCTCGAGCTCGAACACCCGCGCCAGCGAGTCCTCGAACCAGTAGCGCACCGGCGTCCCGGCGAACAGATGCCAGTTCGCGCAGAGCGTCCTCCAGATCTCCCGCGGCGGCTGGTCCGGTGCTCCGACGCCGAGCGACTCGAGCGGCACGCCGCTGCTGTGCAGGAGCCGCGTGACGTAGTGATCGGGCGTGACGAACAGGGTCGCCGGATCGGGGAAGGGCGCGTTGGTTGCCAGCAGCTCGGGGCTGACGTGCCCGTGAGGGGAGATGATCGGGGCGCCGGCAACGCTCTCGTAGAGCTCGCGCGCGAGCGCCCGAACCGACGCATCGATCCCCAGCAGCCGGTCAGGATGGGGACGCACGGCCTCAGGCTAACCAAACGTCGGACAATTGGAGCCACTATGCCCGTCCGTAAGACGCAATGACAGCACCGCGCCGATGACAGCACCGCGCCTGGATCGCTCGAGCTGGCCTGCGCCGACCCGCCCGGTGCGGATCGTGCACATCGGCATCGGCAACTTCAGCCGCGCGCACCAGGCGTGGTACACGATGGCCGCCGACGGCGCCGGCGAGTGGGGCATCTGCGCCTTCACCGGCCGGCGCCCGGACGCGGCGCGGGCGCTCGGCCCGCAGCATGGTCTCTACACGCTGATCGAGCGCGGCACCGCCACCGACAGCCTGGGCGTGATCGAGGTCGTCAGCGAGGTGCGCCCCGGCTCCGACCTCGCCGGTTTCATCACGGCCGTCGCCGCGCCGCAGACCGCGATCGTGACGCTGACCGTGACCGAGGCCGGCTACCGGCCGGCGGCGGCGGCGGAGCGCGCCGCCGCAGGAGCAGAGCAGCCGACACCGACTCCGCCCCAGCGGCTCGCGGCCGCGCTCGTCGAGCGTCACCGGCGCCGCGCCGGGCCGTTGGCGATCGTCAGCTGCGATAACCTGCACGCCAACGGCAACATGCTGCGCGAGCGCGTGCTGGCCGAGGCCGAGGCCCTCGACGCGGAGGCCACCGGCTGGATCTACAGCGAGATCAGCTTCGTCAATACCTCGGTTGACCGCATCACGCCGCGGATCACGGACACCGACCGGGAATTGGTCGTGCGCGAGCTGGGGTTCACAGACGTCTCGCCGGTCGTCACCGAGCCGTTCAGCGACTGGATCCTCAGCGGCGAGTTCCCGGCCGGCCGCCCTGCCTGGGAAAGCGCCGGCGCGCGCTTCGTCACCGACATCGAGCCGTTCGAGCTGCGCAAGCTCTGGATCCTCAACGGCGCCCACTCGCTGCTGGCCTTCCTCGGGCTGCTGCGCGGACACGAGACCGTGCTCGACGCGGTGGGTGATGCGGAACTCGTGCAGGCGATGGAGGAGTTCTGGGATCTGGCGCAGCGGCATCTGCCGAGCGCCGGCGCGCTCGATCTCGGCAACTACCGGCGCGAGACGCACGCGCGCTTCGCCAACGCGCGCATGGGCTACCCACTCGCGCAGATCGCCGGGGACGGCCGCGACAAGCTGCGCCAGCGGGTCGTGCCCGTGATCGAGGCCGCACTCGACGCGGGCGAATCGGCCGAGCCGGCGCTGCGTGTGGTGCGCGCCTGGGCGCGGTGGCTGCTCGAGGACCCGGCGCGCGCCGCGAGCGATCAGAATGCCGAGCTGCTGCGGGGCGTCCTCGGCGGCGGCGGCGACGACAGAACCCGCGGACTGCTCGGGCTGCTGGCGCCGAAGCTCGCCAACATCGACATCGATCAGTGAGGGGAACAGCTTGAAGATCGCATCCGCCGAGGTCATCGTCACGAGCCCGACGCGCAACTTCGTGACTCTCAAGCTGACCACCGATGAGGGTGTGATCGGGCTGGGCGACGCGACCCTGAACGGGCGCGAGCTGGCGGTCGCGTCCTACCTGAGCGAGCACGTCGCGCCGCTGCTGATCGAGCGCGACGCGCACCGCATCGAGGACACCTGGCAGTACCTTTATCGCGGTGCCTACTGGCGCCGCGGGCCGGTGACGATGGCCGCGATCGCCGCCGTCGACATGGCGCTCTGGGACATCAAGGGCAAGGTCGCCGGGCTGCCGCTCTACCAGCTGATCGGCGGCGCCTCGCGCACCGGCCTGCTCGCCTACGGCCACGCGTCGGGCACATCGCTCGAGTCGCTGTCGGAGTCGATCCACGCACACCTCGAGCGCGGCTACAGGGCGGTCCGCGTGCAGACCTCGGTCCCGGGCATCAACGCCGTCTACGGGGTTGCCGCCCAGAACCAGTCGACCGGCGAGCGCTACGACTACGAGCCCGCCGGCCGCGGTGTCCGCCCGGTCGAGGAGGACTGGGACACGCGCGCCTACCTGCGCCACGTGCCGAAGGTCTTCGAGCACGTGCGCAACGAGTTCGGTCCCGAGCTGCCGCTGCTGCACGACGCCCACCACCGCCTGCGCCCGATCGAGGCCGCCAAGCTCGGCAAGGAGCTCGAACCCTACGACCTCTTCTGGCTCGAGGACTGCACGCCCGGCGAGAACCAGCACGGCCTACGGATCGTGCGCGAGCACACCACCACGCCGCTGGCGATCGGCGAGGTCTTCAACACCGTCTACGACTTCCAGACGCTGATCACCGAGCAGCTGATCGACTACGTGCGTGCCGCCGCCACCCACTTCGGCGGAGTGACACCGCTGCGCAAGGTGATGGACTTCGCCGCCACCTACCAGATCCGCTCGGGCTTCCACGGGCCGACTGACGTCTCGCCGGTGGGACTCGCCGCGCAGCTGCACGTAGGCCTCGCGATCCACAACTTCGGGATCCAGGAGTACATGGAGCACAGCGCCGTGACCAACTCCGTCTTCCTGCAGAGCATGAGCTTCACCGACGGCTACCTGCACCCTGGCGAGGCGCCCGGCCTGGGCGTCGAGCTGGACGAGGCGGCGGCCGCGAGCTACGCCTACGAGCCGGCCTACCTACCCGTGAACAGGCTCAAGGACGGGACGATGCACGACTGGTGAGGGCAGTCTTTCCTGCTGGTGGCACCGGTCCCGCTGGACCGGTGCTTCCTCCCGCCGGACCGGTGCTGTCCGCCGCTGGCCGGTGCCTGCCAGGCTCGCTCCCAGACGAGCGTGGCCGCCAGCCGGGCCGGAGACCGGACGAGCCTTGAGTAGCGCCTCGATCTCGGGCAGCGATGCATCAGGTGCCAGCATGCGCATGTGCGAAGCGTGGGCCATCAGAACGGGATGTCAAGGTCGGGGTCGGTGGCGGCGTCACCGTCGGTGGATGCTCCGTGGACGTCCACGCGGACGGCGTCCTCGAAGCGTTCGACCCCGACCTGGTTGCCAGTCTCGGCGTCGTCCAGGCATCGACCGTTCAGCGGGCGCTCGTGCTCGTCTTCTTCGACGACCACCACGTCGCAGATGCCCTCGCGCTCGAGCTGCTGGACGTACAGCTTGAGTCCGGTCCCGTCCTCGGTCCACTCCCTACACCCCACGGTCGGTCGCGGGGTTTGGATAAGGCCCAGCGGGCAGCGGTGGTAGCCCAGCTTCTCATCCCAGACGAGGTCCTCTTCGGAGACGATGACGGTCTCGGGCCAGTCATCCTCCGGCTCTGGTCTTGCTTTGCGGGTGCTCATGCGCGACAGCTTGCCTGCCGCGTGTGCCCGCCTGGTTTAGTTCGGCCGGTTTGACACCAAGCCGTTGCACTTTCGGCACAGACACGACGCACGACGACAGAAAGTCGTCACACAGGGATCAGTACGTGCCCTTGATCATGAAGAACGAGCCGCGGATCTCACCGGCCAGCTTCGAGCGCTGACGCGCGAACTTGAAGCCGGCGGCGGCCAGCTCCTCGGGCACCTCCATGCCCTCGGAGAGCTTGAAGCCGACGGCGCGCTTGCCGCCATCCTCGACCGAATACATGACGTTGATCACCAGGCCGGACTCGTAGAACACGTAGGTCATGTGCAGGCCGCCCGCCTCGAAGTCCGTCGCCTCCAGCGGCTTGGCGGCGAACTTCAGGTTGCGCTCGCTGGCGAGGATGTGGTTCATCCGCTCGAGCGCCTCGGGGGCCTCGGCCACCGGGCTGACGGTGAAGGTGTGCTCGTACTTGTTCTTCCAGTAGCGCGCCTCGTTGGCACGCAGTCCGGCGAGGGCGTCGGCGACAGGGCTCGACTCCAGCCCGACGGTGGAGACGTTGACAAAATCGACTTCGTAGGTCATGGGTCAGTTCCTCATCCTGTTGTTTCCGGCGGCTCCTCGAGCCCGCTGCGGTCAGCCCACTGGACCAACGGCGAGATGTCGAAGCTGGAGTCGTCGATCTTGGAATGCAGGTCGCCGAGCTCGGCGAAGCGTGCGGGCACGGTGGCGATCGTGAACTCTGCCGGGTTGATGTCATCGAGCTCGTCCCAGCCGAACGGTGTCGAGACCAGCGCGTTCGGCACACCGCGAACGCTGTAGGCCGATGCGATCGTGTGGTCGCGGGCGTTCTGGTTGAAGTCGACGAAGACCTTCTGCGGGTCCCGGTCCTTGCGCCACCAGACAGTGGTTGCATCCTCGGGGGCGCGGTGCTCGACCTCGCGCGCGAACGCCAGCGCGGCGCGGCGCAGCTCGCCGAAGCTCCACTTCGATGGGATCCGTACGTAGACGTGCAGGCCCATGCCGCCGCTGGTCTTGGGATAGCCGGTGGCGCCGAGCTCGTCGAGCACCTCCTTGACGGTGAGGGCGACGCGCTTGACCCGCTCCAGCGTGCAGTCCGGCATCGGATCGATGTCGATGCGCCACTCGTCGGGCTTCTCCACATCGGCGCGCCGTGAGTTCCAGGGGTGGAACTCGACGGTCGACATCTGCACCGCCCAGACGACGCTTGCCAGCTCCGTCACGCACAGCTCATCCGCGGTGCGCCCAAAGCGCGGGAAGTAGACGTCGACCGTCTGCACCCAGTCGGGTGCGCCCTTCGGCAGCCGCTTCTGGTGGACCTTCTCGCCGCTCACGCCCGTGGGGAAGCGGTGCAACATGCAGGGGCGCTCGCGCAGGGCACGCACGATCCCCTCGCCGACGCTGATGTAGTAGTTCGCGAGGTCGAGCTTGGTCTGGCCGGTCTCCGGGAAATACACGCGGTCGGGGTTGCTGATCCGCACGACCCGCTCGCCAACCTCGAGCTCGATCGCGTCAGTCACGAGTTCTCCTCATGCTCGAAGCATCTCAGTCCGTGACCCAGAAGCGCGGTCCCGGCCCGAATTTGGAGACGCGATCGTCCGGGTTGGTGAGCTTGCAGCGCCCAAGCGAGAGGCAGCCGCAGCCGATGCATTCGGTCAGCCCGGCCTTGAGGCGCTCGAGCTCGGCGATCCGCTCGTCGATGCGTGCGCTCCAGCTGCTCGAGAGCTGCGACCAGTCCTTGGCGCTGGGCGCGCGATCGGCTGGCAGCTTCGCCAGCTCGACGCCGATCTCATCGAGCGAGAGCCCGATGCGCTGCGCGAAGACGATGAACGCGATCCGGCGCAGCACCGGGCGGCGGAAGCGCCGGTGGCCCGAGCCCGCCCGCTCGGAGCTGATCAGCCCGCGCCCCTCGTAGAAGCGCAGCGCCGAGGCCGCGACGCCGCTGCGCTTGGATACCTCGCTGATCGTGAGCAACTGGGCCACACCGGCAAGCTTTCCATGATTCGTTCTTGACTTCAAGCTCACTTGAACTTTTAGAGTGCGACCGGATTGACCGTAAACCGAGCCGAAAGCGGAGGCAGCATGACCAGCCGCACAGCCAGTCAGCAGCGCACAGCCAGTCAGCAGATCACCGACGAGGTCACCTCATGGCCGGGCGTCGAGGCCGGTCCCGGGCGTCGTGGCGAGTTCGCCTTCAAGGTCGGACGCAAGGAGATCGGCCACCTGCACGGTGACCACGCCGCGCACTTCTTCTTCCCGACGGCGACCTGGGAGGAGCTGCATGAGCAGGGCCGGATCGCCGAGCACCCGGTCTTCCCCGGGCGCGTCGGGCCAGCCGCCCGCCGGATCGACGACGACACCGACGTGCACGAGGTGATCGAGTTGATGCGACTGCTCTACGACCGCATCGAGCGATGATCGCGGCGCGGCCACTCGCGACCGGCCGTTCACGGCCTCGTGGTCAGGGCTCGATCTTCTCCAAGTCCTCGAGCAGGCGCGGGTGCCTGGGCTCCCAGCCGAGCGCCTCGCGTGTGTGTGCGCTCGATGCCGGCTGGTCGACGGCGAAGATTTGCCCGAGCGGCCCATAGGTCTCGGTTGGCACCGACCGCACCGGAACGCCCAGCCGGCGGCCGATGACGGCAGCGATGTCCCTGACCTGGTCGCCCTCGTCGTCCACTGCATGCCACGAGGTTCCGGCCGGCGCCTGCTCGAGGGCGAGGCGGAAGAGGCTCGCGGCATCGAGCGCGTGCACGGCCGGCCAGCGCTGCGTGCCGTCGCCGGCGTAGCCGGAGACGCCGGACCGGCGCGCAATGTTGGTGAGCAGCCCGGCGAAGCCGCCGGTGCCGTTGTTGTGCACCGTGCGGGGCAGCCGCACGGCGCTGGTTCGGACTCCGCGCGAGGCAAGCTCGAGTGTCGTCGTCACGGTGATGCCGCGGCCGGCCACCGGACCCTCGCTCGGAAGCGGGTCGGACTCGGTGGAGAGACGGCCCTGCACTGCGGGGGTGCCTGAGCAGACGACCAGCGGGCGGTCGGATCCGATCAGTTCCTCGCCCATCGCCGTGATCGCCGCGCTCTCCTCGGCGATCGCGTTGGCCAGCGCCTCCGGGGTCGAGAAGTCGTTCGCGAAGGCGAGATGGATCACGCCATCGGCCTGAGCGGCGCCGGCGCGGATCGCGTCGAGGTCGGCGAGGCCCCCACGGAGCGCCTGAGCGCCGGCCGCTTCGAGCTTCTGTGCGGAAGCGTCGGAGCGCGCGAGCCCGAGGACGGTGTGGTCATTGCTGAGCAGTTCCGCGACGACGGCCGAGCCGATCAGTCCGGTTGCGCCTGTTACGAAGACACGCATGTGAGTTCTCCTGGGAAGTGATGGGACTCCTGTCCCATCACCATAACAGAGTGATGCGACAACGGTCTCATCATCTAGAATTCGAGCGATGGCGAGATGGGAACCCGGAGCGCGCGAGCGACTCGTCGTGGCGGCGGTCGACCTCTTCACCGAGCAGGGCTATGACGCCACCACCGTCGCCCAGATCGCCGAGCGCGCCGGCGTCACGAAGAGCACGCTCTTCCGCCACTTCCCCGACAAGCGCGAGATCCTCGTGGCCGGGCAGGAAACGCTCAGCCGGCTGCTCAGCGAGGGCATCACCGATGCGCCCGCCGCTGCCACGCCCTTGCAGGCGGTGGCCGCCGGGCTGCAGTGCGTGTCGGATGCGATGGGCAAGATGAACCGCGACCTGGGCCTGCGGATGAAGGCGGCGATCGCCGCCAGCGCCGAGTTGCGGGCGCGCGACGCGCTCAAGAGCGTCGGCCTGGCCGAGGCGATCGGCGCCGCGCTGAGTGCCCGCGGCGTGGCCGATACGACCGCCCAGCTCGCCGCCGAGCTCGGTGTGCTCGCGTTCAAGCGCGGCTACACGCAATGGTCGATCGAGGACGGCGAGGCCGAGCACCCGCTGGCTCACTACGCGTTGACCGCGCTTGATGAGCTGCGTGCGGCGAGCGCGGCGCTCGGCTGACGCGCCCGCGCGAGCCGTCCTGCGAACCGGTGCGCGGTCCCAAGGCTCCCTAAACTGGCCGTGAGCGTTCCCGGAGCCCGAGGTACGACCGTGTCAGTCAGCATCCAAGACGTCGTCAAGCTCGACGCCACCGATCCGGTGGGGCTGGCCTGTGCCGACCTCGAACCCGGCACTTCGGTTGATGTCGATGGCGGGCGCTTGATCGTGCGCGATGCGGTGCCGCGTGGACACAAGCTGGCGCTGCGCGACCTGCCAGCCGGAAGCGAGGTGCGCAAGTACGGGCAGCCGATCGGGTTGGCGCTGCGCGAGATCGCCGCAGGCGAGCATGTGCACGACCACAACCTGCGCTCGCTCAGCCGCGCCGGCGCCCCCCAGGCCAGCGATCAGAGCAGCGCCACCGGCGGCCGGGCCCACTCGCCCTACCCGGAGCTGGCCGCACGCAGCTTTGACGGGATCGTCCGCCCGGACGGCCGCGTCGGCACCCGCAACTACGTCGGGATCCTCAGCTCCGTCAACTGCTCGGCGACCGTCGTCAAGCGCATCGCCGCCGCCTTCTCGGCCCCCGGTGCGCTGGATGCGTACCCGGGCGTCGACGGCGTCGTCGCGATCACACACGGGACTGGCTGTGGGATGGCCGCCGATGGCGAGGGACTGGCGCTGTTGCGCCGCACGCTGGCCGGCTACGCGCGCCATCCCAACATCGGGGCGGTCGTGATGGTCGGGCTCGGCTGTGAGGTCAACCAGATCTCGGCGCTGACCGAGGACCTCGGCCTACACGATCCGCTGGTGATCCAGGACCTCGGCGGCTCGATGACGACCGTCCGGGCCGGGGTCGAGCAGATCCGCGAACTGCTGCCGGCTGTGGCCGCTGCGGGCAAGCGCCGGCCGGTGCCCGTCTCGAAGCTGGTGCTCGGCCTCAACTGTGGCGGATCGGATGCCTTCTCCGGTGTCACCGCCAACCCGGTGCTCGGCATCGCCGCCGACCGGCTGGTCGCCGCCGGCGGAACCGCGGTGCTGGCCGAGACGCCGGAGATCCAGGGTGCGACCCACCTTCTGACCCGCCGCGCAGCCTCACCCGAGGTCTCGCGTGCGCTGCTCGAGCGGGTGCAGTGGTGGGAGCGTTACGCGGCCGCCGAGGGCGGCAGCCTCGACAACAACCCATCACCCGGCAACCGCGCCGGCGGGATCACGACGATCGAGGAGAAGGCGCTGGGGGCGGTCGCCAAGGGCGGCTCCTCGCCGCTGCGGGCCGTTTACCGCTACGCGGAGCAGGTCACGGAGCCCGGCCTCGTGTTCATGGACACCCCCGGATATGACCCGGTGTCGGTGACCGGGATCGTCGCCGGCGGCGCCAACGTCGTCTGCTTCACCACCGGCCGTGGCTCGGTCTTCGGTTGCCGCCCGGCCCCGAGCCTCAAGCTCGCAACGACCTCGGCGCTCTACGAGCGCATGCGCGATGACATGGACTTCGACTGCGGCCCCGTGATCGACGGCGACGCAGACGTCACCGAGCTCGGCGAGGCGCTGTTCGAGGAGATTCTCGAGGTCGCGTCCGGACGGCGCACCAAGAGCGAGGAGTTCGGCTTCGGCGACGAGGAGTTCGTGCCCTGGCAGCTCGGTGCGGTGCTGTGAGCGAGCTGGATCCCCCGACCGCGCCGGGGTTGGTGACGCTCGGCGAGACAATGGGGCTGCTTGTGCAGACCACACCGGGCGTGGCGCGCAGCGGTGAGCAGATGGTGTTCGGGATCGGCGGCTCGGAGTCCAACGTGGCGATCGGGGTGCGCCGGCTTGGAGTCCCGGCGACCTGGATCGGCCGCATCGGGGATGACCCGGCGGGTGCGATGATCGTCCGCGAGCTGCGCGCTGAGCGGGTCGAGGCGGTGACCACCGTGGACCCGGCAGCGACCGGGCTGATGATCCGCTGGCGTCCCGCGGCTCAGCGCGGACGCGTCGAGTACCACCGGCGTGAGAGTGCCGGTTCGCACCTGTGCGAGAGCGACGTGCGCGACCAGCTGATCGCGCGCGCGGCGGCGTTCCACTGCAGCGGCATCACGCTGGCGCTGGGCGCCGACCCCGCTGCGGCGGTCGCGCGCGGGCTGGCGGTCGCCCGCGAGGCGCGCGTGCCGGTCAGCTTCGACCTCAACTTTCGCCGCGCGCTCTGGAGCGAGGAGGCCGCTGCGCCGGCGCTGACCGAGGCGGTGGGCTGGGCGGACATCGTCTTCGCCGGTGTCGAGGAGGCGGCGATCATCGCCGGTCGGTGTGATCCGCTGGAGGCGGCTATGGCGCTCGAGCGACTGGGGGCACGGCAGGTCCTGATCAAGCTCGGCGCCGACGGCTGCCTGGCGCGCATCGACGGCAGCACCTACGAGGTGCCGGCACCCAAGGTCACGGTGCTCGACACGGTCGGTGCGGGCGATGCCTTCGCCGCCGGATACCTCGCGGATCTGATCGCCGGTGCCGAGCCCGCCGCGCGCCTGGCGACGGCCGTCGCGGCCGGCGCCTGGGCGGTCACCGTCTCCGGCGATTGGGAGGGCATGCCGGACCGGCGGACGCTCGATCTGTTCGAGGAGACCGAGCCCGTCGTCCGCTGATCCTGGTGCCTGCCGGGTGGGTGGGTGGGTCCCCATCCGCCGGCAGGGGCATGCGTCAGGCGCCCGCCTCGCGCGTCGCTTCGATCGTGCGGCGGTAGCTCGAGACCATCAGCTCGGTCATCTCCTCGAGTGAGGTCTCGTGCACGTTCTTGTCGATCGTGATCTTGCCGCCCTGCATGACGTTGAGGCGGTCGCAGAGCTCGAACAGGTGCGCGTAGTTGTGGTCGATCACGATGATCGAAACCTTGCCGCTTGCCGCCAGTCCCTTGACCAGGTTGATGATCAGCCGCGATTCGCGCGCGCCCATCGCCGCCAGCGGCTCGTCGAGCAGCAGGATCTTGCTGGCCGAGCGCACCGCCCGTGCTACGGCGATCGCCTGGCGCTGGCCGCCCGAGAGCTGATCGGTGTCGGCGTTGATGCTCGGCACGTTGACGTGGATCTCGTCGAGGTACTGGCGGGCCAGCTTGCGCATCTGGCGCTTGTCGAGCAGGCGCAGCGGCCCGAGCATCGTGAGCTCGTGGCCCAGGAACAGGTTCTGGTAGACCGGCAACTGGGGGATCAGCGCGAGGTCCTGATAGACGGTCTCGACGCCCTGCGAGCGGGCTGACTCGACCGAGCCGAAGCTCACGGGCTGCCCGTCGATGCGGAGCCTGCCCTGGTCCTGGCTGTAAAAACCACTGAGGATCTTCACCAGCGTGCTCTTGCCGGCGCCGTTGTCTCCGACCAGCCCGAGCACCTCACCCGGGTGCAGCACGAGGTCGATCCCGCGCAGAACCGAGAGCGCGCCGAAGCGCTTGGTGACGCCCTGCGCCTCGAGTGCGGGCGTGCCGCCGATCGGTGCGGGCGTCGGTCCGGTGGGCGTTGTGTCTGTGCTCATCTCGCCTCGCCTCTATTTGGCCCGCGAGCGGGCGACGAGCCGGTCGAACTGAACGTTGATTGCCATCGCGACGACGATCACGACACCGACGTACACGAAGAACACGTTGGTGCTCGCCCCCGCGACCGTGAGCCCATCCTCGAGCAGCCCGAGCAGGATCGCGCCGATGAACGCGCCGACGATCGTGCCGCGGCCACCGGTGAGCGCGGTGCCCCCGATCACGCAGGCGCCGACCGCGTAGAGGATGTAGCTGACGCCCTCGTTGCCGGGGTCGAGCGTCCCGTACTTGACGGCGTCTACGATGCCGATCAGCCCGGCGACGAATGCGGAGAGCACGAACGCCCAGACCTTGACCCGCTTGATCGGCACGCCGGCCTCGGCGGCGCCGAGCAGGTTCCCGCCCGTGGCGGTGATGCGCATGCCGAAGCGCGTCTGCGTCAGCACGAACGCGAGGATCGCGGTTACGGCGAGGACCCAGACGATCTCCGCCCACTGCCCGTTGCCCATGATGCTGCTGATGAAGCCCGACTGGCCGGACAGCGGGATCGGGCTCGCCGAGGCGTCGGCGGATCCGACGAGCACGGCTCCGAAAAGGATGAAGTTCATCGCGAGCGTCGTCACGAACGAGGGCACATTCAGCAGCACGGTGATGAGGCCGTTGACCGCGCCGATCATGCAGCTGATCAGCAGCGCTAGCACGATCGCGAGGATCAGTGGAAGGCCGGCGTTATGGAGCCAGAACTCCATCCAGGGGCAGAAGAGGAAGATCTGGCCGGCGGAGAGGTCGATCTCGGCGAGCACGAGCAGCAGCACCTGGCCGACCGCGATGCCACCGATCGGGCCGGCGTAGCCGGCGGCCGAGCTGAGGCTGGTGAGGCCGGTGAAATTGGAGCCGGAGCGAACCGTGAAGTAAAGGAAGAGCCCGATCAGGATCAGAAACGGGGTGAGCTCGCGCTGATAGAGGAAGATGCGCAGCACCCTCATCGCCGGCGATGGAGCACTGCCCTCCTGCACCGGCGGGGTTAGCGCCGGTGCAGGAGATGGCTGTGGAGCTTCTGTTGACACAGGCGCTACTTAGCCGATCTTGCTCGGCGGCTTCAGCGTCTTGGCTCCCTTGGCCGTGCCCTCGTAGCGGTTGCTGGCGAGGTACGGCTTGACGTTGGCCTTGGTGACGATGCCCAGGCCCGTGTCGGTGTTGGTCGGCTTCATCAGACCGCCGGAGACGTTGAACAGGAACAGCTGCATGATCGTGTCGAAGCCCTGCAGGTAGGCCTGCTGGTCGACGGTCGTGGCAACGTAGCCGGCGTTGATCGCCTGGGCCACCGGTAGCCCGACGTCCCACACGGACGCCCCGACCTTGCCCTTGAGCTTGTTCTTCTGGATGAACTGGGCGACGGCGTTGGAGTCGCCGCTGTCGACGGCCATCATGAACTTGACGTCCTTGTGACCGGCATACCACGCCTGGATCTTGTTGTACTCGGGTGAGCCCTCGGTCGCCGAGGTGCCGACCTCGACGAAGTTGACGCCGGCCTTTTTCAGGACCGGCTTGGCGCCGTCCAGGCGCGGCTGGATGTTGCCCGTGCCGGGGGTGGCGATGACGCCGGCGACGAGGTCGCCCTTGCCGATCCCGAGCTTGAGGATCTCCGCCCCGACGGCGGCGCCCGCGGTCAGGTTGTTCTGGCCAACGTAGGCCATGCGACCGTTCTTGGTGCCCGGCGAGACGTCGGCGTTGAAGGCGATCACGGGGATACCGGCACTCAGGGCCTTATCAACCGGGCTGTTGAACGCCGTGTTATCGATCAGGCAGACACCGATGCCGTTGGCCTTGGCCGCGATCGCGCTGTTCATCGCCGCCACCATCTGGCCGGTGATCGAGTTCGTCGACCCCGTCCACTGATATGAGCAGCCAATCAGCGAGCACGCGTCCTGGATGCCATAGATCGTGGCCGTGAAGAACGAGTTCGTCGTCAC
>DASZMI010000015.1:0-25349 GCA_035551915.1 Solirubrobacteraceae bacterium | reverse complement strand
GCGGCTCGTCACAACTTCTTCACTGGGCCCGCTGGGTGTTGCATACAATGTCAGCACCTGCATGCAACGAGTAGAAGAGAAGGAGAGAGAGTTGGCACCTTCCAATCTCCAGGAAGTCCTGGACGCCGCCGGCAACACCGTCGAGCACCTGCGCAACTCGCAGCTCGGGACCTACATCTATCCGGTCGTGCCCGCCGAGTTCAGCAACTGGCGACGTGAGCAGAAGGCCTGGCGTGAGACGGCCGTGCTCTACGACCAGTCCCACCACATGGTCAACGTATTCCTGAAGGGCCCCGACGCGATCAGGGTGATCGAGCGCACCGCGATCAACTCGGTCGCGAACTTCCCGGTCGGCCGCGCCAAGCAGTACATCCCAACCGCATCGAACGGCGGCGTGATCGGCGACGGCATCCTCTTCCACGACGCCGAGGACAGCTACATCTTCGTCGGCCGCGCGCCCGCGTCAAACTGGCTGCAGTACAACGCCGAGCACGGCGGCTTCCAGAACGTCGACGTGGTCTACGACGATCGCTCGCCCTCGCGGCCCTATGGCAACGCGGTCACGCGCCGCCTCTGGCGCTTCGAGATCCAGGGCCCCAACGCCTGGCCCGTGATCGAAAAGCTCAATGGTGGCCCGGTCGACCAGCTCAAGTTCTTCCACATGGCCTCGATGAAGATCGGCGGCCAGGAGTACCCGACGCTGCGTCACGGCATGGCCGGCGCCCCCGGGCTCGAGATCTGGGGCCCGTACGAGAGCTACGAGCGTGTGCGCGAGCTGATCCTCGAGGCCGGTCAGGAGTTCGGCCTGCTGCCCGTCGGCTCCCGCGCCTACTCGTCCAACACACTCGAGTCGGGCTGGATCCCATCGCCGCTGCCGGCGATCTACTCGAGCGCGGCCGAGAGCGGCTACCGCGAGTGGCTGCCGGCGGGCAGTTACGAGGCGATCCAGGTGCTGTCGGGCAGCTTCGACTCCGACGACATCGAGGACTACTACACCAACCCGTATGAGCTCGGCTACGGCCACATCATCAAGTACGACCACGACTTCATCGGACGTGACGCGCTCGAGGGCCTGAACCCCGACGAGCAGCGCAAGAAGGTGACGCTCGCCTGGAACGAGGCGGACCTCGGCGAGGTCTTCGCCTCGCTGCTTGACGTCGAGGGTCCCGGCTACCAGGTCTTTGACCTGCCCAACGCCAACTACGGCTCCTCGAACTTCGACTCCGTGCTCGACGCCGCCGGCAACGTCGTCGGCCTCTCGATGTTCACCGGCTACAGCGCCAACGAGCGCCGCGGCCTCTCGCTGGCGACGGTCTCCCCGGAGATCCCGGTCGGCACGGAGCTGCGTGTCGTCTGGGGCGAGCCCAAGCCGAGCAGGAAGACGAACGTCGAGCCGCACAACCAGAAGGAAGTGCGCGTCATCGTCTCGCCCGTACCCTACGCCGTCACCGCGCGCACCGAGTACGCGGAGGGTTGGCGCACCGCCGCAAAGTAGTCCTGCCGCTCGATTTGACCGGCTCGCCTGGGCGCGGGGTTCGTGGGCGCGCGGCCCGCAGGCCCCAGGCACAGGGTCGGAGCTCGCAGGGGCCTGGCGCGGGTCGCAAGCCCGGTCCAGCGGGACCGGGCCCCTGAAGCGCTACTCGTCCTCGGGCTCGGGCTCGCGCAGACCGAAGCGCTGCTGCAGCAGTTCGGGCACGGACTCGCGGGCGATCACCTCGCGCCTGGAGCCGCGCGGCGTCTGCTCGATCAGCACCATCTCGCCGCTGAAGTCGCTGAGCGTCGTGCGGCTGCCGTCGGGCCGGTGCTCGGTCACGAGCAGCCGCGTGACGAAGCGGGACTGCGGGTGCGTGCATGTGAACCAGTTGCTCACCTCGATGTCGATCATCGGGGCCGGGTCGGGGCGGAACGCGTAGAGGTCGCGCCAGCCCTCGTCGGTGGCGGTCTGCAACACCAGCAGCGGCCCCTCCGCGAGGATGCGATAGGACCAGCCCGACTGCTCGTACGGCCCGCCCGGGCCGAACGGAATCGGCTCGAGCAGCGTCCCCTGCCCGAAGCCGACATCGGCGTGCCAGATCGCACCTTCGTACTCGACGCGGAGCAGCAGGTGGGTCAGCGGGTTGATCGGGTCGGCCGGCAGCCCGTTGCGCCCGCGGGCGAGAATCGGCTCGACCCGCGCGCCGAGCGCCTCCAGGGCCTGCTTGAACAGCAGGTTGTGCTCAAAGCAGTAGCCGCCGCGCCCACGGTCGACGAGCTTGCGCGCGAGTGCGTCGGGCAGCAGCGCGACCGGGATCCCGACCAGCGGGTCGAGGTTCTCGAACAGGATGCGCGTCACATGCGCACGATGGAGCGCGGCCAGCGCCGGCGCACCGCGCAGCCCGACACGCGCCAGGTATCTGGTCAGCTCGAACACGGCGCCCGCGAGCTTAGAGCGCCCGGTGCCCGGAGAGCCTGCCCGGAAACGCACTCGGGGCCGGCGTTTGTGGCGCCGGCCCCGGATGCTGAGGGAGAGATGAAGCTAACTGAGGGAGAGAGAGATGAAGCTTCAGGCCGCTCGCCGGATCAGCGGCGGCTGGCTGGTCCTGCCCCGCCAGTGGCGAAGCAGCTTCCGTGAGGCCTTCGCAGCCGACGGCCGCTCCCTGAGGAGCCGCGTCTGCATGCGGTTGTCGGCCGGCCACCGCTCCTCGAAGGCACGGAACGGCTGGCCCTTGAGAGTCGTCTGCGGTGAGTGGGAAGCGACCATGGGACAACTATCGGGCAGGCGGATTGATATGTCCAATACATATCCGCGACTGCAGTTATATGGGATACCTATGTCTCGCGGATCCCCTTTGCTAACGGGGGATTTCGAGATTTGACACGCGCAGATGACGTGGTTATTCTCTCGGACCGAGGGTTCTCGGAGGAGGGTGCCCCTCGGATTTGTTAGCGCACACAACGGTGTGTGCAGCCAGACGGAGGAACCGGTCCCGGCCATGGACCGGAGGCGCCGTCGTTTTGGCGGCCACGCCTTGTGAGCGCTAACATGATCCAATCGGCCCGCTCCTTTTCTGACCCCCGTCAAATCGAGCAATAGAGGGAGAGAAGGTATGAGTGAGGCCATGCGCCGCTCCGTGCGGCGGTCTCGGCGTGCACGTGTCGCCGCCAGTGTCGCCACGGTTTCAACCGCGGCAGTGCTGATCGCGAGCGGCAGCTCCGCCAGCGCGCACTCGACGGCGCGCGCCGGCGCGTCGCTGCTGCCGACAACCGTGCACCCGCCCACGTTCCAGGACGCCAAGCTCTTCGGCATCCGCAACGCGCTCTACAACGCGATGAAGGGCAAGAGCCTCAAGAGCGTCAGCACCTGGATGGTTGTCAACATCCTGGCGACCTACTGGGTAGCCGGCAAGGACGGCAACGCTGCCGCCGCCAAGGAGCTCGGCGTCGCGGCGCACTTCGAGGGCCCCTCACAGGGTCAGCTGAGCACGCAGGTGTCGGAGTACAACACGCTCGCCGCCAGCGGCGCCAACGGAATGTTCACCTCCGTGATCGATCCGGTTTCCGAGGGAGCCACGATCAACAAGGCGGAGGGCAAGGGCGTCAACGTCGTTGCGATCGACTCGCCGGTGCCGGCCAAGAACGCCAAGACGTTCGTTTACGTCGGCACCCCCAACACCGCTGCCGGCGAGGCTGCCGGTGAGGCGATGAAGAAGGCACTCCCGCACGGTGGCGACGTCGCCATTCTCGAGGGTTCGAGCACCGCCACCAACTCGCTGCAGCGCATCGCCGGCTTCAAGGCGGCGCTGAAGGGGTCGAAGATCACCGTGTCAACGGTCCAGAACGACAACGGCAGCGCGGCCACGGCGGCCAGCAACGCCGACAGCGTGATCGCCGGCAACCCGAACCTCAAGGGCATCTATGGGGTCTACTCATACGACGGTCCGGCGGCGTCGGTCGCGGTCAAGGCCAAGGGCGACACCGGCAAGATCCACGTGATCGCCGATGACAACGAGCCGGGTACGATCGCGGGTCTCCAGAACGGAACCGTGAGCGCATCGATCATCCAGCAGCCCTTCATGCAGGGTTACCTCGGGACCTACATCACGGCGGCGATGAAGGCTCTCGGCGCATCCAAGACCGCCGCTCTGATCAAGCCGTTCGAGACGGACGGCCAGATCAGCACCGGCGTCGGCACGCTGACCAAGGCCAACCTCGCGCAGGACGTGGCCTACAACAAGACGATCAGTGCTTTCTGATCAATCGCAGCCTGTCGCGGCGGGCGCCGGTGGGGACCTTGTCCTCACCGGCGTCCGCAAGACGTACGGGCCGGTGACCGTCCTCGACGTCCCCAGACTGGTCTTCCGCGGGGGCGAGGTAGTCGCCCTCGTCGGCGAGAACGGAGCCGGCAAGTCGACGATGATGGGCATCATCGCGGGTGCCGTGCAGCCCGACGCCGGTACTGTCCGCGTCGCCGGTCACGAGCTCGACGGCGCCGGCACTCACGCCGCCCAGGAGCTCGGGATCACGATGGTCTCTCAGGAGTTTCCTCTTGTCGGCCAGCTGTCGGTCGCAGAGAACCTGCTGCTCGGCCAGAAGCCCGGTACCCGCCGCTTCCTCGTCGACTGGCGGGCGATGGATGCCGCCGCGCAAACGATGCTCGCCCGCGTCGGGCTCGAGGTGCCGCTGCGCCGGCGCGTCGACTCACTCGCCGTTGCGCAGCGCCAGCTGATTGAGATCGCCAAGGCGCTCGGCCGCGAGCCGCGCGTCCTGATCCTTGACGAGCCGACCTCGGCGCTCGGCCCGACCGAGTCCGAGCGTGTTCTTCAGATCGCCCGCAGCCACGCCGCATCGGGTGGCGTGGTCATCTTCGTCGGGCACCGCCTCAACGAGGTCCGCGATGTCGCCGACCGCATCGTCGTGCTGCGCAACGGCCGGCTCGTGGCCGACCTCGCACCCGAGGTCGCCACCGAGGAGCGGATCGTGCGTGAGATGGTCGGACACGAGCTGGCCAATGCCGAACAGCTTGATCGTCCCGAGGCTGAAGCTCCGCTGGTGATGCGGGCGCAGGCGCTGGAGGCCGAGGGCCTGGGCCCGATCAACCTCACCGTCAAGGCCGGCGAGGTTGTCGGCGTGGCGGGTCTGATGGGTTCGGGGCGCAGCCGGCTGCTGCACGTGCTGATGGGCTCGATCCCGTCGAGCGGCGGCACGATGAACCTGGCGGGCAAGACCTACCGGCCGCGCGACACCGCCGATGCGGTCAACGCCGGTGTCGCCCTGATCCCTGAGGACCGCAAGGTCCAGGGTCTGCTGGTCGACTCCTCGCTGCGCTGGAACGGCACGCTGGTCGTGCTGCGACGGATCGCGCGCCGGGGCCTGGTGCTGACGCCGCGCGCCGATCGCAGCAAGAGCCGCGAGATCATCGCTTCGGCGCGAGTCGTCTGCCAGACACCCGAGCAACCGGCCCGATCCCTGTCGGGCGGCAACCAACAGCGCCTGATCTTCGGCCGCTGGATGGCCGCCAGGCCGCACCTGCTGTTGCTGGATGAGCCCACGCGCGGCGTGGATGTCGGAGCCAAGGCCGAGATCTACCGCCTGATCGACGAGCAGCGTCGTGACGGCATGGGGATCCTCGCCGCATCGTCAGAGCTGGAGGAGCTGTTGAGCATCTGTCACCGGATAGTCGTAATGCGAAACGGAATGATCACTGCGGAGTTCGATCGTTCCGAGTTCTCCAAGGAGGCGATCATCGCCGCCGCGGCCGTTGATCGGGTGCCGGCATGAGCACCACTACGTCAGTCCAGATTCAGGAGGCCGAACAGGCCGTCGCCGTCAGCAACACCCCGCTCGCGCGCCTACGGCGGTTGCTCGTCGACACGCCTGAGATCGGGATCGTCGTCGCAGTGATCGCGTCGTTTGCGATCTTCACGTCGATCAACTCCGACTTCTCCAGCGGAGCCGAGCTTCAGAACCTCGGCGTCGACCTATCGGGCTTCGCCATCCTCGCGATCGGAGAATCGTTCTGCATCATCACCGGCGGCATCGACCTCGGTGTTGGATCGCTGACGGCGTTGTTCGCCGTGGTCGCGGCCTGGATGAACGTCTCACTGCACATTCCAGTGTTTCTGACGTTCCTTCTCGTGATCGTCTGCGGCGCGCTATGGGGCCTCGGGCACGGTCTGCTGATCACGCGATTGGGCGTGGCGCCGTTCGTCGTCACGCTGTTCACGTTCATCTTCGCTGCGGGCGCCGATGAGGCGCTCGCGCCAAATCCGATCCCGGTCACCTCGAGCGTGTTCCTGAGCATCGTCGGCTCGACAGTCGCGGGCGTCCCGATCGCCGTGATCGTGCTGCTCGTGATCGCCATTGGGGCCTGGTTCGTGCTCGAGCGCACCTACATCGGCAGGCAGATCTACGCTGTCGGTGGCAACGCCGAGGCCGCGCGCCTGGCCGGCATCCCGGTAAGGCGGCGCATCACCGTCGTCTACATGATCAGCGGCGCCTGCGCGGGTGTCGTCGGCATCATCGTCGCCTCGCATCTGACCTCCGGCACGGCGGACAGTGTGTCCGGCTGGGAGCTGATCGCGATCGCGTCATGCGTGATCGGTGGCGTCAGCCTGATCGGTGGCCAGGGACGGATGATCGGCGTGGTCGCCGGCGCGGCGCTGCTGGTCGTGCTGCGAGACGGGCTGGTGGCGGTCAACGTCAACACCTACTACCAATCGATGGTGGTCGGCGCAGTGCTGCTGTTCGCGATCGTCGTCGACCGCCTGCGGGTGATCCGGCTCGAGCGCTCGGGTAAGCGAGTGCGACGGGTGGCGGAAGTCAAAGCCGCCTCCCACGTCCCCCCGGAGGACGTGAATTAGAGAGCTGTTGCGCAGCGAGCGCGGCACCGTCCCTGATGCTCTCGGGACGGTGCAGCGCCTGCGCGGGCGGGCCGGCTGATCTAGAAAGCTGGTGCCAGATGGGCTTGGGAAGGAGGGAGAGCTGTCGCGCTCCCCGGGGTTTGTCGCTGACGAAGACCGGCCGCTGAGGCGGCCTTTGCTGCGAGCAGCGGACCTAGCGCGGCGGGGCCGTGCTCTCGCGCAGCACCATCTCCGGCGCCAGCGTGATGTGCTCGACGCTGCGCGCGCCGGTCTCCACCTGACGCAGGACGAGCTCGACGCTGCGCCGGCCCATCTCGGAGAAGTCCTGGCGGATCGAGGTCAGCGGCGGTGTGAAGAAGCCGGCCTCGGCGATGTCGTCAAAGCCGACGACGCTGATATCGCCCGGGACCGAGCGGCCCTGCTCGCTGAGTGCACGCAGCAGTCCCAGCGCCATGTTGTCATTGGCCGCGAACACGGCAGTCGCCTCCGGTAGCTGCCCAACCACACGGCCGGCGTCGTACCCGGCCTGCGCCGACCAATCTCCGAAGATGACCTCGGGAACCGGCGCGCCAGCCTGCTCGAGCGTGTGGCGCCAGCCGACAATGCGCTGCTGCGCCTCGATCCAGTCTCGAGGTCCCGATATGTGGAACACGGTCTTGTGCCCGAGCTCGAGCAGATGCCTGGTGGCCAGCGACGCGCCAAGCTGCGAGTCGACCGTCACCGCTGAGATCGACGAGCCGGGATCGGCCTCGACGACGACGGCCGGCAGCTCGGCCGGAAGCGCGTCGAGCGCCGAGTCACGGCTGGCGACCGGGGCGATGATGATCACGCCGGCCACCGACTGCTGCACCAGCCGGGTCACGGACTCGCTGAGTGAGTGACGGTCGATTGAGCGCACGCTCGTGACCGAGACCGAGTAACCGGCGCTGCGTGCCGCCTGCTCGACGGCATAGAGCGTCGCGATCGGGCCGAGCAGCGTGGTGTTCATCGTCACCAGCCCGAGCTGGCTGGAGCGCCCGCTGGCGAGTGCCCGCGCCGCGAGGTTCGGCCGGTAGCCGAGTTCCTCGATTGCGGCGAGCACACGCGCCCGGGTCGCCGGGCGCACGTTCGGGTGATCGTTGAGCACCCGCGAGACCGTCTGATGCGAAACCGCCGCCGCCTTGGCGACGTCGGTCATTGCAGGAGGTCGTTCACCCCCGTCAGGTTGCATAGCTGCCACGTCGCAATGTTATGCGTCCGTGAAGTGTCACGCGATCGGCTCGCCTGCGGTCTCCATGTTGAGCTCCCTGGAGTCCCGCCTGAGCTGCTTGAGGCTATGGAGCCAGTCCACGTGCTCGCGCCCGAGCGCGTCATGGAGCCCGCGGTAGGCCGCGTAGACGCGGTCGTAGATCTCGGTCGCGGCGGCGTCTGGCGTGTAGGAGTGCGCGATCTCCGGGCGCAATCGCTCGAC
This sequence comes from Solirubrobacteraceae bacterium, assembly GCA_035551915.1. Taxonomy (GTDB): domain Bacteria; phylum Actinomycetota; class Thermoleophilia; order Solirubrobacterales; family Solirubrobacteraceae; genus Palsa-465. Next base: position 17,060 of record DASZMI010000015.1, on the reverse strand, counting down.
CGCGTGGGCGATGTCCTGGAACCCGCCGGGGTGCAGTCCGCTGGTGCCTGCCGCGACCGCGCCGAACATGGCGGCACCGCGCGCGGGGATCTGCGAGGAGGCCGGTACGTGCACTGGACGCCCAGTGATGTCGGCGAACATCTGCATCAGTACAGGGCTCTTCTCGGCGATGCCTCCGCACGCGACCAGCCGCTCGATGGTCAGCCCGTGTTCGGTGAAGTTCTCGACGATCCGCCGTGCGGCGAAGGCGATCGACTCGAGCAGCGCGCGGTAGATCTCCGCGGGCGTCGTCGAGAGTGTGAGCCCGGCGATCACTCCGGACAGGTCGGCGTCGGCGAGGATCGAGCGGTTGCCGTTGAACCAGTTGAGGGCGACCAGTCCGGTCGAACCGGGGGCCAGTTCGGCTGCGGCCGACTCGAGTGCGTCGTGGCGCCCCGCGCGGTCGCCGGGCACGGCGCCGAGCAGGTTGCCGACGTACCAGGCGAGCATGTCGCCGACGGCCGGCTGGCCGGCCTCGTAGCCGTACAGGCCGGGGAGGATGCCGTCGCGCTGAACGCCGGTGATGCCCGGCAGCAGGATCTCATCCTCGTGCACGACCATGTCACAGATCGAGGTCCCGACCACGGTCACGAGCGTGCCCTGTCGTTCGACACCCGCGCCCGGCACGGAGACGAAGGAGTCGACGTTGCCGACCGCCACTGCGACGTCGGAGCGCAGCCCCAGCCGCTCGGCGAGATCGGCACGCAGCGTGCCGGCGCAGGTCCCGAGCGGGGCGAAGTCTCCACCCAGCTTCTCGATCGAATGCGAGAACCCTGGTGACACCGCATCGAAGTAGGCGGCCGGCGGCAGGCCGTGATCCGGGGACCAGAAGGCTTTGTACCCGACCGCGCAGCTGCAGCGTCGCTCGCTGCCCGTCAGCTGCCACACGATCCAGTCGGTCGCCTCGATGAACGTCGCCGCGGCGTCGTAGACCTCGCGATCCTCCTCATATACCTGCAGCAGCTTGGGGAAGTACCACTCCGAGGAGATGCGGCCGCCGTAGCGGGCGAGGAATGATTCGCCGCGCGCCTGCGCGAGCTCGGTCAGGCGGTCGGCGTGCGACTGCGCCGCGTGATGCTTCCAGAGCTTCGGCCACGCGTGCGGGTGCGCTCGCCACTCATCGGTGACGCATAGCGGGGTCCCGTCCACGGCGGTGGGCATCACGGTGCAGGAGGTGAAGTCGACCCCGATCCCGAGCACGCGCGCCGGATCGACCCCGGCCTGCGAGAGCGCCTGCGGAATCCCGCGCTCGACGACGTCCACGTAGTCGAGCGGGTGCTGGAGCGACCAGTCAGGCGCCAGCTGCTCGCCGCTGCCCGGGAGCCTGTCCTCGATCGCCCCATGGTTGTAGGGGACGTCGACCCCGGCGAGCTCGGCGCCGGTCACGAGGTCGAGGATCAGCACGCGCCCGGAGAGCGTGCCGTAGTCGATGCCGATCGAGAGTGGGACGTCGGTGATGCTCATCGCGGCGCGAGCCGGTGGTAGGCGGTGTTCCAGTCGAGCTCGCGTGCGAACTCGGCGGTCGTGCTGGCGTCGTCGATCCAGGCGAGCTCGACGCCGGCGATCGCCGCCAGATCCTCGAGTGCCTCGCGTTCGATCTGTGTGGTGAGGATCGTGTGGTGTGGACCGCCGGCTGTGATCCAGCATTCGGCCGATGTCGACAGGCTGGGCGTTGGTTTCCAGGCGGCGCGCGCGACCGGCAGGTTCGGCAGCGGCTCGACCGGGGGCACGATCTCGATTGTGTTGGCGACCAGCCGGAAGCGGTCGCCGAGGTCGAGGATGCCGACGACGAAGCCGGGCCCGGGGTCAGCGTCGAACACGAGCCTCACGGGATCTTCTCGGTTGCCGATCCCGAGCGGGTGGATCTCACAGCTCGCCCGACCGGAACTGATTGTCGGGCAGATCTCGAGCATGTGCGACCCGAGGATCAGGGGATCACCCGGTCCGAAGTGGTAGGTGTAGTCCTCCATGAACGAAGTGCCGCCGGGGCGGCCGGCGCCCATCACCTTCATCACGCGCAGCAGCGCGCTGGTCTTCCAGTCGCCCTCGGCGCCGAATCCATAGCCGTCGGCCATCAGACGCTGGGGTGCGATGCCGGGGAGCTGCTCGAGCGCCCCGAGGTCCTGGAAGTTGGTCGTGAAGGCGGAGAAGTGCCCTTCTTTCAGGAAGCTCCGCAGGCCTGCTTCGATCTGCGCGGCGACGCGCAGCGACTCGTGCCGCTCGCCACCGGCTCGCAGCGCGGGCACGACGTCATACGCCTGCTCGTACTCGGCGACAATCGCGTCGACCGTGTCGGCCGGCGCGGCGCGCACGGCCTCCGTGAGGTCGTTGATGCTGTGCCCCTGGATCGACCAGCCAAACGTGCGCTGCGCCTCGACGCGGTCGCCGTCGGTCACGGCGACGTCGCGCATGTTGTCGCCGAAGCGCGCGATCCGCAGGCCGCGCGAGCTGCGCCAGCCGGCGGCGGCGGACAGCCATGACGCGATCCGTGTGCGGGTGGCGGGGTCGCTCACGTGCCCGGCCACGACCTTGCGGCGGATTCCGAGGCGGGTGCAGATGTAGCCGAACTCGCGGTCGCCGTGCGCGGACTGGTTGAGGTTCATGAAGTCCATGTCGATCGTGCCCCACGGCAGCGAGCGGTTGGCCTGGGTGTGAAGGTGAAGCAGTGGCTGCTGTAGCGCCTCCAGTCCCGCGATCCACGCCTTGGCCGGGGAGAACGTGTGCATCCAGGCGATCACGCCGATGCAATTGGCCGCCCGGTTGGCCGCCAGGCATACGTCCCGGATCTCATCCGAGCCGGTCAATACCGGCTTCGGGACGATCTTCACGGGGATCTCGGGGGCGCCATCCAGCTGGCGCACAATCTCGGCGCTCTGCGCCGCGACCTGCCGAAGCGTCTCCTCCCCGTACAGGTGCTGGCTTCCGGTCAGAAACCAGCATTCAAGTTCATCAGTGCCGACCTGCATCCATCTCTCCTCTTGTCTCCACGTTGTGGCTCCCAAACCTGGTGTTGGGACCCGCCGCAACCACGGTGACGCCCAGGCCGTCGGCCACCGGCGGGCGGAATGTGAACGCTAACACGAATCGGGGCCTCATGTACAGGGCCAGGGCCTGAATCCCATCTTGACCTCGCCTTGACCTCGCCTTGACCTCGCCTTGACCCGCCTTGACCCGCCTTGACCCGCAAAATCGGCGCTTCCAGCGGTGCCGTGGTCCGGTGGGTGTGTGAGCGTGCTCAAACCGACAAATCGCGACCTTACCGTCTGATTCTGCGGAATCGGAGGGTTTTTCGGGTCTTATTTGGAAGATTCGCCAAGCGCCGGTACGGATCGTCTGAATGTGCACGTCATGCCGGGCTTCGCCGAGCCGCGTGATGCCCGGCGACGCTTGTGTCCGGCGCATCGGGCGACCGCTGGTCGCCCGGCGGCGTGGCGGCAGTTGCGCCCGGGCCGCCGTCCGGAGCAGGGGCAGAGGCTTCGTATCGTGTAACCAATGCCCGAGGCACTGATCATCGTCGACTTCCAGCGCGACTTCACGCCGCCGGCGGGGGCGCTCTCCGTGCCCCATGGCGATGAGATCGCGCCGCGGCTGAACGAGCTCGCGCGGGACGCGCGCTACGCGGCGGTGATCGCCACGCGTGACTGGCATCCCGCCGACCATGGATCGTTCGTAGAGCAGGGCGGCCCCTGGCCGAGCCACTGCGTCCAGAACACCGACGGCGCGCAGCTGCATCCTGCGTTGCAGACCGACCGGGTCGACGCGATCATCGACAAGGGCCAGAGCTCCGACAGTGACGGGTACTCGGCCTTCGAGTCGGCGGAGCTCACGCAGCTGCTGCGCGAGGAGGGCATCACCGCCGTCACCGTCGTCGGTCTGGCGACCGACTATTGCGTGCTGAACACGGCCCGCGACGCGCTCCGGGACGGCCTCCTAGTCACCGTCGACACGTCGGCGACGCGCGCGGTCGACGTGCGGCCGGGCGATGGCGAGCGTGCGCTCGATGAGCTCCGTTCGCTCGGTGCGCGGGTCGTGCCCTGAGGCTCGCGCCGGCCGCGCCGTGCCCGGCGCCGGCAGCGCCATGCCCGGGAGATGACCGGCGCCAGCAGCTCCATGCCCTGGGAGATGCGGTGTCCTCGCGGTTGACGCCGCACACTTGGCGAGCCGCATGCGACCGCGTGCGGGTAGCCACAGAGTGAGTCACCGACCCGACCGAGACCGAATGAGTCCTCCATGCTTGCCCTGACTCGTCGCATCGCAGCGGTTTCGCTGGTCCTGGCCGGGATCGCGGCCGGTCCGGTTGCCGCAGCGCAGGCGAGCGACGCCACCCTCCGCACAAGCCTCAGGCGTGACCTCCCCAGGATCAAGGCCTCGCAGCTGAAGATCCGCGCCGCCAGCCTGCGGGCGCAGAGAACGCACTCGCCCTCCGTGCTGATCAGGGCGATCGAGTCGCAGGACCGAAACCTCGGCTCGCTCAGGCGCAGGCTGAGGCGGGAGCCGGCCTCGAGTCGAAGCGGCAGGAGGGGTAAGGCGGACGTCGTCAGGGGGCTGACCCTGATCGTCGACTCCAATACGGTCCTCGCCAGGGACCTCAAGCGGGCGGCCCACCATGAGCGCGTCTCAAAGCGCCGGCTCGCTGCGGCGACCCTGAGCGATCGCCGCGGCAACCGCGACCTGCTGCGCGGCGCGAAGCTGCTGAAGCTCTGATTCAGGCCGCTGCGCGTGTCAGGCCGCTGCGCGTGCGACAGGCACGACCAGGCGCTCCAGCGCTCGCTCGAGCCCCGCATTGCCGACGGTGAGCACCTCGAGTGGCAGCCCCAGCCGGGCCGCGGCACGCTCGGCGGCCGCCCTGTTCTCGGGTGTCTGGCGCTGTGCCAGCCACAGCACGCGCGTGTAGTGGCGGAAGTAGTCACTCAGCAGCTCGGGGTGGCGATCGAGGCCGAGCTCGCGAATCACCGTGTGCTCGAACGTGCGCGCCAGGAAGTCGGTGAGCAGGTACGTTCCGGGCTGCTCGCGCATGGCGGTCTGGACCTCGTCACGCGCCAGCACGTCGTAGCAGTTCTCGCCTTCGAGTCGTGCGATCCGGCGCTGCGCGAGCAGCCGATCGAGGGCGCCATAGGTGCCGCAGTCGCCATACGCCACCGCTACTCGCTCGTACTCGCCGTCGAGCCGCTCGATCTCGGCGGCGATGGCGTCGGGAATCTGCTCGGGCCGGTTGTGCAGCGGAGCCGGAACCGGATAGAGGTCGACCTCCCAGCCGCGGCGCCGTGCGATCGCCCGCACATCCAGCGCGAGCGCTCCGCAGGCGATCACCGCCACCCGCGACACTAGATGCCTCGCGCTCCCGCGCCACCGCGACTCTGCAAAGCACCACTCATCCCAAAGCACCACTCATCCTGGAAACGCCAACTGGTCGATGAACAGATCGTTGAAGTCCGAGCGCCCGGACAGCTCGACGTACTCGACCTCCCTGAGGATCGCGTCCGCCTCCGCCCGTTCGCGCGCTGACAGTGCCGCGATCTTCGCACCCTCACCGGCGACATTCCCGGCGGAGATGATTCGCGGCAGCGCCAGCTTCGGCACGAGCCCGATGCGGACGGCGCTGAGCGGCGTCAGATAGGCGCCGAAGCTGCCCGCCAGCAGCACCTGCTGGATCTCACCCGCCTCGATCCCGAGGTCCCGCAGCAGGAGCTGCCAGCCGGTCGCGATCGATGCCTTGGCGAACTGCAGCTCGCGCACGTCGCGCTGCGAGATGAACACCGACTCCTCGACCGAGGAGCCGCGCGGCGCCAGAACGAACACCCGCTCCTTGCCGATCATCGCGAAGCGCTCGGCGAGCGCCGGCCGTCCCGATTCGGCTACCGCCTGCACCTCGGCGAAGCGTCCGGAGTGATCGAGCAGCCCGTTGTGCACCAGCTCGGCGACGACGTCGACCACACCGGAGCCGCAGAGCCCGACCGGCTCGACGTCACCGATCACCTGCAGGCGCAGCCCGTCACCGTCGATCTTCACCCCTTCGATCGCGCCGTCGGCGGCGCGCATGCCGCAGCGGATCTGCGCCGCCTCAAACGCCGGCCCGGCAGGCGCGGCCGTCGCCAGCACGCGCTCGTTGGAGCCGAGCGCGATCTCCGAGTTGGTGCCGACATCGATGAACAGCCGCAGCCGCTGGTCGCGGGTCATGCCGGTGGCGAGCATCCCGGCGACGATGTCGCCACCGACGTAGGCCCCCAGCGAGGGGAACACGAAGGCGTGTGCACGCGGGTGCACGGGAACGCCGAAGTCCGAGGCGCGTGTTGCGGGGAAGCTGTTGGTGGAGACGACGAACGGCGCCATCGAGAGCGGCTCGGGGTCGATGCCGAGCGCCATCTGCATCATCGTCTGGTTGCCGCAGACGGTGATCTCATAGATCTCGCGCGGCTCGACGCCGGCATCCTCACAGACCTCGGCGGTGAGCTCGGCGAAGGTCGCATGTGCGTGCTCCTGCAGCTTCCCGAGCGCGGCCTCGTCCATCATCGTCGCCGATACCCGCGTGATCACGTCGGCGCCGAACGGCTGCTGGCGGTTGAGCATCGAGCGCACCGCAGCCGGCTGGCCGGAGTCGAGGTCGAGCAACGTCGCCACCACCGTCGTGGTGCCGAGATCGAAGGCGATCGCGAAGCGGCGCGCGGTCGTGTCGCCGGGCTCGACATCGATCAGCTCCTCGTCGACGACCACCGCGGTGACGTCGAAGTTCGAGGCGCGCAGGACCCCGCCCAACACCCGCAGCAGCTCGATCGAGGCGCTCGGCTCGAGGTCGTCGATCGCGTCGAGCAGCCGCCTGAGGTCGGGGCGCTGATCCTCCAGCGTGGGTTCCTCCAGCACCACGTGGCGCTTCTGCACCGACGGGCGCAGGATCACGTGGCGGCCGACCCCGGCCAGCGCGGCCTTGGGCCGCGTCTGCAGCGGCGGCACCTCGACGACCAGGTCCTCGCGCGCCATCGCGCGGCAGGCCAGCCGCCAGCCGTCCTCGAGCTCGGCAGCCGTGAAGGCGCGCGGGTCGACCGAGCCGACAGGCAGATCTCCGGAGACGACCCGCACCTTGCACTTCTTGCAGGTGCCGTAGCCGCCGCAGGTCGAGTCGATCGCGATCCCGTTCCAGCTGGCGGCGTCGAACACGGGCGTGCCACTCGGCACTCGGAACTCGGCGCCGTCGGGCAGGAACTTCAGGCGCACGCGCTCGGAGCCGTCACCCGGCTCGACGAGCTCATCCTCGACGGCACGCAGCGTGTCGCGCTTGCGAGCCGCTCGCTGCTGTGCCGCGCCGCTCACGAGGCGGCGGCCCCCTGCGCCTCGGCCCCCTGCGCCTCGGCCTCGGCCTTGCGAGCGCGATGCGCGGCGATCCAGCTGGCGCCCCACTCGTCGTGCCCGAGCAGCAGGTCGGAGGCACGCGCGCTGCGCACGCAGACCTCGGCCGTCGACATGATCGCCGAGGTCAGGCCGGCCGCCATCGCGATCGGCAGGAAGGCGGCGTTCAGCGTGTGCCGGTCTGGCAGGCCGAAGGAGACGTTGGAGGCGCCGACGCACATGTTCACGCCGAGCTCATCGCGGATCATGCGCATTGCCGCGAACGTCGCCAACGCCAGCTCGGTGTCGGCACCGACCGGCATCGCCAGCGGGTCGATCACCACGTCCTCGGGTTTGATCCCGTAGTCCTGGGCGACGCTGACGATCTTGCGCGCGTGACGCAGCCGCTCCTCGGCCGTTGTGGGAATGCCGGTCTCGTCGTTGGTCAGGCCGATCACGGCCGCGTCGTACTTTGCGACCAGCGGTAGCACCGCCTCCAGGCGCTCGTCCTCGGCGGTCACTGAGTTCACGAGCGCGCGACCCTCGTAGGCGGCCAGTCCAGCCTCGAGTGCCTCGATCACCGACGAGTCGATGCAGATCGGCACCTCGACCGTGTCCTGGACCCTGCGCAGCATCTGCGCCAGCAGCTCGGCCTCGTCGACCATCGGGATACCCGCGTTGACGTCGAGCATGTCGGCACCGGCCGCGACCTGGGCCAGCGCGTCGACCTCGACCGTCGAGAGATCGCCGCCACGCAGCTCCTGCGCAAAGAGCTTGCGGCCAGTCGGATTGATGCGCTCGCCGATGATGCAGAACGGCTTGTCGCTGCCGATGGTCACGGTCTTTGACCGCGAACGCAGGACCGTATCCATTAGACGAGCACCTTCTGGCGACGCAGCTCGATCAGCTCCTTGGCCTTCTTGACGGCGGTCGAGGCGTCGGCCGCGAAGCCATCGGCACCGACCGCGTCGGCGTACTCCTGCGTGACCGGCGCGCCGCCGACCATCACGATCACGCGCTCGCGCATCCCCGCCTTCTCGAGCGCGTTGATGTTGGCCTTGAACATCGGCATCGTCGTGGTCAGGAATGCCGAGAAGCCGACGACGTCGGGGTTGTGCTCCTCGATCTGCTGGATGAAGGTCTCGGGCGCGACGTTGACGCCGAGGTCGATCACGTTGAAGCCGGCGCCCTCGAGCATGATGTTGCAGAGGTTCTTGCCGATGTCGTGCACGTCACCCTTGACGGTGCCCATCAGGAAGGTCCCGATCTGGGCGGCGTCGTTGTCTGCCAGCAGCGGCCGCAGGATGTCCAGCGCGCCCTGCATGGCGCGGGCCGCGATCAGCATCTCCGGGACGAAGTAGTCGCCCCGCTCGAAGCGCGCGCCGACCTCCTCCAGCGACGGGATCAGCGCGTCGAACAGCATCGTCTCGGGGGCCATGCCCTGCGCGAGCCCGTCGTTGACGCCGCCGGCGACGACCGGTGCGTTGCCGCTCAGCGTCTCCTCGTACAGCAGTTGCAGAATCTCTTCGTCGGTCATGCCGCGTGTGCTCCTCCCTCGACTCCATCGATGTATCCGAGCCGGGCGCTCAGCCGGTCCGACTCCTCGACCAGTGCCGCGCACAGGTCCTTGATCCTGTTCGGCGTCATCCGCACCGTCGGCCCGGTCACGCTCAAAGCAGCCACGACCTCACCGCTGGCGCCGCGCACCGGCGCCGCGATCGCCGCGAGCCCCGTCTCGAGCTCGTCGACCGCGGCCGCGAACCCATCCCAGCGGACGCGCTCGAGCTCGATCCGCAGCACGGCCGGGTCCGTTATCGTCGCCGGCGCGTGCGCAGTTAGCGCGCGTGCGCCAGCGGGCGCAAGCGCGCGCCCAAAGGCCAGGAACACCTTGCCGTTGGCGCTGCAGTGAAAGTCGACCGTGCGCCCGACCCACTGGCCGGCGCCGAGGAAGTGACGCCCATCCTCCTGCAGCAGGTGCTCGACGCCGCCGGCTCCGGGTACCGCCAAATTCACTGTCTCGCCGCTCAGCTTCGAGATCGTCAGCAGTGCCGGACGCGCCATCTCCACCAAATTCCGCTCGAGCATCCCGCGCTCGGCCACGCGCAGGATCGCGGGACCGGGGCGCAGGCGCCCACGCTCGCCGTCCTGCTCGACCAAGCCGCGTCGTTCCAACGCAGACAGCAGTCGCGAGGCGGTGCTCTTGGGCAGTCCGGCGGCGCTCGCCAGCTCGGTCAGCGCCATCGGCTCCTCGGCCTCCAGCACGCGCACCAGCAGGTCGGCGCCACGGTCGACCGCCGTGATTCCACTTGCGCTCGGAGCGCTCTCGGAGGAAACTTGAAACTCTTGTTCCACGGCCATTAGGATACGCGCCCAACCATGTTCGTCAACTCAATGCCCCGCTATGAGATCCTCAGCGAGGACGCGCTCGAGGTCCTCGATCGCGGCTGGCGCCGGATCGTCTCCGAGATCGGAATCGAGTTCCTGCTCCCCGAGGCCGTCGAGCTGTTCCGTGCAGCCGGCCAGACCGTCGAGGACGAGAATCGCGTCCGCTTCGACCCCGACTTCATCCTCGAACAGGTCGCCAAGGCTCCTGCTGAGTTCGAGCTGCAGGCCCGCAACCCCGCGCACTCGCTGACGGTCGGCGGCAACAACATGGCGTTCGCGCCCGTGTATGGGTGCCCGTTCATCCGCGAGGGCGACGTCCGCCGCGACGCCAAGATGGCCGACTTCGAGAACCTCGTGAAGCTCTCGCAGGTGTTCGGCGAGCTCGACTCACCGGGCGGCACGATCTGCGAGCCCGAGGACCGGCCGCTGGACTCGCGCCACCTCGACATGGTCTACGCGCTGCAGACGCTGAGCGACAAGCCCTACATGGGCTCGGTCACCAGCGGGCCGAACGCCGCCGACACGGTCCGCATGGGTGAGATTCTCTTCGGTGGGCGGGAGAACATCGAGAAGGCTCCCGTCTCGATCAGCCTGATCAACGTCAACTCGCCGCTGCGCTACGACGATCGCATGCTCTCGGCGATGTTCGAGTACGTGAAGGCCAACCAGGCCGTGGTCGTCACCCCGTTCCTGCTGATGGGCGCGATGTCGCCGGTGTCGCTGCCGGCCACGCTCACGCAGCAGATGGCCGAGGCGCTGGCCGGGATCGCGCTGACGCAGCTGATCCGCCCCGGCTGCCCGGTGGTCTTCGGCTCGTTCCTGTCGAACACCGACATGCAGTCGGGCTCGCCCTCGTTCGGCACGCCCGAGTCGGGCATCGGCGTGCTCTGCACCGGCCAGATCGCGCGCCACTTCAACCTGCCCTGGCGCGGCGGCGGCGCTTTGAACTCGTCGACCGTGGTCGATGCGCAGGCCGCCTACGAGTCGCTGATGACGTTCCTGCCGACGTTCCTGGCGGGCGCCAACTTCGTGATGCACTCGGCCGGCTGGCTCGAGGGCGGGCTCGTCTCCTGCTACGAGAAGTTCATCGTCGACGTCGAGCTGCTGCGTCAGCTCAAGCACGAGTTCACGCCGATCGAGTTCGACGAGGCGTCGCTGGCTTGGGACGCGCACACCGAGGTCGGTCCCGGCGGTCACTTCCTTGGCGCCGCCCATACGCTCGAGCGCTTCCGCGAGTGCTTCTACCGCCCGCTGCTGTCGAGCACCGACAACTTCGATCGCTGGACCCGGCGCGGAGCCAAGGACACGGCCGCGCGCGCCTCCGAGATCTGGCGCGAGAAGCTCGACTCCTACGAGGCGCCGCCGCTTGAGGACGGGATCCGGGAGGAGCTCAAGGAGTTCGTCGATCGTCGCCGCATCGAGCTCGGGGATTGATACTCGCGCCGCGCTGCGGATAAGCTCCAGATCTATGAGTGATATATCAGCGTTCGGGCGGCAGCACGTACAGGCAGGGCCGCCCGCGCTGCTTGCCGATCGCGCATACGAGGAGCTACGCGATCGGCTGGTCACGCTGCAGATCAAGCCGGGCGAGCCAATCGATGAGGATCGACTCGGCAGCGAGCTCGAGATGGGGCGCACCCCGATCCGCGAGGCGATCAAGCGCCTCGCGCTCGAGAACCTGGTGACGGTGTTCCCGCGCCGCGGGACCTTCGCCTCGGAGATCAACATCAAGGACCTGGCGCAGATCACCGAGGTCCGCGCCGTGCTCGAGGCACGCGCCGCGGCGCTCGCCGCCGAGCGCCTGACCGGCCCCGGCCGCGAGGAGCTGACCGCGCTGATCGCGGAGCTGCGCGCGAGCCGCGGCGGTGACGACATGAAGGCGCTGATGGAGCTCGACACGCGCATCCATCGCTTCATCTACCGCGCCGCCGACAACCCCTTCCTCGAGGACACGCTGCAGCGCTACTTCAACCTGTCGCTGCGCATCTGGTACCTCGTGATCGACCGGCTCCCGCATCTGTTCCAGCGCGTCCACGAGCACGAGGCGATGCTGCAGGCGATTGCCGACCGCAGCCCCGAGCTCGCCTACGCGATCGCCGCCGGGCACGTCGACACCTTCGAGAGCGAGATCCGGAGCGTGCTTTGAGCGGCCAGCCCGGCGGCCGCTATGACTACGTCATCGTCGGTGGCGGCGCCGCCGGCTGCGTGCTGGCCGCGCGCCTATCGGAGGATCCCTCGACCCGGGTGCTGGTGCTCGAGGCCGGCCGTCCCGACTACCTCTGGGACCTCTACATCCACATGCCGGCGGCGCTCTCGTTCCCGATCGGCAACCGCCTCTACGACTGGAGGTACCGGTCCGAGCCGGAGCCGTTCATGAACGGTCGCCGCATCTACCACGCGCGCGGCAGGGTGCTGGGCGGCTCGAGCTCGATCAACGGCATGATCTTCCAGCGCGGCAACCCGATGGACTTCGAGCGCTGGGGCGCGGACCCCGGCCTCGATCAATGGGATTACGCCCACTGCCTGCCCTACTTCAAGCGCATGGAGACCTGCCTGGCCGGTGCCGACCAGTGGCGCGGGGGCGAGGGGCCTTTGAAGCTCGAGCGCGGCCCCGCGACCAATCCGCTCTTCAAAGCCTTCTTCGAGGCTGTGCGGCAGGCCGGCTACGACCTCACCAGCGACGTCAACGGCTACCGCCAGGAGGGCTTCGCCGCCTTCGACCGCACGATCTTCCGCGGCCGCCGGCTGAGTTCCGCGCGCGCCTACCTGCATCCGGCGATCAAGCGCCCGAACCTGGAGGTGCGCTGCCGCGCGCTGGTCTCGAGGGTGCTGTTCGAGGGCACGCGCGCGGTCGGCGTCGAGTACTCGACCGGCGGGATCCGCAGCGGCGGCACGCAGCGCGTCAGCGCCGGCGAGGTGATCCTCTGCGGCGGCGCGATCAACTCACCGCAGCTGCTGCAGCTCTCCGGGGTCGGCAACGCCCAGGAGCTCGGGCGGCTCGGCATCAAGGCCGTGGCCGACGTGCCCGGTGTCGGCGAGAACCTCCAGGACCACCTCGAGGTCTACGTGCAGTACGCCTCAAAGCAGCCGGTCTCGGTCGCGCCCGCGATGAAGTACCGCAACCGCCCCAAGGTCGGCCTGCAATGGCTTCTGTTCCGCTCCGGACCGGGCGCCACCAATCACTTCGAGGCCGGTGGCTTCGTGCGCGGCGACGGCGAGGTCGCCTACCCCAACCTGATGTTCCACTTCCTGCCGCTGGCGATCCGCTACGACGGCTCGGCGCCGCATGGGCACGGCTACCAGGTGCACGTCGGCCCGATGTACTCGGACGCGCGCGGTTCGGTGAAGATCATCTCGGTGAATCCGCGCAAGCACCCGCAGTTGCGCTTCAACTACCTCTCCACCGGGCAGGACCGGCGCGAGTGGCTCGAGGCCATCGCGGCCGCGCGCAGGATCCTGACGCAGCCCGCTTTCGACCCCTTCAGCGACGGCGAGCTCTCGCCCGGCGCGGCCGTGCAGACCGACGAGCAGATCCTCGACTGGGTTGCGCGTGACGCCGAGACCGCCCTGCATCCGTCATGCAGCTGCCGGATGGGTCTTGGCGAGCTCGACGTGCTCGATCCGGGGACGCTTGGCGTGCGCGGCACCGAGGGCCTGCGCGTGGTCGACGCCTCCTCGATGCCGTACGTGACCAACGGCAACATCTACGCGCCGGTCGTGATGCTGGCCGAGAAGGCCGCCGACCTGATCCGCGGCGACACCCCGCTTCAGCCGCTCACCGAGGTGCCGTTCTACCGCCACGTGTGAACCAGCTTTAGGGCCTGTCCGAAAATTATCTGCGGTTTTGACGGCGTCTGGACGCGGCTCGGGGGCGCCCGTCTCGCGGCAGGTACCACCAGTACCCGCCTGGCGAGACGGTCTTCCCATCCACGCCCAGCCACTCGTCAAATCCCGGCAGCTAATTTCCAGACAGACACTTAGTTGGAAGAATCGCCAGGCGGTGCGCCGCTTCTCTTAAAGGCATGCGATTTTCGGGAAGCCTTGGAAGAATCGCCGGCGAGCCGAGCGATTTGTCTGGTTGAGCTGGCTGCTGCCGCTGCCCCGCGGCCGCTGCCTCTGTCGCTGCCCGGGCTCGGCGAAGCTCAGCCGATCACGACCGTCTGCAGATCGGTCAGCGCATCGAACGGGTAGCGCCCGCCCACCCTGCCGACGCCGCTGAGGCTGCCGGCGCGCCCGCCGAACGGCAGGTGATTCTCCCAGTAGTTGGTCGTCTCGTTGATGTTGACCAGCCCCGTGCGCGCCTCGTCGGCGAAGCGCAGCCCGCGCGCGATGTCGGCCGTGAAGATCGCGGCCAGCAGCCCGTAGGGCGAGGCATTGGTGAGCTCGATCGCCTGCTCGAGCGAGTCGATCTGGATCACGGGCGCGATCGGCCCGAAGGTCTCCTCGGTGGCAGCGAGGGCGTCGGACGGCACACCGTCGAGCACTGTCGCGGGCCAGTAGAGGTCGGTAGGGAAGCCGGCGGCCCGCTGGCCGCCGGCGACCACCCTTGCGCCGCGCGCGACAGCATCGCCCACGTGCTCGTCCATCTTGGCGGCGACGCCCTCGTTGTTGAGCGGGCCGAGCACGGTGGCGCGCTGGAGTGGATCGCCGAGCTGGACGCCCTCCTGAACGCGCGCGGCGAGCAGCGCGACGAACTCATCGCGCACGCGCTCGTGCACGAGGATGCGCTCACCGGCCGTGCAGCTCTGCCCGGCGCAGAGGAAGCAGCCCACCACCGCCGCATCCGCCGCGGCCGTGAGGTCGGCGTCCTCCAGCACCACCAGCGGCCCGTTGCCGCCCATCTCGAGCAGCAGCCGCTTGCCGGCGGCGCGCGCCGCGATCCGCAGCCCTGTGGCGGTCGAGCCGATGAAGCCGACGGCGGCCACATCGGGGTGCCCGACGAGCTCGTCACCGACCACCGGCCCGGGCCCGGTCACGAAGTTGAAGACGCCCGGCGGCAGGTCGGCCTGCGCGATGCACTGCGCCAGCAGGGCCGAGCAGTAGGCGGTGCTCGGGGCGGGGGTCCACACGACCGTGTTGCCCACCGCCAGCGCCGGGGCGACGATCTCGGCAGGCATCGTGTAGGGCCAGTTCCACGGCGTCACGACCGCCACCGGCCCGACCGGCCGGCGCAGCACCAGCACGCGCTTGCCGGGATTCGAGCTCGCTGGGATCGAGCCCTCGAGCCGCACGCCGTCCTCGGCGGCGCCGCGCCACATCGCCACCAGCTCATCGACCTCGTCGAGGGATTCGCTCAGTGGCTTGCCCTGGTCGAGCGTGGCCGCCTGAGCCAGCTCGTCCTTGCGAGCGGCGCATGCGTCGGCGATCCGGTGCAGCGCACGGGCGCGCGCGAAGGCGGTGTCTGCGGCCCAGCCATGGAAGCCCGCGGCAGCCGCGGCCACGGCGGCGTCGGCGTCGGCGCGGGTGCCCTGTGCGACACCGGCGAGCTTCTCGCCGGTGGCCGGACTGGTCGCCTCGACGATCGCGCCGCCCTCGGCCTCACGCCACCGGCCGCCAATCAGGAGCTGTGTTGATTCTCTGAGGTGCACGGTGATATATAAGTCTAATAACAGCCCCGTCAGGTGTTGTTAACCCGGAGAGAAGGCATGCCCGAAGGCTGCAAGGCGATGGTTGTGTGAGCGCGATCCTTCCTGACCTGGTGGATGAGGGAGAGCGCCTGCTGGCGATCGCGCACGCTCGGAACGCGCCCTTCGCGCTGCTGGGTGGGGTCGCCGTCCGGCTGCACGCCCCCGAGGTGCCGGCCGCGCTTGACCGCGAGTACAAGGACCTCGACTTCGCCGTGCCCAAGGGCGCCAGCGGGATGGCCGGAAAGCTGCTGTCTGACGCCGGCTACGAACCTCAGATCGTCTTCAACGCGATGAACGGCAAGGAGCGGCTGCTGTTCCATGACACGGAGAACGGCCGCCAGGTCGATGTCTTCGTGGGGTCCTTCCGCATGTGCCATGAGATCCCGCTGTCGCAGCGGCTGAAGCCGGGCGAGCGCACCGTGCCGCTGGCCGAGCTGCTGCTGACCAAGCTCCAGATCGTCGAGCTCAACGAGAAGGACATCCGCGACACCGTGCTGCTGTTCCATGGACATGACATCGCCGACCATGACGGCGACGCCGTCAACGGCACCCGCGTCGCCGAGCTCTGCGCGGGCGACTGGGGTCTCTGGCGCACGATCACCAGGAACCTCGAGGGCTGCGAGTCGCATGTCGACCAGTACGCGTTGCCCGAGGACAAGAAGTCTCAGATCAAGGACCGCCTGAGCCGGCTGCTGGCGCGGATCGAGGCGGAGCCCAAGAGCCGCGGCTGGAAGATGCGGGACCGGATCGGTGAGCGCAAGCGCTGGTACGACCTGCCGGAGGAGGTGCAGCGGTGAGGATCTTCTTCGCCACGGACGTGCACGGCTCGGAGACGTGCTGGCGCAAGTTCCTGAACTCCGGCAAGCACTACCAGGCCGACGTGATCATCCTCGGCGGCGACATGACCGGCAAGGCGCTGGTGCCGGTCATCAACGACGGTGGCGACACGTGGCACTCGACCCTGCTCGAGAACCGCGAGACGCTGGTCGGCGAGGAGCATGTCGCGGAGTTCGAGCACGCCGTCAAGCGCCGCGGCTACTACCCGTTCCGCGTCGATCCGGACGAGCTCGCCGAGCTCAGCCAGGACGAGGCCCGCTGGCATGCGCTGTTCGATCAGCACATGCTCGGAACCGTGCGCGAGTGGATGGAGCTCGCCGACGAGCGCCTGGCCGGCACGGGCATTCGCTGCGTCGTCTGCCCCGGCAACGACGACCAGCTCGAGGTCGATGAAGTGATCCTCGCCGCCAAGACGGTGGAGCTCGGCGAGGGACGGGTGCTCGAGTTCGGTGGCTATCAGATGGTCTCGAGCGGCTGGGCCAACCGCACGCCCTGGGACACCTACCGTGAGGAGGACGAGCCGCAACTGGCGCAGCGCATCGGCGCGATGGTGGAGCAGATCACCAATTCGCCCGAGCGCACGATCTTCAGCCTGCACTGCCCGCCCTTCGGCACAGGCCTGGACGACGCGCCGGAGCTGACGGCGGAGATGGATCTCAAGGACGCCGGTCACGCGGTCAAGCCGGTCGGCTCCACGGCCGTCCGTGAGGCGATCGAGCGGTTCGCGCCGGCGCTCTCGCTGCACGGCCACATCCACGAGGCGCGCGGCACCAAGCGGCTCGGCAAGACGTTGTGCATAAACCCCGGCAGCTCTTACGAGCAGGGCCAGTTGCTCGGGGCCGTGATCGACAT
>DASZMI010000014.1:0-11306 GCA_035551915.1 Solirubrobacteraceae bacterium | reverse complement strand
ATCGATGTCCGCGCGATCGAGTTCTCGGAGATGATCTCGGCCCTGCGCAAGGGCCGCGTCGACGTCGCGTTCCTGTATGCGCCGCTGGACGAGGAGGACCTCGAGGTGATCCCGCTGATCAGCGAGCCGCGTGTCGCCGTGCTACCGAGCGGCCACCCACTCGCGGGCAACGAGTTCGTCACACCGGCCGACCTGGCGCACGAGACGTTCGTCGCGCAACCGGATGCAACGCCGCAGGACTGGCGCGACTACTGGATGCTGGTCGACGAGGTTGGGCACCGCCCGAAGATCAGTGCCTACGTCGGCGACAACCTCGAGGAGTGGCTCTATCTGATCGGCCGCGGCGAGGGCGTCGACACGTGCCCGGCGATCATCGCCCGTTACTTCGCGCGACCTGACGTGGCGTTCGTGCCGCTGCATGACGCCGCCCCGACGACGCTCGTGCTGGCCGTCCATCGCGAGATCAGGCAGCCGATCATCGACGAGTTTGTCGGGCTGGCGGTCGAGATCGCCGCCAACGCCACGCGCAACCCCGGCACGGGTTACGCGGCCCCATCTAAGGAGGAACATGACCGAGCCGCCGCATCCACTTGAGCTGATCGACCGCGAGCGCGTGCTCGAGCTGCTGACCGAGCACCTGGGCAGCGCCTGGACGTCGTTTGACCAGCCGCGGCTGCAGGAGCCGCAGCTGCACCAGGCACTGATCGATCGCCTCTCGCAGGGGGTGCCGAGCGCCCCCGGCGACCCCGAGGCCTCACTGTCGGACATCGCCAGCGTGCTGGACGCCAGCGTCTCGCCGGCGCGGCCCCTGTATTGCGCCTACATCGGTTCGACCGGCCTCGAGGCGGGGGTGCTGGCGGGTGCGCTCGCCAACGCCTACGACGTCAACCTCGCCGCTGCCGCCGGCGCCGCCGAGATGCTCGAGAACCAGACACTCCGCTGGGTCGCGGAGTTCGTCGGTTATCCGATGACCGACGGTGCCTTCACCAGCGGTGGCATGACCTCCAACCTGACGGCGCTGACCGCCGCGCGCGAGCACGCGTTGCCGGGGTCCCGGTACGAGGGCGTCTCAGGCCAGGCCGCCGCGGTGTATTGCTCGGAGGAGTCACACCATTCGATCGCGCGCGCCGTCGAGGTGATCGGCCTGGGCAGCCGCGCGCTGCGACGCATCCCGATCGACGCGTACCGCCGCATGCGGGTCGACGCGCTGCGGGAGGCGCTCACGGCCGACCGCGAGGCCGGGGCGGTCCCGGTGGCGGTGGTCGCAACCTCGGGTACGACGCTCACAGGGGCGATCGATCCGATCGCGGCGATCGCCGATCTCTGCGCCGAGTTCGGCGTCTGGCTGCACGTCGATGGCGCCTACGGCGGCCCCGCCGCGGGCGTGCCGAGTCTCGCCCCACGCTTCAAGGGCATAGAACGCGCCGACTCACTGACGATCGACGCGCATAAATGGTTGGGCGTGCAGAAGAGCTGCAGCCTCGTGATGCTCGCTCGCCAGGGGCCGCTCGAGGCGGCCTTCGCCCACGACGAGCGCTACATGCTGCACGCGGGCGTCGCCGCCAACGGCGTGGACCGCACGCTCGAGTACTCGCGCCCCGTGCGCTCGCTGAAGCTGTGGCTGGCGTTCCGCATCTACGGCGCCGAGATGCTGCGGAGCTGGATCGAGATGACCGCCGAACACGCTCGCTCACTCGCCGCCGCGCTCGCGGCGAATCCCGAGTTCGAACTGCTCAACGAGCCGTCGCTCTCGGTCGTCTGCTTCCGGCACCGATCCGATGGCGACGTCGACGAGCACAACCTGCGGCTCTCACGGGCGATCATGGAGGACGGCCGCGTATACCTCGCGCCCGCCAAGGTCGACGGCAGGACCTGCCTGCGTGTCTGCTTCATGAACTTCCGCACCAACGCCGAGCAGGTTGACGAGCTCCTGCACGTGGTCGAGGAGCTTGCCGGCAGGGTGGCGTGATGGCTCCGGTATCGTCTGGCTCCATGGGTGCGAATGCGGGTGCGACCCCGACGATCTATGAGTGGGGTGGGGGCCGCGAGGGCTTCGAGCGCTGGGTGAACCACTTCTACGATCTGATCGAGCGCGAGGCGCCCGACATCGCCGAGCTCTTCGGCGGGACCGTGAGCCGCGCGCATCGCGTGCATGTGACCGACTGGTGGGCGGAGGTCATGGGTGGACCAACGACCTACACCG
This sequence comes from Solirubrobacteraceae bacterium, assembly GCA_035551915.1. Lineage (GTDB taxonomy): Bacteria > Actinomycetota > Thermoleophilia > Solirubrobacterales > Solirubrobacteraceae > Palsa-465. The sequence goes on along the minus strand of DASZMI010000014.1, from coordinate 9,103 downwards.
AGCAGCGCGGTGGCTACGAGCGGATGCTTGCCAGACACAAGGATCTGGGCATCACTCCCGATCAACGACTGCGCTTCGTCACGCTGATCAGCCGCGCTGCCGATGAGGTCGGGCTTCCGTCCGACCCCGAGTTCCGGGCCGCGCTGATCGGCTACGCGGAGTGGGGATCACGCATCGCCGTGCACAACTCACAACCCGGGGCCGAGGTCGTGCAGCACGCGCCGGTGCCGCGCTGGGGCTGGGGCGTCGCACCGCCGTACCAGCCCTGAGCCCTGCCATGTCTGCATTCGTGGTTACTGGCAGGCCTCGCAGCTCTCGCCATTGAGGATCGAGCAGGCCGCGGCGGCGTCCAATGCGGGGAAGTCCTCCTCGACCGGCGCGGGGGCAACCGGCGCGGGGGCGGCCACCGCCGCAGCCGCGCTGACCGTCGCCTTCTCGATCGCCGAGGCGCCCAGCGTGCGCAGGTAGTAGGTCGTCTTCAGTCCGGCCCGCCAGGCCGCGCGGTACATGTGGCTGAGCGCCCTCATGTCCGGGGCGGCGAGGAAGAGGTTGAGCGACTGCGACTGGTCGATCCACTTCTGGCGCCGGGCTGCCGCCCTGATCAGCCATGAGCTGTCGATCTGGAAGGCCGTGCGGTAGCGCTCACGGATCTCGTCCGGGATCGCCCCGATCTCGCTGATGTCGCCGTCGCGGCGCTTGATCTCCTCCGCCAGCGGCGCATTCCACAGCCCCAGCGCCTTCAGGTCGCGAACCAGGAACGGGTTCAGCACCAAGAAGTCACCCGAGATGTTCGACTTGGCGAACAGGTTCTTGTAGAGCGGCTCGATGCAGGGCGAGGTGCCCATGATGTTGGAGATCGTCGCCGTCGGCGCGATCGCGAGCACGTTGGAGTTGCGCATGCCCTGGGCCGCAATCTTGGCCCGCAGCGGCGCCCAATCCATGGTCCCGCCGCGCTGCACCTCCACAGCCTCGCCGCGCTCGGCCTGCAGGAGTTCGACCGTGTCGGGTGGCAGCAGGCCGCGGTCCCACTTCGATCCGGCATATGACGAATACGCCCCGCGTTCCGCCGCCAGGTCGCTCGAGGCCTCATACGCATAGAAGGCGATCGCCTCCATCATCTCGTCGCTGAAGGCGAGGGCCTCATCGGAGCCGAACGCCAGCCCCTTGCGGTACAGCGCGTACTGCAGGCCCATCACGCCCAGGCCGATCGGCCGGTGGCGCGAGTTCGCCAGCCGAGTCGGCTCGGTCGGGTAGAAGGTCACGTCGATCACGCAGTCGAGCGCACGTACCGCGACCCGCACCGTCTCGCGCAGCTTCAGATGGTCGATCCCGCCGTCCGCGGTCAGGTGGCGGTCGATGACCACAGAGCCGAGGTTGCAGACGGCGCTCTCGTCGACGCCCGTGTTCAGGGTGATCTCGGTGCAGAGGTTCGAGGAGTGCACGACGCCGGCGTGGTCCTGGGGGCTGCGCACGTTGCAGGGGTCCTTGAAGGTGATCCAGGGATGGCCGGTCTCGAACAGCATGCGCAGCATCTGCTTCCAGAGCTCGATCGCCTCGATTCGCTCACCCCACAGCTCGCCGGCGGCGACCCGCGCCTCGTACTCGATGTAACGGGCCTCGAAGGCGGCACCAAACAGTTCGTGCAGATCGGGCACGTCGGAGGAACGGAACAGCGTCCACTGCTCGCGCGCCTCCATGCGCTTCATGAACAGGTCCGGCACCCAGCAGGCGGTGTTCATGTCGTGTGTGCGTCGCCGCTCGTCGCCGGTGTTGCGGCGCAGCTCGAGGAACTCGCGGATGTCGTTGTGCCAGACCTCGAGGTAGGCGCAGCCGGCGCCGGCGCGCTTGCCGCCCTGGTTGACCGCGACCAGCTGGTCGTTGTGCATCTTCAGGAACGGCACGACGCCCTGGCTCTCGCCGTTGGTCGACTCGATGTGGGCGCCGGTGCCGCGCACCGCCGTCCACGAACCACCGAGGCCGCCGGCCCACTTCGAGCACATCGCGTTCTCGGCGATCCCGCGGCCGACGATCGAGGTCAGCGTGTCCTCGATGTAGTAGAGGAAGCACGACGACAGCTGCGAGTGCAGCGTGCCGGAGTTGAACAGCGTCGGGGTCGAGGAGCAGAAGCGCCGCTGCTTGTAGACCCCGTACAGATCGAGCGCTCGGGCCTCGCGACCGCTGCGCTCCTCGCCCAGGCAGACGCCCATCGCCACCCGCATCCAGAAGAGCTGCGGCGCCTCGATCCGGACCGGCTCCGAGCCGGTCTTGTCGATGATCAGGTAGCGGTCATACAGCGTCTGGATCCCGAGCACGTCGAAGTCCAGATCCGCGGTCGGGTCGAGCGCCTGCTCCAGCGTCGCGAGGTCGTACTCGAGCAGCGCCGGGTCGATACGCCCGATCGCGACCCCGCGCTCGAGCATCGGCTTCAGCGCGCGACGGTGCGCCTCGCGCAGTCCGCCGATGCCGTCCCGCAGCACGTCCCAGCCGAGCGTCTCCTCGTAGACGTAGGTCAGCAAAACCCGTCCGGCGAACGCGGCGAAGTCGCTGTCGCGCTCGACCAGTGACTTGGCGTTCATCACGATCGTGCGCTGCAGGTCGGCCCGCGGCACTCCCGGCCGGATCGAGCGGCGCAGCTCGCGCTCGATCGCCTCGGCATCCATCGCCAGCTCCAGCCCGATCGAGGCGAACGCGATCCTCGCCCTCAGGTCCTCGCCATCCCATGATGTCTCGGAGCCGTCGGCCTCGAGCACCGGGATCGCGGGCACGCGCTCGGGCTCGCCCGCCAGCGACCGCTCCCGGGCGCGCAGCAGCGCGCGCTCGGCGCGGTAGACGATGTAGCGCTCGGCCACGCGCATGTGCCCGCCGAGCACGAGCTCCTCCTGGACCAGGTCCTGGATCGTCTCGATCGCGACGTAGGCGCTGCCCAGAGCGCCGGCACGCTCGGCGACCCTGGCGGCCAGCGGGCCGGCAGGGGAGGGATCCGCCTCGAGCGAGAGCAACGCCTTGCGGATCGCCGTCTCGATCTTGGCGGTGTTCCACGGCACCACCTCGCCGCCGCGGCGGATCAGCCTGAGTGCTCCGGCCTGCGCCCCGCTGGGCGCGGCCGGTCCAACGCGTGTTACCACGAGCGCCTTGGCGAGCTCGTACTGGCCGGCATCGATCAGCGCCGCCTCGACCACGGCCGAGAGGTCGGGACCGGTGATCACGGTGGCATCCAGCGCGGTCAGGCGCGTTACCACGGCGGCGGTCGTCGCACGCACGATCTCCCGGCCCGCGGCCGTGTCGGCGACCTGCTCGGAGCTGGCGGCGGCCAGCGTGCAGAGCGCGTCGGCGACGAGCTGGGCCGCGAGCGCCGGGCTGAACGGCTGCTCGCCGCCGTCCTCTTCGCGGATTCGCAGCTCGAGCGGCGATTGCTCGAGCGCTGCCAGCGCCGCCGCCACGTCGATCGCCGGGCGCTGCGCCGGCGGCAGCGCGGCGGCGCGCTTGAGCTCCAGGTCGTGGAGGATCTCCTCGAATTCGATCAGCATCTCTACAGCTCCTCGTCTGCGACGGCGGCCAGCGCCGACGTCTTTGCGTACTCGGTCACGCGTCCCTCGAAGAAGTTCTGCTCCCTGCGGACGTCCATCAGCTCGGCCAGCCACGGCAGCGGGTTTACGAGCGGCCGTTCGCCGGCGGCAAGCGGCTCCAGCCCGACGCCCTCGAGGCGCCGATCGGCGATGAAGTCGATGTATTGCGCGAACTCCTCGCGGGCGAGGCCGACGGCCTCGACCGGCAGGCAGTCGGCGATGAACTCCTGCTCGAGCCGCACCGCCTCGCGCATCAGCTCGCGCAGCTCCTCGCGCAGCTGCGGAGTCCAGATCCCCGGGTTCTCGGCGACCAGCTCGAGCAGCAGCCGGCGGAACAGCTCGATGTGGTTTGACTCGTCGCGCAGCGTGTAGCGGAACATCGTGCCGATGCCCGGCAGCTTGCCTTGGCGATAGAGCGACAGGATCATCCCGAACAGCCCGTAGAACTGGGTGCCCTCCATGCACTGGCCGAAGACGAAGATGTTCTTGGCCAGCAGCGCGACGTTGGCCGTGTCGTCCATGTCGAGGTCGCGGCGCAGCTCCTTCGACGTGCGCGTGACGAACGCGTTCTTGGCGACGATCGTGGGGATGTCCTCGAACATCGCCTCGCACTCGTGCGGGTCGATCCCGAGCGAGGAGATCATGTACAGCAGCGAGTCGGCGTGGATGTTCTCCTCGTGCGCGTGGCGGCCCAGCACCAGCTTCAGCTCCGAGGCGGTGACCTGCTCGCGCACGACGTGGATGACGTTGTCGCCGACGATGCCCTCGGCGGCGGAGAAGTAGCCGACGCCCATGCGCACGATCCAGCGGTCGATGTCTGACAGCGTCGAGCCGCGCCACTGCTCGATGTCCTTGGCCATCTGGACGTCCTCGGGCTCCCAGTGGTTGGCCTTCATCGTGCGATAGAGCTGGTAGGCCCAGCCGTAGCGCAGCGGCAGCAGGTTGAAGGTCATCGTCTCGCGGCCGCCGACGACGCGCTTGGCGGCCAGCGCCGCCTCGGCCTTGTCCTGATCGAGGACGAAGGTCCGGTTTCCGAGCATGTAGGTCTTCTGCATCTTCTTCCTCTTTGCGGCGAGCGGAAGAAGAGCCCAGGAGGCGCCGGATCGGCGCTGCCGAGTGGGTTGTCCCTCTTCCGAGGACGTACCAACGACGAGCAGGTAGGCGACCGGGCTCATCCCCAGCACTCGCGACCGTGCGCGCCCGGGGCCTTACCGTTGCGGGACAGCGCCGGAATCCAACCGGACTTCGCTGACCTTCCCGTCCCCCGGTATTCCGGGGCTGGGAAACGTACGCCTGCCCTCGGACGGACCGGTGGGGCTCAGCGAAACAGGTCCTGCGATCGCACCCGAAGCAACGGTCTGATCCCGGGGCCGTCCTCGACGCTCACGTACTCCCGCGCGCCGCGGATCAGCACGACCGGCTGGGAGGCGTCCTTGCGCCGCGCGAGGTCGGCGGTCCCGGCCATCAGATCGGCGACGGCGATCACCGTCGCGCGCATCTCGCGGCCGGCCGCATCGACGCGCCCACGCCAGTCATCGAGCGCCCTCACCCCGGCCAGGCCGATCGCGACGTCTGCCTGCCCCGTCCGCCAGGCGCGGCCGAACGAGTCGGCGACCACGACCCCGGGCGCGACCCCGGTCAGCTCGCGCACGCGCGCCCGGATCGCGCGTGCCGAGGAGTCGGGGTCGCGCGGCAGCATCAGCACGGTCTCATCGCCCGGGACGTTGGACTGGTCGACGCCGGCGTTGGCGCAGATGAAGCCGTGATGGGTCTCGCAGACGATCACACCGGGCGAGGCCCGCACGATCTCACGCGTCTCCTCGAGCACCACCTGCACGAGCCGCGGGTCGCGCCCCCCGGCACGCGCCAGCTCGATCGCGTACTCGCCGGGCTCGACCTCGGCCAGCCGCCGCACGCGCCCCTCGGCCTTGGAGATGACCTTGTGCGCGATCACGAGCACGTCGCCCGACCGCAGCTGGTCGGCTGCCGGCTGGCCGGGGGAGGGCGGGTGGGCCGGTTTCAGCAGCGAAGTGATCAGCTCCCCGAGGTCGGCCCCCGTCGTGATCTCGGGTAGTCCCTCGAGCGGAACCGCCGTGATCATCAGGCCTGGCTGCGGGTCAACTGGCTGAGCATCCCGCGCGTGTGCGCTGCCCCGCCGCGAGTCGCCGCAAACATCTCGAGCAGCTGCTCGAGGTCCTCCGGCGTGTCGATGTCGAGCGCCAGCGAGGGCAGCTGCACCACCTCGGGTGTCGCCCCGTGCGAGATTGCGAGATCGGCGTGGCGCTGGCAGCTGCCCTCGCCGAAGGAGGGAGGCATGGCGTCGGGCGGTGTCAGCAGCAGCGCGTTGGTGCCCTCGCCGTGGCGGTCGGGCACGATCAGCACCGAGCGCGCCGGCGCCGGCCGCCCGATCAGCTGCTCGAGCTCGATGGGGTCCAGCAGCGGGCAGTCGCCAGGCACCAGCAGCGCCCGTGTGGCGCCCATCGCCAGCGCTCGCGAGATCCCCAGCTGCGCGGCCTCGCTGTGGCTCGAGGCCGTGTCCGCGACGACGAGCGTCTCGTGTCCGGCGGCGATCTGCGACGCGATCGAGTCGGAGGTGACGACGAAGATCTGGTCGATCGAGGGCACTCGCCGCAGCGCCAGCAGCGTGTCGGAGAACATCGACTCCATCAGCGCACGGCGGGTGCCGAGCTGGACCTGCGGTGCCAGCCTCTGCTTGGCGGTCTCGAACGGCTTGGTCGGAAGGATGGCGGCGACGGTGCTCATTTCGCGGGAAAGCTACTTGGTGGCAACCCTGGCAGCGACAGATTTTGCAAATTCGAGTGTCTCGCGTGCCAGCCGTGCGCGGCCCCCGGCCCCGTCCATCAGCAGGCTCGTCCGCAGCGATGGCAGCAGCGGCGCCTCGAGCTGCTCGTCGGTCACGAGCGCGTCGATCACGCCCTCGTAGAGCGCTGCCAGGCCGTGCGCCGAGGTCTCTACCCCGCGGTGCCTCATGAACGCTGCGGTCGGGCCCTTCAGTATCTCTCCGCCGACGATCGGGCTGACGGCGACCACCGGCGCGGCGCTCTGGATCAGTGCCTCGCGCAACTCCTCGACCGCGAGCATCGGCCCGATCGAGATGATCGGGTTCGATGGCCCGATCACGATCACGTCGGCCAGCTCGATCGCGCCGAGCACCTCGGGCGTGGCGCCGGCCGCACGCGCGCCACGGAACTGCACGTCCTGCACCTCGCCCTGGCCACGGGCCTTGATCAGGAACTCCTGCAGCGCCCACCAGTGCCCGTCCGCCAGCACGCGCGTGCGCACGGGGCGGTCGCTCATCGGCAGCACCGGCACCTCGACGCCGAGCCATCTGTTGAGCTCGAGGTTGGCGTCGGTCAGCGTCTGCCCCCGCGCCAGTGCCCGCGCGCGCTTGATCGCGATCGCGAGGTCCTGGTCGCCGAGGTTGAACCAGACGTCCTCGCCGAGCTCACGCAGCATGTCCATCACGGTGAAGCTGTCGCCGTCGATCCCCCAGCCACGCGCGTCGATGCGGTCGGCCAGCCAGAAGCTGACCAGATCCGGGTCGGGTGAGACGTAGCCGCCATAGATCTCGATGTCGTCGCCAGTGTTGGCGATCACCGTCAGCGACTCTGGCCCGACGACGTCGAGCATTCCCCGTGCAAGCTTGGCGCCGCCCGTTCCCCCAGAGAGGACGACCACTGTGCTGTTATCGGACAACGCGCCGAAGTCTAGGGATGCGGCAGCGACCGGTGCCCGCGCGCACTAACGTTCAGCCACGATGGCAGAGCTGCCGGAGAGCGTCAGGATCAGAGAGGTCGGCCCGCGCGACGGGCTGCAGAACGAGCCCGAGGTGCTGGCCACCGATGTCAAGCTGGGCCTGATCGAGCTGCTCGCCGCCACCGGCCTCAGGCGCATCGAGCTCACCAGCTTCGTGCGTCCAGACGTGATTCCGCAGCTGGCCGACGCCGGCGAGCTGCTGCAGCGCGTCAGCCTACCCGCGACGATCAGCGCGTCCGTCCTGATCCCCAACGAGAAGGGGCTCGACCGCGCGCTGCAACACCGCGCGAAGTTTCAGGAGATCAACGGCTTCCTGTCAGCCTCGGAGACCCACAACCAGAAGAACGTCGGTCGCTCGATCGCGGACTCGCTGGAGGGCCTGACCGCCACCTTCACGCGCGCCCGCGCCGAGGGGTTGCGTTGCGAGGGCGTGATCTCAACCAGCTTCGGCTGCCCCTATGAGGGTCACGTGCCGCTCGAGCGTGTGCTCGCGATCGCCCAGGAGCTCGCCGCCGCCGGCGCCGAGGAGGTCGGCTTCGGCGACACCACCGGCATGGCCAACCCGCTGCAGGTGCGGAGCTTCTTCGAGCGCGCCCGGACAGCGCTGCCGGGCGTCGAGTTGACCGCGCACTTTCACAACACCCGCGGCCAGGGTCTCGCCAACGTGCTGGCGGCACTCGAGGCCGGGATCGACTCCTTCGAGTCGAGCTTCGGTGAGCTCGGCGGCTGCCCGGTGCCGGCCGGCGCCACCGGCAACATCGCCAGCGAGGACCTGGTCTCGATGCTGCATGAGATGGACATCGCCACAGGCATCGACCTGACCAAGCTGATCGACGCCTCTCGCGCCGCGCAGCAGGCGCTCGGTCGCAGGCTCGGCAGCCACGTGCTCACCGCCGGCCCCGTCGACTGGCGATAGCCTCAGCCGCGTGACCCGCTCTGCCGAGGATTCAGCCGCCGCCGATCCGGCCGCCGCGCTGCAGCGCGCGACCGACCAGGCGCTGGCCGGCGGCCCCGACCGCCACCACGCCAAAGCGGCCGAGCAGGGCAAGCTGCCGGTGCGCGGGCGGATCGCGCTGCTGTTCGACGAGGGCTCGTTCACCGAGGACGGCCTGCTCAGCCACTGGGACATCGCGGGGGAGGGCGCCGACGGCGTCGTCACCGGCGTCGGCGCCGTCGACGGCCGCCCGGTCGCGGTGATCGCCAACGACCCGACCGTCAAGGCCGGCTCCTGGGCGCCCGGCACCGTCGAGAAGATGCTGCGCCTGCAGGAGCGCGTCGCCAGCATCCGCTGCCCGCTGATCTACCTGATCGACTCCGCCGGCGCCCGCATCAACGAGCAGGTCAAGATGTTCCCCGGACGCCGCGGCGCCGGCCGCATCTTCCACAACCAGGTGCGGCTCTCCGGCGTCGTCCCGCAGGTCTGCGTGCTGTTCGGGCCCAGCGCCGCCGGTGGCGCCTACATCCCCGCCTTCTGCGACATCGTGATCATGCGCGACGGCAACGCCTCGATGTATCTCGGCTCGCCGCGCATGGCCGAGATGGTGATCGGCGAGAAGGTCACGCTCGAGGAGATGGGCGGCGCCCGCATGCACACCTCCAAGAGCGGCTGCGGCCACGCGCTCGTGTCGACCGATGAGGACGGCATCGCCTTCGCCCGCCGCTACCTCCGCTACATGCCCACCAATTACCTTGATGCTCCGCCGGCTGCTCCCGCTGTCGCGCCGGCGTCGGCCACTCCCCTGACGGACCTCGTCCCGCTC
>DASZMI010000013.1:0-8516 GCA_035551915.1 Solirubrobacteraceae bacterium | reverse complement strand
ATCTCCTCTTAGGACGCCAGCAACTGGCGCAGGACGAACTGAAGGATGCCGCCATGCCGGTAGTACGTCTGCTCCTTGGGCGTGTCGATTCGCACGGTGACGTTGAACTGCTTGTCATCGGCGGTCACGGTCAGCTCCCGCGGGATGTCGCCGCCTCCGGCGATCCCGGCGATGCCGAACCTCTCCTGGCCGGTGAGCCCGAGCGACTCGGCGCTCTCACCATCCTTGAACTGCAGCGGCAGCACGCCCATGCCGACGAGGTTGGAGCGGTGGATGCGCTCGAAGCTCTCGGCGATCACGGCGCGCACGCCCAGCAGCCGGGTGCCCTTGGCGGCCCAGTCGCGCGAGGACCCCGACCCGTATTCCTTGCCGGCCAGCACGATCAGCGGGATGCCCTGTTCGATGTAGCGCATCGCCGCGTCGTAGATCGAGGTCTCCTCGGCGGAGCCGTCGGCCAGGTAGCGCGTGACCCCGCCCTCGGTGCCTGGCGCCAACCGGTTGCGCAGGCGGATGTTCGCGAACGTGCCGCGCATCATCACCTCGTGGTTTCCGCGCCGTGAGCCGAACGAGTTGAAGTCACCCACCTCGACGTGGTTTGAGTTGAGGTACTGCGCGGCGGGGCCGGTCTTCTTGATCGAGCCGGCGGGGGAGATGTGGTCGGTGGTGACGCTGTCACCGAGCACCGCCAGCACGCGCGCGTCGGTGATGTCCACGAGCGGTTCGGGCTCGGGCGGCAGGTCCTCGAAGAACGGCGGGCGGCGCACATAGGTCGAACGCTCATCCCACTCGAACAGGTCGCCGCTCGGCACGTCCAGGCTGTTCCAGCGCTCGTCGCCCTCGAACACCTCGCCGTAGCTCTTGTGGAACATGTCCGACTGCACGGCCTCGGCGATCACCTCGGCGACCTCGGCCGAGCTCGGCCAGATGTCCCTCAGGTAAACGTCGTTGCCATGGTCGTCGGTGCCGAGCGGGTCGTTGTAGAGGTCGGCGTGCATCGACCCGGCAATCGCGTAGGCGACGCAGAGCGGCGGCGAGGCCAGGTAGTTCATCTTCACGTCGGGGTTGATGCGGCCCTCGAAGTTGCGGTTGCCCGACAGCACCGACACGACGGCCAGGTCGGCGTCGTTGACAACCTTCGAGACCTCGGGCGGCAGCGGACCGCTGTTGCCGATGCAGGTGGTGCACCCATAACCGACGAGGTTGAAGCCGAGCTCGTCCAGGTATTCGGTCAGGCCGGCGCGGTCGAGGTACTCGGTCACGACCTTGGAGCCTGGGGCCAGTGACGTCTTGACCCACGGCTTGACCTTCAGCCCCTTCTGCACGGCGTTGCGCGCCAGCAGGCCGGCGCCGAGCATGACCGACGGGTTTGAGGTATTGGTGCAACTGGTGATCGCCGCGATCACGACATGGCCGTTGTCGAGCTCGGTCTCGGTGCCGTCGGCGAGCGTCAGCGGTGCCGCGGCATGCAGGGCCGTCCGGGTCGCACCACCCCGATCGCCGGGCGGGAGCAGCGCCGCGGGCTCGGCGTCATGCGAACCGGGCTCCTGGTCGGCCGCCGGATCGCTGGCGGGAAAGGTGTCAGCCATGGCCTGGTCGTGGCCGTTCAGGTCGACGTACTCTCCGAGCGCGCTCTGAAACGCCGCCTGTGACTCGGTCAGCGGCACGCGGTCCTGGGGGCGCTTGGGTCCGGCGATGCTCGGCACCACGGTGGCGAGGTCGAGATGCAGCACGTCGGTGTAGGTGGGCTCCTCGGAGCTCTCGTCGTGCCACAGGCCGTTGGCGCGCGCGTAGGCCTCGACCAGCCTGATCTGGTCGGCGGGGCGGCCGCTGAACTCGAGGTAGTGCAAGGTCTCGGCGTCGATCGGGAAGATCGCGCAGGTCGACCCGAACTCGGGCGACATGTTGCCGATCGTGGCGCGGTCGGCGAGCGGCAGCTTCGCCAGGCCGGCGCCGAAGAACTCGACGAACTTGCCGACGACGCCGCGCTTACGCAGCATCTCGGTGACGGTCAGCACCAGGTCCGTGGCGGTGGCGCCCTCGGGCAGCTGGCCGTCGAGCTTGAAGCCGATCACCTGCGGGATCAGCATTGACATCGGCTGGCCGAGCATGGCCGCCTCGGCCTCGATGCCGCCGACGCCCCAGCCGAGCACGCCCAGGCCGTTGACCATCGTCGTGTGCGAGTCGGTGCCGACCAGCGTGTCGGGGTAAGCGAGTGGATTGCCGGAGGGCGGACCCCCATCAGCAGAAACACCTGCGTTGACGAACACCACGCGTGAGAGGTACTCGAGGTTGACCTGGTGCACGATCCCGGTGTCGGGCGGCACCACACTGAAGTTGTCGAAGGCGGTCTGGCCCCAGCGCAGGAACGAGTAGCGCTCCTTGTTGCGCTCGAACTCGAGCTCGGCGTTGCGCTCGAAGGCCTGCGCCGTGCCGAACACGTCGACCTGGACCGAATGGTCGATCACGAGCTCGGCGGGCACCAGCGGGTTGATCTTGTTCGGGTCCCCGCCCATCGCCTGCATCGCGTCGCGCATCGCGGCGAGGTCGACGATCGCGGGCACGCCCGTGAAGTCCTGCATCACGACGCGCGCGGGCGTGAAGGCGATCTCGTCGCTGGGCTCGGCCTTCGCGCTCCACCTGGCGAGCGCCTCGATGTCGGCGGCACGGATCGACTCGCCGTCCTCGTTGCGCAGCAGGTTCTCGAGCAGGATCTTCAGCGAGAACGGCAGCCGCGCGACGTCGTAGGAAGCCTGCAACGCATCGATGCGGAAGATGTCGTAGCTGCGTCCGTCTACTTCGAGCTCGGCCTTCGCTCCGAAGCTGTTGGCTGACATTTCAGGCTCCTCGGTCTCAGGTTCAGTGCAAATCAGGTTCAGGGCACTTCAGTTCAGTTCAGGTACTGCCCTTCCAGACAATAGTTAGTGTTCTGTGAGCGTGCCTTCGACCGTCGGAGCTCGAACCGGACTGCTGCGTGACAGGCGCGCTGGGCGCGCCGTGCCCGTCACGAACATGGAGCTGTTCTTCGACCTCGTGTACGTGTTCGCGTTCACGCAGCTGTCGGAGCTGCTGTACCTGCGTCTGAGCTGGCTGGGGGCCGCCGAGACGGCGGTGATCTTCGTCGCGCTCTGGTACGCCTGGACCTACACGGCCTGGGCTACCGGCTGGCTCGATCCCGAGCGCCTCCCGGTGGTGGCGCTGCTGGCCGTGCTGATGGTCGCGAGCCTGGTGATGGCGGCCTCGATCCTCGACAGCTTCGCGCAGCGCGGCGAGGCGTTCGCGATCGCCTACGTGGTCATGCAGCTGCTGCGCGGCGGGGTGATGGCATGGGCGTTCGGTCCGCGCGACCCGATGGGCCGCAACTACCTGCGGCTGCTCGGCTCCTCGGCGCTCAGCGGCGTCGTCTGGATCGTCGGTGGCGTGCTCCACGGCCTGCACACGCGGCTGCTCGTCTGGGCGTGCGCGGCGGCCGCGGTCGATCTGCTCGCGCCGGCGCTGGGCTTCCGCCTGCCCGGCGCCGGGTCGAGGCGGATGTCCGATTGGAGCGTCGCCGGCGGGCATCTGGCCGAGCGCTGCCGGCTGCTGCTGATGATCGCCTTCGGCGAGTCGGTCCTGCGGATCGGCGAGGCCTGGACGCACCGCGACGGCTCCTTCGGTGCCGACTGCGCGTTCGTCGTCGGATTCGGCTGGATCCTCTGCCTCTGGAGCATCTACTTCCTGCACCACGCCGAGCCCGGCGCGCGCACGATCGAGCAGGCCGGCGAGGACGCGGCGCACCTCGCGCGCTCCGCCTTCATGTACGCGCACGCGGCGATGATCGCCGGTGTGCTGGTGGTGGCGGTCGCGATCCACATGGGCGTGGAGGCGCCGTCGGAGGCAGCCGATGCCGGCTTTGCGGCGATCAGCGTCGGCGGTCCCGCGCTGTTCCTGCTGGGCCTGGCGATGTCCAAGCGTTGGCTGCGACACGGCCGGCATCAGTGGCCGCTGCTGGGAGTTGTTGCGCTGGCGGCGGCGGGCTTTGCCGCCGCCCGCGGCTCGCGCCTGGTCGAGCTCGTGGTGGTGACCGCCGTGAGCGCCGCGCTCGCCGTGTGGGCGCAGCTCGCCGACTGAAGCGGCTTTTTGGTGCGCCATCACGTCATTACGTCATCGCGCGCCAAAGAACCCCCCGATTCCGCTGCGCGATCGGGTACCTTGCGCCCGACATATCCATTTGTGGACCGGGGGTTAGATATGCGCCTTGACGCGCTTTCAAAGAACGACTGGATCGTCGGCGGCCTAGCGCTGCTGCTGGCAATCGACCTGCTCTTCCTGCCGTGGTTCTCGTTCTCGTTCGCCACGATCAGCATCACAACGACGGCGACGGGCTCGTTCGACGGCTGGACCGCGATCCTGGCCGTGCTCGTCTCGTTCGGGCTGCTCGGCGACCTGCTGATCGAGCGGCTTTCGCCGCAGACGACGCTGCCGAACCTCGGCGGCAGCCGCACGATGACGCGCTTGCGGCTGGCGGTCATCGCGGTCGCCTTGGTCGGGCTGAAGTTTCTCCTGCACATCCACTTCAGCTACTTCGGCTTTGGTTTCTACGTGGCAGTGGTCCTGTGCATCGCGCTCGTCTACGCGACCCTGCGCCTGAGCCAGGATCGGGAGATCCTCGCGAGCTGATTGGTCCTCAGAGGCCGACGGGGTGGCGGACGACAAAGCCCGCGTACTCGCCGCCACCCTGGGACCAGCGGGTGCCGCCCTCGGCCAGCGCAACGGTGTCGAAGCGCCAGCCGGCGATCTGCATCCACACGTGGGTGGGGTTCGCGTAGATCGTGACCCACTGCCCAGGGCCCGGGTCGCCGTAGCTCTCGAAGTCGCCGGACACCTCGGGCGCGCTGAGCAGACCGGCCGCCGCCAGCACGTAGCTGACGGAGCCCGAGCAGTCGTAGCCGATCGCCTGGAAGGAGCCGTGGCCGCCGCCCCAGATGTAGGGGAGGGTGGCAATCGCGTTGCCCGCGGCGATCATCTGCGCGACCGCCTGGGGAGCGCCGGCGGGGGGCTGAACCATGGCGCCGGTGTCGATCGCGGTGCCACCGACCTGCTGGTTGACCTGCACCGCCTGCTCTTCAGCGGTCTTGCGTGCGGCGGCGGCCGCCGCCGCCTCGATCGCGTCGAGCTTCTGCTGGTCCGCGGCCTCCTGCGAATTGACGCTGGCCAGGTGGGCGCGCTTGCCCGAGCGCACCGACTCCTCGGCGATCTGCTGCTTGAGCAGCGCGCCCTCGGTCACCGCGACCTGGTTGCGCTGGGCCTCGATCTGGCGGGTGAGCCGCTGGTCGGAGGCTTCGAGCTTGCCGAGGTCGACGGCCTCCTGCACGACCCGCTTGCGCGCGATCCGCGTGATGTGGAGGATCTCGGCGTTCTGGTGCTGCGCATCCTTCATGTAGTTGACCTGCTCGAGCAGGCTCGAGAAGCCATGCGCATTGAGGATCACGTCAACGATGTTGGGCTTGCCGCTCTCGTAGTCGGCGCGCAGGTTCGCGGCCAGGTAGTCGGAGGCGAGGTGGAGCTTCTGCTCGAGTGCCAGCAGCTGGTCGCGCGCGGCCATCAGCTCGTTCTGCACGTGCGTCAGCTTCTGATCGGAGGCCTCGAGCTTCGCCTGCGCGATCTCGAGGTTGGCCCTCGCCTGGGCGACACCGTCTGCGGTCCTGCCGATCTGTGCGCTCTCGGCGTTGATCTGCGACCCCAGGCTGGCGGCGGCCTGCTTGTCCGCGTTGATCTGACTGGACAGATCCGCGGAGCTGGATGCGATCACGACACCGCCGAGAATCGCAGCGACAGACGTTGAGGCAAGCGTTAGGCGCTTGAGGTGGCGGGGAAGATGCATCCAGGCAGAGTTGTGTCGTGGAGTCGACGGAGAGGAGCTTCTCGAGCCCGTCGCTCCCAAAAACGCCGTACCGGGCGTCGGCCGCGCCTACCTTAGCGACCTGCCCCTTGATGCCAACTAAAGCGGCCTGCGTGCAAGAGATCCTGCAAAATGCAGGAATTACTCGGTCGCCGTAACTGTTGCTCCGGTTTTAGTCGCGATTAGCAGCGACTTCAGCCATCGCCGCGCTTGCGTACGCGCGCCGCCTTCACGCGCGAGGTCTGATCGAGCGCCGTCTTGCGCAGGCGCACGTTGAGCGGTGTCACCTCGACCGACTCGTCCTCGCGCAGGAACTCCAGCGCAGCGTCGAGCGAGAGCTCGCGCTTGGGCACGAGCCGCACGAGCTCATCGGCCGTCGAGGAGCGAATGTTGGTCAGGTGCTTCTCCTTGACGGCGTTCACGTCGAGGTCCTCGGCCCGTGAGTTCTCGCCGACGATCATGCCCTCGTAGACCTCCTCACCGGGGCCCACGAACAGCGAGCCGCGCTCCTGCAGGTTGAACAGCGCGAAGGCGGCGACCTTGCCGCGGCGATCGGCCACCAGCGAGCCGGTGCCGCGCGTGCGGATCTCACCCTGCCACGGCTCCCAGCGATCGAAGACGTGGTGCACGAGCCCGGTTCCGCGGGTCTCGGTCAGGAACTCCGTGCGGAAGCCGATCAGACCGCGCGCGGGCACGATGTACTCCATCCGCACCCAGCCGGTCCCGTGGTTGATCATCTGCTCCATGCGGCCCTTGCGCAGGGCCAGCATCTGCGTGATCACGCCGACGTACTCCTCGGGCGTATCGACGCTCATGCGCTCCATCGGCTCGTGGATCTTTTCCTTGATCATGCGCGTCACGACCTGTGGCTTGCCGACCGTCATCTCGAAGCCCTCGCGGCGCATCACCTCGACGAGCACCGCCAGCGCCAGCTCGCCGCGCCCCTGAACCTCCCAGAGGTCGGGCCGCTCCGTCGGATTGATGCGCAGCGACACGTTGCCGACCAGCTCACGCTCGAGCCGCGCCTTGAGCTGCGAGGCGGTGAGCTTGTCGCCGTCCTGCCCCGCCAGCGGCGAGTCGTTGATGCCGACCGTGACCGAGAGCGATGGCTCATCGACGGTGATCGGTGGCAGCGGCCGTGGGTCCTCGGGATCGGACAGCGTGTCGCCGATCGTGATCTCGGGGATTCCCGCCACGGCGATGATGTCGCCGGCGCTGGCCTCCTCCGCGCTGACCCGCTCGAGTGCCTCGGTGATGTAGAGCTCCGTCACCTTGACCCGCTCGATCGTGCCGTCGGCGCGGCACCAGGCGATCGTCTCGCCCTTGCGGATCGTGCCCTGGTGCACGCGGCAGATCGCGATCCGGCCGACGTAGGGGGAGGCATCGAGATTGGTGACGTGCGCCTGCAGCGGCGCGGCCTCGTCGTACTCGGGGGCTGGGATGTGCTCGACCAGCAGATTCAGCAGCGGCTGCAGATCGGAGCCCGGCTGCTCCAGGTCGAGCGTCGCCGTGCCGGCCTTGGCATTCGTGTAGACGATCGGGAAATCGATCTGCGACTCGTCGGCCTCGAGGTCGAGGAACAGTTCGTAGGTCTCGTCGATGACCTCGGCGATGCGGGCGTCGGGACGATCGATCTTGTTGATCACGAGGATCACCGGCAGGCGCGCCTCCAGCGCCTTGCGCAGCACGAAGCGGGTCTGCGGCAACGGTCCCTCGGAGGCGTCGACCAGCAGCAGCACGCCGTCGACCATTGTCAGCCCGCGCTCGACCTCGCCGCCGAAGTCCGCGTGTCCGGGCGTGTCGATGATGTTGAGCGTGATCTCGCCGTGGCGCACGGCGGTGTTCTTGGCGAGGATCGTGATGCCCTTCTCGCGTTCGAGGTCCATCGAGTCCATCACGCGGTCGGCAACGTCCTGGTTGGCGCGGAACGCGCCCGACTGCCACAGCAGCGCGTCGACCAGCGTGGTCTTGCCGTGGTCGACGTGGGCGACGATCGCGAGGTTGCGGATGTTGTCTCGAGTGGCCATGCCGTCGGCCACTGTAGCTACCGGCTGCGGTCGAGCCTCAACTCAACACCGACAGTGGGGGTGAGGGGGCGCCCCACCCCCCACTGCTATGTGCTGTTAGCTGGCTGAGGTGTAGCCGGCGAACGTGCAGCCGCCGGAATTGTTCAGATTCACGCCCTCGGACACGAGTCCGGTGATGTAGTTGCCCGTCGTGTTGGTGATGGCGGCGAAGGTGCCGTCGTAGGGATCTTCAAAATCCACGGCCGGCGGGGTTGCCGCCGCGCCCAAGTTGCTGACCTGCTCGTCAGCACCCGGTGTCAACGCGCCGTAGCTTCCGGTGTAGAAGTTGTACTGCGCGTCGGCCGTTGTGCTCAGGAAGGTTGCAGCGTTAATCTGGCCGGACGAGTCGATCTAGCCCGAAGTTCCCCCTGGTGAAAAGCTGATTTTGGCCGTGTTTTCGGGGGTTGCGGCTGTTTTGGGGTGTCTGGGTGGTGACTACATGTGGAGGCTTGCGGCTTGGATCAGCTCGAGCGCGTGGGCTTGAAGTGCGGTCGGGGCGGTGAGCTTGGTGAACGTTGCGGTTGCGCCGGGTAGCCGGATCGTGTTCTCAGTTTGGGTGGCGAGCTCGGCGA
>DASZMI010000012.1:0-34683 GCA_035551915.1 Solirubrobacteraceae bacterium | reverse complement strand
GAGCGCTCGTCGCGCACCACTAGCTTGAACTTCTTGGGCACGATCGGCAGATCGGGCATGCGCCACTTGGCGTACTTCTCGTCGTACTCGTCGGGGTCGGCGAGCTGCACGAGGTGGCCGACAGCCCAGGTGATGATGTGGTCGGGGCCCTCGAGCACGCCCTCGCCCTTCGTGAAGGGTCCGGGCAGCACCTTGCTGAGGTCACGTCCGACGGAGGGCTTCTCGGCGATCACCAGGGTCTTGCTCATGGGGCCAGCAGCGTAGCGGTCTGAGAAGCGCCCGACGCCGACGGGCTAGTCGGCGCAGCTCCTCGTGCTGACGAAGTGACGCGCGCCGGCCGCCCTGCGGAGCTCCGAGCGGACGACGCTGTCGGGCACCGCCAGCCCGCTCGGCCTGTTCGCCGGAGCGTTCGTGATCTCGGCGAACACGGTCCCGATCACCTGCCCGCCGGCGTCGACCAGCGGGCCACCGGAGTTGCCGGACTGCACGACCCCGCGCAGCGAGCTGATCAGGCGAACCGCCGGGTTGCCGTAGGTGTTGGTCGTGCTGGTCCGCTGCGTGTCACCCAGTCGCGCGGGCTGCAGCGCGAAGCTGCCGTTGAGCGGGAAGCCGAGGATCGCGGCCGACTCTCCTACAGCGGGGGTGGTCAACTCCAGCTGTAGGGCCGGAGCGCTCAGTCCGGGGACACGCAGCACGGCGATGTCGTTGTGGGGGTCGAAGACCAGCACGTGCGCCACCAGGTGGCGCCCGATGCCCCGCAGCTGCACGGTCGTGCTGCTCTCGCCGGCCACCACGTGGGCGTTGGTGACGACGATCCCGGGCGCCGCGACCCAGCCGCTGCCCTCGACGCCGAAGCCGCAGGCCGTGCCGAGGATCTTCACGACCGACGCGGACGCTGTGCTGACGCCCGACGCGTAGACGATCTTCTTGTTCGGGGCGGGTACCTCGGCGATCTTGCCGGTGACGTTCTGCAGCGGGTCGATCCGCCCCAGCGCATTGAGGATCGGGCCGGACGGCGGCAGCGCCTTGTTGAGGTTGCGCAGGATGAGTGAGCTGGCGATGCTGTGGCGGACGCTCGGTGGCAGGCTGAGTTGGCTGCTGGTCTGCAGCAGCACCGCACCCGTGATCCAGGCCATGCCGAGACCGATCACGGCGGTCAGGATCGCGCCCAGCATCCCGTCGACGATCCGCAGCCCCGGCAGCCAGATGAAGCGGCGCACCCTGCGCGCGACACCCTCGAAGATCGATGCCAGCAGCCCGCCGAGGATCACCGCGCCGCCGAGGCTGAACAGCGCCGAGAAGGGTGAGTGCGCCCCTCCCGAGAGCAGCAGCGGCGCGATCCGCGAGCCGATGAAGGCGCCGCCGGTGAAGCCGACCAGGGCCATCGCGCCGACGATGAAGCCACGCGCGAAGCCCTGTAGTGCCATCAGCACCACGAGCGCCAGGATCACAAAGTCGACGAGGGTCATCCGGACCGGGAGTCTGCCGCACCCATCAAAGAAGTCGCAGGGCGTCGATTGACGTAACGCAGATGTAAAGCTGACGAAGCCAGATTTTCTCTAACGTTCCGCGCATACCAACTCGGGGCAATCCAGCTAAGCGGCGACCGTCTCGTTGGCAACGGTTCGCGACCCATGCCCTACCGCTTCTGCTGCTGATCGCGGCCGCGATCGTCGTTGGCATCTACCTGCTCGGTGCGCCCGGCCGTGACGAGCGCGCGATCGTTCGCGCTTACGCGACCGCCTGGGAGCACAACGACTATGCCGCGATGTGGGCAAGGCTCACGCCGCGCGCGCGTCACCGGATCAGCGAGGCGGAGTTCGCAGCCGATCTCAGCGATGCCGAGCAGACGGCGACCGTCAGCACGCTGCGTCCGACGAACTTCCTCGCGGTCAGCGGCAAGACCGCCGAGGTTGGCTTCACCATAGTCACGCACATCTTCGGGCGCCTGCACGAGGACCTCTCCGTCCCGCTCGTCGGCAGTGGCGGCAGTACCCAGATCGGGTTCAACACCTCGCTGCTCTTCCCCGGTCTCGAGCGCGGCGAACTGCTCTCGCGTACAACGCTGATCGGCCAGCGGGGGACGCTGCTTGCAGCCAGCGGCCAGGTGCTGGTCCACGGGACCTCGCTGAGCGGTCCGATCCCCGAGGTGGCAAGCGACATCGCCGGTTCGATCGGCCCGATCCCACTCTCCCAGTCCACGCTCTACGCCGAACAGGGCTACCCGGTCAACGCTCGTGTGGGCGTCGACGGGCTCGAGGAGATCTTCCAGCGCCGTCTGGCGGGCAGGCTCGGCGGCTCAATGCGGGCCGGCAACAGGGTTCTCGCCAGGGCCAAGCCGGGTCACGGCGCGACGGTCCGCACCACGATCGTGCCGGCGCTCGAGCAGGACGCCGAATCGGGGCTCGGCGGCAAGCTCGGCGGAATCACGATCATGAACCCGCGCACGGGCGCGATCGAGGCGGCGGCGGGGATCGCGTTCACCGATGTGCAGCCGCCCGGGTCGACCTTCAAGATCGTCACGACGGTGGCGGCGCTGCAGGCCGGCCTGGCGACCCCCTCGACGACTTATCCGTACGAGTCGCACATCGTGCTCGATGGCTTCAAGATGCAGAACGCCGGGGGCGAGACCTGCGGCGGCACGCTGTCCAACGCCTTCGCCAACTCCTGTGACACGACCTTCGCGCCGCTGGGCGCGCGGCTGGGCGGTGCGAAGCTCGTGGCGATGGCCGAGCGCTTCGGCTTCGATCGCGCGACCGGCATCGCCAGCGCGCTCGAGAGCACGATCCCGCAGCCCGATGAGATCGGCAGCCCCGTGTCCGTCGGCGCCTCGGCGATCGGCCAGGGCCTCGTGCAAGCCAGCACGCTGGAGATGGCCGACGTCGCCGCCACGATCGCCGACCGCGGCCGCCGACCGCTGCCGACCCTGCTCTACGGGGCGCGCCCGCGCTTCGTGCGGGTCACGACACCGAAGATCGCCGGAGAGGTCCAGCGGATGATGGTGGCGGTGGTCTCGGAGGGCACGGGCACGACGGCCCGGATCCCCGGCATCACGGTCGCCGGCAAGACCGGGACGGCCGAGCTCCGCGACACCGCCGGCACGAAGAACGAGGCCAAGTACACAGATGCCTGGTTCGTCGGCTACGCGCCGGTCGGTCACCCGAAGGTCGTCGTCGCCGCGCTCTTCCCCAACGCGGGCTACGGCGCCGACACGGCCGCGCCGGTGGTCAGGCAGCTGATCGAGGACGCGCTCGGCGTCGGCTGAGCACGTCCAGACCGCGTCTTGACCCGTCTTGACCCGTCTTGACCCGTCTTGGCCCGTCTTGGCCCGAAAAATCGGCGCTTCCAGTGGGCCGTGGTCCGGTGGGTGTGTGAGCGTGCTCAAACCGACAAATCGCGACCTTACCGTCTGATTCTGCGGAATCGGATGCTTTTTCAGTGCTTATTTGGAAGATTCGCCAAGGGCCGGTGCGGATCGTCGGAATGTGCACGTCATGCCGGGCTTCGCCGGCCGTCACGGGTGTCTTCGTACGCGGGTCACACCATCTTCACGGCCGCAACCGCTCTCGGGCGCCAAGCGGCGGCCGGCTGGCTACAGATCGAGCGAGACGACGGACGGCTTGGAGGCGCCCGGCGAGTAGATCCTGAGCGTCAGCGGACGGTTCGAGTAGACGCTCTGGTTCAGCTTGAAGAGGATCAGACTGCCGCCCGTGGAGCCGTCCGCGGCGGCGCTGTCAGCCACCGGCTCGATCGCATCGGGGCTCAGCTTCTGCGCGGTCCACGCATACGGGTTGACGCCCGCGTTCAGCTGCGTGGGCTGGTAGACGTTGCCGTTCGAGTCGGTGATCGTGAACCTGTCGGCCGTGGTGGCGGTGTGGCCCGACTGGTTCTTGGCCCAGAGGAACACGCCGAACCAGAACTGCTGGGCGCTGATGCTCTGCGCGCCCTGCACCCCCGACAGATACTCGACGTCGTAGGAGTCGAAGGGGTTCAGCTGCCGGGAGACCTCGACCTGATAGGTGATCGGGCCGTTCCAGAAGTACGGCTCGGCGCCGTTTGAGAGCTCATCCTGCGACACGCCGGTGGGCTTTGCCGGCCGATTGGCGACGCCGCATCCGCTCATTCCCACCGCCAGCGCGGCCATCGCGATCAGCAACGGAAGGCGAAGATGGCGCATTTTCAGGAGGGCTGTCACGTGCTCGGAGTCTATAGACCGGGTGCTCAGCGCGCGGCGACAGAAGGACGCTTGCCGCGCATGCGGTCCTCCTCGAGGATCGCGCGCAGACGCTTCATCGCCTTCTTGGCCTTGCGCTTGGCCCACGAGCGACCGCCGAAGTTCTCGGCGAAGACGTCGCTGGGCACGTGAGCGTCGGTCTCGTAGGTGTACTCGACGCGCGAGATGCCCGCGTGCGGCTCGGTGATCTCGTAGGTCCCGATCATCTTGATGCGGTTGAACTTGCCGCCGCGACCGCGCTCGACGATCCTGAACGGCGGCTGCAGCTCGGCGATCGTCATGTCGGCCCAGGCAAAGCGATTCAGCGGCGCCTTCACACGGAAGCGGGCGCCCGCGCCCTCCCCGTAGCTCTCGACCCGCAGCAGCCGCCAGTCGACCAGGTAGTGGTCCGTGAACTCGGCGTGATTGGCGATGTCGGACAGGTACTCGAAGACCTGCTCACGCGGGAGCGCGATGTTGACGGAGACGGTGAAGGGATCCACGACGCTCCGCAGTCTAAATATCCGCCCGCGCAAACGTCTCCACCTTCACCCTGGCCGGGCGGCGGGCCGCGCCTGGCCGGGCGGCGGGCCGCCGCCTGGCCGGGCGGCCACAGGCGGGTGTGCGGTCGGCCGCCAGGGCGTCCCGCCATGCCCGCGCAGTTGCTTTGCAAGGCGGGTGAACATCGGGCCGGCCAGACGTGACAAATCAACCGTCGTCGTGGTGACCTGTGGCCGTAGGCCCGGTTTGGAGGCGAAAGTGACAGACCACGAGCCGGGCGGGCAGTTTGTCACTCTAAGCACGGCGGCATACGCATGCGTAAGGTTCTCATCAGTCGGCTGCCGGAACAGTGAGCGCCCGGACCCCAATTCCCCGCGGCTTCGGAACCCGCAGCGACGGGGCTCGCGACGGTGGAGCCCGCCGGCTCGAACGCTGGCTCGAAGCTTCCAGGGCGAATCGGCTGAGAATCGCCGACGGAACGGGCCGAAGACCAGAGACGCACTTTCGGTGCATCAAGCGTCTTTAGTAGCACCTGTCCCGTGGGCATGACGGCGAAAGGGACGATCGACAGCTTGCGTACGCCATGACAATCCCGCTCCATCGCAGACAGCCAAGCGCCGGCGGCGTGAGCGCGCCGGGCGGCGGGCCGCGCCGGCGGGCTACGCCGCGCGCTTCACGGGACGCTGATCCAGCAGGCGGATCGAATGTCCGTGGGCGGCGGTGTGGACCGTGCGGGATTGCGACGGGGTGCGGTGCTCGCGATCACGGCAGAGGGCACACCGGAGTTCGCCGTTGTCGTATTCGTAGACGCGCTCGCCGATCAGCAGGGCGCGATGGCAGCCGTGACAATGCTCGACCTTACCGGCGATGTCACCAAGGCTGCGACGCAGAAGTGCGAGCTCGAACTCTGGCATATCGCCAATGGGGGTTTGCATGGAATGACTTTCGGGCGGGAAGAAAGAATCCCTGCACACCGAGAGGCGGGTTCGGATGTTCCTGGCTCCGTTGTGGCGAAGAACTGCTGAAGAACCGTGTTAAATCGATTAGGACTGCGTTGACCGGCGGACTATCATCTGAGGACGTGCCGGAGCCGGCGCGTCATGTCCACCGCCCAGAGGAGATGACCATGGAGGCCTGGACGACAGACCCAACGGCAAAGGTTGGGGTAGCTTCGGAAGAGACGGTGAGTCCCGCGATGGAGATGCCCGACCAGGATTGGATCGCTGAGCTGCGCGACGGGATAGATATCCCAGGTCAGTACCTGGCATACCGGGGCAGCGACGGCAATGTGATCGCATTTTCACTCGACCGCGAGTGGACGCGGATCGGTCGCAGCCTGGCTGCGGACATCCGATTTGACGACCCCACCGTGTCCCGCCGGCACGCATTGATCGTGCGCCAACCGGACGGACTGCGCGTGGTCGACGACCGCAGCCTCAACGGCGTGTTCGTCAACGGCGAGCGGGTCGAGTGGAGCGCGCTGGCCGATGGTGACGAGATCGTGATCGGACGCCACCACCTGCACTTCTGTGACGTTCCGGTCACGGCGGACATGGCCGTCGCACCGGCCGCCGAGCCGAACGCCGCCTGATCGACTCTCTGCGACCGCCGGTGCCGGGGAGGCACCGGCTGACGCTGGAGCTTCCTCGACGCGTGCAAGCGAACCCGCCTGGGGCGCAGGCCGGGAAGCGTGCCTATGCCTGCCGGGCGAGAGCCTCGACGCTGCGGTGCAGTTGCTCGACGACCAGCTCGTGTTCGGGCTTCATCAGCACGCTGCGCAGGATCCGCGCCGAGTCGGCGTCGAGCGTGAGGTCAGGGTGCAGCTGGGCGAACGCGTCCCGCTCGACGCCGAGCGCGCTCAGGAAGGTCGGGTCGGCCGCATTCATCCCGGCCTGCAGAATCGCCGCGGTGCGCGCGTCGATCTGCGAGAGCGAGTCCGCCACCGGGAAGAACGTGACGATGTCCAGCTCCGGCTGCAGGTGCAGCCTCAGCTGCTCGGAGCCCGCCATCTCCTGCGCCCAGGCGAGCGTCGCGCGGCGACCGGCGCCGAGCATCGCGCCGAGCCCCTCGCCGGACCGCAGCGGGAAGACCTGCAATGTCAGCCACAGCGCGGCGGCGGCGGCCCCGGCGCGTGAGCACTCGAGGCTGATCTCGCCGAGGTGCAGCTCCTCGGAGGTGAAGTAGGTATAGGGCGACTCGTGCTTGTAGATGCGGCCGACGGCGGGGTCGGCGAACAGCACCGCCCCGCAGCCGTAGGGCTGCAGCCCGTGTTTGTGCGGATCGACGACGATCGAGTCGCACGCGCCGACGGCTCTGAACGGGTCCGGGTCGATCAGCGGCTCGGGCGCGTCCGCCAGCAGCTTGAAGAAGCCACCGTAGGCGCCGTCGATGTGCAGCCGCACGCCGTAGCGCTCGCGCAGTGCCAGCGCCTGCTCGACACGGTCGACGGCGCCCACGCCGGTGCTGCCGAGCGTCAGCACGATGGTGCCGACATCACCCTGCCGGCACACGGCCTCGACGGCATCGAGGTCGATCCGGCCATCGGGAGTGGCGGGCACGCTCGTGCCCTCTACGCCGAGCACCCCGCACATGCGGCCGTGGGTGTAGTGGGCGCCGGCCCCATAGACGATGCGCCTGCCGGGATGCAGCTCACGCGCGACCCATAGCGCCTCGAGGTTGGCGATCGTGCCACTCGAGCTGAGATGCCCCAGGAACGGAGCGCCGAGGCCGAACATTTCGGCCAGCGAGGCGACGACCTCGCCCTCGAGCGCGCTGCTGCCGGGGCCCCCGTCGAGCGCGTGGTTATTGGGGTTGATCAGCATGCCGGCGAGATAGCCGGCCGCGGCCACGGGATTTGGCGGCTTCAGCATCTGCCCTGCGTAGTGCGGATGGAAGAACGGATAGTGGTCGTCCATGCGCAGACTGAACGCCTCCCAGGCGGCCGTCAGCCGTTCGGGATCCGGCACCGTCGCCGGGTGCGGCTCGTAGGCGCCGAAGCGCCGTTCCCAGGCGCTGACCATCGCCTCCGCCGTCGCGATCAGCTGTGCGCGCGGGCTGCTGGCCGTCTCGCCCATCGCTACTGCCACCACCTGCCCTCACGGGCCTGGTCGGTCTCGCCGGTCGTGTCGAGCGCGTCCAAGGCGCTCAGATCGGCCTCGGAGAGTGAGAACTGAAACAGCGCCCCGTTCTCCTCGATGCGCTCGCGGTGGGTGCTCTTGGGGATCACGAACGTCCCCTTCTCCAGGCAGTAGCGAAGCAGCACCTGGGCGGGCGTGCGCCCGACGCGCTCGGCAACCTCGGCTACGGTCGGATCATCGAGGTGGCGTCCTGTTCCGAGCGAGCTGTAGGCGGTGATCGCGAGCCCGCGCTCGCTGCAGCCGGCCAGCAGCCCGGCGCGATGCTCGAAGGCGCTGAACTGGACCTGGTTCATGACCGGGCGCGCCCCGCCGAGCGCCAGGACCTGATCGACCTCCGCGATGCTGAAGTTGGAGACACCGATCGAGCTGGCGTGGCCGCGTTCATGCGCCTTCTGCATCCCGGGCCAGGCCCAGGTCGCCCCGCCCTGCGGCCAGTGCACGAGGTAGAGGTCGATCTGGTCGACGCCTAGCCGCCGCAGGCTGCGCTCCGCCTCGGCGGCCGGATCCTCGCGTGCGGGGAAGAACTTGGTCGTGATGAATACCTCCTCCCGCGGGACGCCGCTGTCGGCCAGAGCCCGGCCGACGCTGGCCTCGTTGCCGTAGGCCTGGGCGGTGTCGATGTGGCGGTAGCCGGCCTCGAGCGCCCAGCGCACCGAGGTCTCGCAGTCGGGACCGTCATCCACCTGCCAGACCCCGAGGCCGAGCAGTGGCATCTCGGTCCCGTCGGACAGGGTGCGGGTTTGGTCAAGCCGCTGATCCATGCTCATCGTGCCTCTTTCATCGGGGACCGTCTCTCCTTCATTGGGGAGACACTTCCAGGATGTCAGAGCCCATATAGTCGCCCGTCCATGGCGATGACGATCACCGTGCTCTCGCAGAAGGGCGGCACCGGCAAGACGACCACGGTGCGCACGCTCACCGACGTCTTCCGCAGGATCGGACTGAACGTGCTGGCGGTCGACCTCGACCCCCAGGGCAACCTCTCCGACTACCTTGACGTCGACCCCGAGGCGACGCCGACGATCACCGATGTGCTCTCCGGTACGGCCAAGATCAAGGCCGCCGACCACGGAGGCATCATCCCCGCCAACCTGGCGCTGGCCGAGGCCGAACTGATGCTGGGCGGCAAGATGGGGCGCGAGCTGACGCTGAAGAAGGCGCTGCGGGAGCTGAAGGACTCATATGACCTGGTCCTGATCGACTGCCCGCCGGCGCTCGGGTTGCTGACCGTCAACGCGCTGGTCGCCTCCGACTATGCGGTGCTCTCGGCCGAGGCCCAGTACTTCGCGCTGCAGGGCGTCGAGCAGGCCCTCGAGGTGATCGAGCTCGCACGTGAGAACCTCAACCCCGATCTGCAGCTGCTGGCGATCCTGCTGAACATCGCCGACATGCGCACGCGCCACTCGCGTGAGGTCTTCGACTCGCTGCGCCGGCACTTCGGCGACAAGCTGCTGGACACCGTGATCCGCCAGTCGATCGCCTACGCCGAGTCGGCCGAGCGGGCGCTCTCGATCATCGACTACCGGCCCGACCTCGGTGATGACTACCTGAGTGTCGCCGGCGAGCTGCTGGGGCGCCTGGGCATGAAGGACGCCCGCGAGAAGCTGAAGGCGTTGCGCAAGGAAACGCCGAAGGGCGAGTGAGCCTCAGAACGCGATAACTCTCGCGCCGCGCGGCTCGAACGCAACGACCATCACTTCGGCCCAGCCTTCGCCGGCCTGCTGAAGCCACTGGATCAGCACCGGGTCCTCGGGCTTGGTGCACCACACCAGCACCGTCGGCCCGGCACCCGAGATCGTCGCCCCGAGCGCGCCGTGTGCGGCCGCCTCGGCCACGATCTCGGCCGATCGCGGGTAGAGATGCGCCCGGTAGGGCTGATGCAGGCGATCGCCGAGACCGGATGCGATCAGCTCGAAGTCCGAGCCGACCAGGCCCGCCAGCAGCTTGGCGGCACGGGCCACGTTGTGAACGGCATCGGCGATCGGCACCGAGGCCGGCACCGCCTCGCGCGCCAGCGACGTGCGCACGGCCTTGTGCGGGATCACCAGCACCGCCTCGAGCTCGGCGGGCATGTCGAGACGGCGCACCTCAGCGCCGTCGCAGATCACCAATCCACCGAGCAGCGACGCCGCGACATTGTCCGGATGTCCCTCGATCTCGGTCGCCAAACGCAGCACCTCGACGCCACCACCGGCGAAGTGATCCGCCGCCAGCAGGCCGGCCACAACACCGGCCGCGCTCGAGCCCATGCCGCCGCTGAGCGGGATCGTCGAGCTGACGCGGAACTCGTAGCGATCGGCGGGCAGCACC
Source organism: Solirubrobacteraceae bacterium (assembly GCA_035551915.1). GTDB lineage: Bacteria > Actinomycetota > Thermoleophilia > Solirubrobacterales > Solirubrobacteraceae > Palsa-465. The sequence goes on along the minus strand of DASZMI010000012.1, from coordinate 24,522 downwards.
CGCTCGAAGGCACGCACGATCAGGTTCTGGCGGTCACGGCGCAGGTGCAGGTTGGTGACGAACCGGAAGCGCCCGGTCTCCTCGACATCGACGGTCAGCTGCAGCCCCAGCGCGGCGGCGAGCACGTCATAGCCGGCGCCGAGGTTCGCCGACGAGCCGGGAACTTCGATGCGCACGCCGCTCACGCCGCTACCGCAGGATCGCGCGCTCGATCGCGCCGATCTCGGGCTCGCACGGAATCACGGCACCGACCTGCGTGAGCGCCGTGTCGGGATCCTTGAGGCCGTGCCCGGTGAGCACGCAGGCGACGCGCTCGGCGCCGCCGGCGCCGTGCACCATCAGCCCCGCGACCGATGCCGACGAGGCGGGCTCGCAGAACACACCCTCCTCACGTGCCAGGAAGCGGTAGGCGGCGAGGATCTGCTCGTCGGTCACGGCGTTCACCGAGCCACCGGACGACGTCATCGCCTCCATCGCCTGCTCCCAGCGCGCCGGATTGCCGATGCGGATCGCGCTGGCGATCGTCTCGGGCTGCTCGACAGGCCGGCCGAGCACCAGCGGTGCGGCACCGGCGGCCTGAAAGCCGAACATCTTCGGTGCCAGCTCGAGTTCCCGGAAGCCGCGCCAATAGGCGGTGATGTTGCCGGCGTTTCCGACCGGGACGCAGAGCGCGTCGAGCTCGCCGCCGAGGTCCTCCGCGATCTCGAAGGCCGCCGTCTTCTGGCCCTCGACGCGGAACTCATTGACGGAGTTGACGAGCGCGATCGGGTGCTTGTCGGCGACCGTGCGAACCAGCTCGAGGGCGCGGTCGAAGTTGCCCTGCAGCGCGATCACCTGGGCACCATGCATCAGCGCCTGGGCGAGCTTGCCCATGGCGATCTTGCCCTCGGGCACTATCACGACGCCGCGGATGCCGGCGCGCGCGGCGTAGGCGGCCAGCGCGGCAGCGGTGTTGCCGGTCGATGCGCAGATCACCGCCTGCGCGCCCTCGCGCACGGCGGCTGAGACGGCGCACGTCATGCCACGGTCCTTGAAGCTACCGGTCGGGTTGGCGCCCTCGAGCTTCAGCCAGACGTCGGCGCCGACGCGCTCGGACAGACGCGGCGCCCGCACAAGCGGCGTCGAGCCCTCCTGTAGCGAGACGATCGGGTCGCCGGGCTCGAACGGCAGGCGGTCGATGTAGCGCTCGATCAGACCGGTCATCAGAACTCCTCCTCGATCACACGGATCGAGCGCGGCGGCGCCCGCAGTGCGTCAAGCCCGGAGATCGCGTCGGTGGCGGCGAAGAAGTTCGATTCGAGCACCGGATGGGTGACCATCACCAGCCGGGCCTGGTCGCTCATGCCCTTCTGCACGACCGACTTGACCGACACGCCGTGGTCGGAGAGCACCCGGGCGACGAGCGCCAGCACGCCGGGCTCGTCGGCGACCTCGAGGTGCAGGTAGAAGCCCGAGACGACATCGGAGACGATCTCGAGCTCGACCATCTCCTCGGGCGGGCTGGCGGGCGGGATCATCGCGCTGACGACGTCGCCGAGCACGGCGGTGGCCGTCTGCGGGCCGCCGGCGCCGGGGCCCGACATCGTGATCTCGGTGATCGCCGGTGACTCGACGGTGACGGCGTTGAAGGGGCCGCCGACGGAGGCCAGCGGGTGGGCGGGGTAGAGGAACGCGGGATGCACGCGCACCGAGAGCGCCTCGCCGATGCGCTCGGCGGTGCCGATCAGCTTCAGCCCGAGACCCAGCTCGCGCGCGTACTCCATGTCGTCGGGCGTTATCTGGCGGATGCCCTCGTAGCGGACCTGGTCGAGGTGTACAGGCGCCCCGAAGGCGAGCCGAGCGAGAATCGCCATCTTGGCGGCGGCGTCGCGGCCGTCGACATCGTCGCTGGGATCTGACTCGGCGTAGCCCAGGCGCTGCGCCTCGCCCAGGGCGGCATCGAAGGTGATCCCGAGCCGCGCCATCTCGCTGAGGATGAAGTTGGTGGTGCCGTTGACGATCCCGTGCACGCGGTCGATGCGGGCGCCGGCCAGCGACTCCTGCAACACGCGGATCACGGGCACGACGCCGGCGACCGCGCCCTCGAAGCGCAGCTGCACGCCTGAGACGCCGGCGGCCGCGAACAGCTCGTCGCCGTACTGTGAGAGCAGCTGCTTGTTGGCGGTGACCACGTGCTTGCCGGCACGCATCGCCTCGAGCACGTAGCCGCGCGCCGGCTCGATCCCGCCGATCAACTCGACGATCAGGTCCGCGTTCTCGAGGATCTCGTTGAAGTCGCCGCTCGAGCGCGACAGCACGCCCGAGACCTCGGGGCGCTGGCCGGTGATCCGCTGGATGCGCTCCGCGTGCTCGACGACCAGCGCGGCGAAAGCACCGCCGACCGTGCCACGGCCGAGGACACCGATGCGGAACACCGGCGAGCAGCGGCGAGCCGGTGGTGGTGACGGATCATTCGACATCGCGGCTCATCAAATCCTCGTAGGTCTCGCGGCGCACCGCCAAGCGAGCGTTGCCACCGCTGCAGAAGACCACCGGCGGGCGGGGCACGCCGTTGTAGTTGTTGGCCATTGCGTGGCCGTAGGCACCGGTCGCCGGCGTCACGATCAGGTCACCCGGGACCGGATTCGCGAGCGAGATGTCGCGCACGATCACATCGCCTGACTCGCAGTGCTTGCCGGCCAGGTGGCAGATCTCGCCCTCGGTCGCGAGCATGCGGTTGGCGAGCGCGGCCTCGTAGCGCGAGCCATAGAGCATCGGCCGCAGGTTGTCCGACATGCCCCCGTCGACCGCCACCCAGGTCGAGACGTTGTGCTTCACGGTCTGCACCGTATACAGCGTGACCGTCGAATTCGCCACAAGTGAGCGCCCGGGCTCGATCAGGATGCGCTTGCCGGGGCCGAGCGTGGCCTGGGCGGCGTTGGCCAATGTGCACACGTAGTCTGCGATCGAAGGCGGCTCCTGGGTCTCGACGTAGGCGACGCCGAGGCCGCCGCCAAGGTTGTACACGTCGAACTCGCCGAGCGTCGCCAGCGCGGCGACGGCGCGCACGAATGGCTCGAGCTCGAGCAGCTGCGAGCCGATGTGGCAGTGCAGGCCGACGAGGTTCAGGTGTGTTGAGCCGGCGACGCGGTCGATCGCGACCGGCGCCTCACCCAGCCCGAAGCCGAACTTCGAGTCCGCCTGACCGGTGGAGATTGCGGCATGGGTGTCGCCGGAGACGTTCGGGGTGATCCGCAGCAGCACGTCCTGGGTGGCGGCCCGCTTGGCCGCCACCTGCTCGAGCCGCTCGATGTCGTGCAGCGAGTCGAGCACGATATGGCCGACGCCGGCGTCGAGCGCGTAGCCGAGCTCGGCCTCGGACTTGGCGTTGCCGTGCAGGTAGATTCGCGCCGGGTCAAAGCCGCCGCGCAGCGCCAGCGCCAGCTCGCCGCCGGAGGCCACGTCGCAGGAGAGACCCTCCTGCGCCAGCACCCGGTAGACGGCGGTGCAGGGGAACGCCTTGGAGGCGAACAGCACATCGCTGTCTGCGTTCAGGGCCGAGAGGCCGCGGATATAGGCCCGCGCGCGGGCGCGCAGATCGTCCTCGGCGACGATGAACGCAGGGGTGCCGAACTCGGCCGCCAGCTCGACGGCGTCGCAGCCGCCGATCTCGAGGTGGTCATGCTCGTTGATGCGGCTGCCGAGCGGGTACACGTGCGACAGCGGATATTGGTCTGAAGCGCTCACCGAGCGCCGGATCTTGCCATGCGAGCGCTCAGTGCGCCCCGGAAGCCGGACTCGAGGCGTACTTTGAGCCCGGGCCGGTGCATGCTGAAGCCTTTCCCGCCCGACCGGGCGCTGTCAGAGCAATCGCGCGCCGGGTCCTGGTGTCACCACGTGCGCGTCGTGCGGGAGCGCCGAGCCATCCGCGAACAGACCAAGCACGTGCCCGCCGAAGCCACCACCGATCAGCCTTGCTCCAACGGCACCACAGCTCAGAAGCCGCTCGACAGCTCGCTCCACACTGGGCGTGGAGACCTCATAGTCATCTCGGAGACTCGCATGTGACTCGTTGAGCAGCTGCCCGAGGCGATCCAGTTCTCCGTCCGCGAGCGCGCCGACAGCGGACAGCACCCGCTGGTTCTCGGTCACAACGTGCCGTGCGCGCCGTCCCAGCGGCTCCGGCAGCTCCTCCGCCGCGGCCACTGTGCACTCGCTCAGGTTGGCAATAGCCAGCAGCGAGCATGCCTCCGCGCACTCCTCACGGCGGCGGTTGTAGCCGGTGCCCGAATGTGGGCCGTGACCGTTGCCGTGCTTGTGATCTTGCCCTGAGTCGAGCATCGCGAGCGTGTGGGTCCCGAGCCGCAGCGGGACCGCGTCGTAGGTGAGGTCCCCGAAGTCGATGTGCAGCGCCGCACCCTCGGCGCCACCGAGGGAGGCGATCTGGTCGAGCATGCCGCTGTTGGCACCGACCCACCGATGCTCGACACGACTGCAGATCCGCGCGAGCTCGAGCAGTGGCGGCGCCGGGATCTCACTGGCGCCGAGCAGCGCCAGGCACAGCGCGACACACAGCGATGCTGATGAGGACAGGCCGGCGCCCTGCGGCACGGTGCCGCGGATCTGCAGCTCGGCGCCGTGCACGTGGTAGCCGTCGGCCATCAGCTCGGCGGCCACGCCCCGGACGAATCCGCGCCAGCCGGGCGCAGCGGCAATCCCATCGAGCGCGAAGCGGTCGTTGTCGCCGAGATCGAGCGCGAAGGCCTCGATCAGACGCGCCTCCAGCGGCACCGCTCGAACCGTGGTCCCCTCCTCAATCGCAAAGGCGAGCGCCCTCCCTTGGTTGTAGTCGGTGTGCTCACCGATCAGGTTGACCCTGCCAGGCGCGAAGGCAGAGGCCGCTTTCTCAGTGGGCGGCACCGAGCGCCTCGGTGGTCGTGGGGTCAAAGAACCGCAGACGGTCCGCCTCCAGCCTGAAGCGGACCCGCTCGCCCTCGCGCACCGGCACACGGGCCTCGATGCGAGCCACGCCGGCGCCGGCGCGCGTGATGCGGCCATGGTTAAGACCCTCCGCATCGGCATCCTGCGCACCCTGCACCTCCACCGAGCGGGCGTCGGTGGTGAAATGCAAGAGCTGCTCGGCGCCCAGCGCCTCGACCAGCTCGGCGGTTCCGGCGAGAATCATGCCCGTCTCGGACTCGCCCACCATCGACAGGTCCTCCGGACGTGTACCGAGGACGACCGTACGCCCCCCGTAGGCGGCAAGCTCGCGCACGGCGCCACGGACCTCGGGCGCGATCGCGATCTGCTGCGAGCCCACGCGCATGCTGAGCGCACCGTCCCCGATCTGAGCCTCGAACAGGTTCATCGGCGGCGACCCCATGAAGCCCGCGACGAAGAGATTGCGCGGATGGTCGTAGACCGACTGCGGCGACCCGCACTGCTGGAGCTCTCCGCTGCTCATAACCGCGACCTTGTCACCCATGGTCATCGCCTCCACCTGGTCGTGTGTCACGTACAGCGTCGCGACGCCGAGCTGGCGTTGAATACGCGTGATCTCGGCTCGCATCTGCACCCGTAACTTGGCGTCGAGGTTCGACAGCGGCTCGTCCATCAGGAAGACGCTCGGCTCGCGCACGAGCGCGCGCCCCATCGCCACACGCTGCCGCTGTCCACCCGAGAGCTGGCCCGGCTTGCGGTCGATCCAATCCGTGAGTCCGAGCAGATCCGCGGCCTCGTTGACGCGGCGCTCCCGCTCGTCCTTCGGCATGTGCCTCAGCCGCAGCGCAAACGCAATGTTCTCGCGGACGCTCAGGTTTGGGTACAGGGCGTAGTTCTGGAAGACCATCGCGATGTCACGGTTCTTCGGCTCGACGCTGTTTACGACGCGATCGTCGATCTTGATGCTCCCGCCGGTGGCGTCCTCGAGCCCGGCGACGAGCCGCAGCGCGGTCGTCTTGCCACACCCCGAAGGCCCCACCAGAACCATGAACTCACCGTCAGAGACCTCCAGATCGAGACCCTTGATCGCCGGGAAGCCCCCCGGATACACCTTCTCCACCCGCTCAAGCGAAACGCTCGCCATTTCAACCTCTCCCAATCGTCGTGCTCTCGCGAACGACGAGCTGATGAGGTGCGCTGACATCCGACGGATGCTCGACGCCCTTACTTGCGATCAACGCCAAAAGCCGCTTCACCGCAAGCTGGGCGATGACCTCCTTGTCGGGGGCGATCGTCGTCAAGCTCGGCGTGTTGAAGCGGCCGGCCTCGATGTCGTCGAACCCCACGACCGCGACGTCCTCGGGCACACGCAGGCCCCGGGTCAGCAGCGTCCGAATCGCGCCGAGGGCGAGCAGGTCGTTGAAGCAGAACACCGCGCCCGGCGGGCCATCGGGGTGGGCGAGCAGTTGCTCCATCGCCGCTGCGCCGTCGGCGTAGTGGAAGCGGGTGGTCGGGACGATCAGCGACGAGTCCACCTTGCACTTCCTCGCGCGGTGCGCGAGGCGGTAGCCCTGCGTACGCAGCTGTGCCGTCTCGCCAGTCTCGTACGGCTGATCGCCGATCGCCGCCACGCGCTGCCGGCCGAGATCGATCAGGTGCAGCGTGGCCGCCTTGGCGGCGCTCACGTTGTCGATCGATACATGGTCAAATCCGCTGCCGGCGATGTGCTCACCGAGCAGTACAAGCGGTGTGGCCGGGTCGCGCTGTATCAGCTCCGCCCGCGACAGAGCCAGCGGGCTGAGGATGATCCCGTCGAACATCGCGGCGCTGCCCTTGCTCATCACCATCTCCCGCTCACGGTCGGGCTCGCCGTCGGTCTGGTCGAGGATCACGGTGTAGCCGTGCTCGCGCCCCATGGTGATGATCGCCCGAGACAGCTCTGCGAAGTAGGGCACGTCGAGCTCGGGGACCACTAGGGCGATCATCCCTGTGCGGCCCTGCTTGAGGTTGCGAGCGAGGACGTTCGGTCGGTAGCCGAGCTCCTTGACCGCCTGCTCGACACGCCTACGCACGTCCTCAGATGTCGGCGCATAGCCGTTGACCACATTCGAGACCGTCCGGATCGAAACCCCGGCCGCATCGGCGACGTCACGCAGGCGGGTTTGTGCCATATCGCTCTCCTCCCCCGGTCTGATTCCTCGGGATTGCTGACAACGTTTTCAAGCTGCCACGTCGATTACAGTTCGCGCACGGACACCCTGCGGGTCCCGCAGGATCAAGTGAAGCCTGCCCTCGGACCATCCCGCGGGCAGCTCGACCGCGACGTGTGAGGGCTCACTCAGCACAAACGGCTCGACCTCGATGCGCGCAGCGGACGCGGCGTCCGCTTCCTCGACAATCGGTCGTTGCGCCATGATCGGACCCCACGCGACAAGCAGCTCACCCGCGATCGGCCGCGAACCATGATGGGAGACGCGCACGTCGAACTCAACGAGGGTCGAAACAGCGCAGAGGTCTCGCCCTGGGGTCTCCGCCACGATCTCCGGGACGATCACCGTCTCCGCGTTGATGTCGCTGGCGACCGTTCCCCCCGGATCCTTGAGCCGACGCTCGCTGTCATAGATCCCGGCGGTCTCATGCTCGATGTCGTAGAGCTCGGTCCACACATATCCGGTCACCTGGTCATACCGCCGCAGCTCGAGCGTCTGCCAGCGGAGATTCCAGCCCCGCTCGACCGAGGTCTTGCCGCCACCGAACTCGCTGTTGAAGTTCGGACGCCCCTGACGATCGGCTGGGTCGGCGGCCATCAGCACCTTCTCCGTCCTGCCGGCGGCTCCCAGGTCGATCGCCAGCGTGTTGCTCGCATCAGCCAGAACGGGACGGATCTTCGCCGCCCAGCCCGCCGGGGTCTCGTCGTACAGGTGCCAGTCGACAATGTCTGTCTCGACGTGGGACCACCCGGAGTTGTCGACGACGGGACGCCAGCCATCCAGACTCCGCAGAAGCTGATACGCCCGGCTGACCGCCTCCTGCTTGGCGGCGTCCCGCGCGACATCCCAATCGAGACCCCACTCCTCGTTGTAGAGGCCCCAGATCACGATCGAAGGATGGTTGGCGTCGCGCCTGACCATCGGCTCGATCTGCGCCTCGAAGCGAGCGATGCCCCCGGGGGACCAGCGCCCGGTGCTCGCCGGCTCGGCCCAGACCAGCATCCCGAGCCTGTCGGCGTGGTGCAGGAACCGGGGATCCTCGAGCTTCAGGTGCTTGCGCACCAGATTGAACCCGGCATCGCGCGCGATCTCCAGATCGGTCACGAAGGCGGCATCGTCGGGTGCGGTGATGCCGCTTTGCGGCCAGTAGCCCTGATCGAGCACACCGCGCACATAGACGCGCTCACCGTTGAGCAGCAGCCCCCAACCATCGACGGTTGCGTGGCGCAGTCCGACGATCGTGGTAACCCTGTCGGTGCCGTCGCCTGACTCGAGCGTCGCTTGTACCGAATACAGGTGCGGATCGGCCGGCGACCACAGGCGCGGTTGCGCGACGCGCAGCTTCAGCTCCGTCTCACAACCCGACAGCTCCGCATTCAGTGCCGCTTCTCCATCGATTGCGAGTGCGAGCTTTCCGCCGGCGGCAGCGCCGCCCGCCACTCGGACCACGACAGTGAACCCGTCCAGCTCCGGCGTCGGCGTCAACCGCAGCGTCTCGATGAACGTGGCCGGGCGTGCCTCGAGCCAGACCGGCTGCCAGATCCCGCTCGACGGGGTGAACGCGCAGTCGTCGTAGTCGTCGCGCGGGATGCTGCGCTGCTTGCCGTGCACGATGTCCCGCTTATCGAGCGGCGCCTCAACGCGGACGACGAGATCAGCCCGTGCGCCGTCGCCGACGGCGTCGGTGATGTCCAGCTCAAACGGCGTGTAGCCGCCTTCGTGCTCGCCCACGTGGATCCCGCTGACCCACACCTCGGCGTGATGATGGACAGCCCCGAAGTGCAGGATTATGTGCTGGCCGCGCCAGGCCTCGGGGATATCGAGCGCGCGCCGGTACCACGCGTGGTCGAGCCACTGCATGGCCACCGACGAGGCCGGGGTCTCCCAGGCGAACGGGACGACGATCTCGCGTTGCTCGCCCAGTTGCTCCAGGCCGTTCGGCCGAGCCGTCCGCTCGGGATCGGGGAAGAACTCCCAGACACCATTGAGGCTCGCCCACGTGTGCGAGCGGTCGAAGTTTGGACGGGGGTACTCAGGCCGAATGGCGGTCACGCGTTCTCTCCAGATGACTGATGGTGGACACGACTGGTGGTGGCTCAGCCGGTGAAACTGCCCTGCAAGGCGCCGCCGCGGAAATACCGCTCCAGCACTAGGAAGAGCACGATCAGGGGCAACATGGTCACCAGGCCGCCCGTGATGAGTACGGGGACGAGTTGTGCTTTGGTCCCCGCCTCCGCCGCCTTCGAGAGCGAGTAGAGGCCGACGGTGAGTGGGTACAGGCTGCTACGACTGAAGATGATGAGTGGCAGGAAGTAGTTGTTCCAGATCGCGACCACGCTGAGCAGCAGCACTGTCAACAGCCCCGGCAGGGTCAGGGGGATCACGAAGCGAATGAAGATGCGCAGCTCGCCCGCACCGTCGATCCGCGCCGCTTCGATGAGGCCCCTCGGCACGTAGGCGTCGATGTAGTTGCGCATCAGGTAGACGCCCACGGGCGACACCATGCTCGGGAGAATCATCCCCCAGACCGAGTTGATCAGCCCGACCTTGGCGTAGACCAGGAACAGGGGCAGCGCCAGCGCGGTGATCGGCACCAGCAGTGTTGCCATCACAAGGTAGAACAGCGCCTTTGCGCCTCCGAACTGGAAGCGCGCGAAGCCATAGCCAGCCAGAGCGGCCAGCAGCGTTGCGCCACCAGCGCCGACCACGGCGTAGAGCAGCGTGTTGCGCAGCCAGGTCAGGTAGACGCCCGCGTCGCTGACGTCCTGCGTGAGGCTCTTGAGGTTGTGGAACAGCTCGAACGGACCGGCGAACCAGAAGCCGCTGGAGCTATAGACGTTGGCCTGCGTCTTGGTCGCGTTGACCACCAGCCACGCGAGCGGGGCGAGGATGAAGAGGGCGAACAGGACGCAGGCTGAGGTCATGAGCGTGCGGGTCGTGCGGCTCAGGCCGTAGCGGGCGACGGGAATGCGATCTTGGCGCGCGCTCATCAGATCCTCCGGTCGCCCCGCCGTAGGGCGAGCGCGCCCACCGAGAGCAAGCCGATGATCAGAGCCAGCAGCACGGCCGCGGCGGCGCCGAGGTTGTACTCGCCGCTCCCGACGGCGGTGTTGTAGACGTAGAGCGAAGGCGTGAATCCGAACGAGATCGCCTGCGGCTGGAAGGCCGAGAGGATCGATGGCTCGGTGAACAGCTGAAGCGCCCCGACGGTGTTGATGAACACGAGCATCGTGATCGTCGGTAGGACCGCCGGCAGCTTCAGTCGGAGCGCGATGCGGCTAAACGACGCGCCGTCGGCGATCGCCGCCTCCACCACCTCCCGCGGGAACGCCTGGAGCGCCGTGTAGAGAACTGTCATGTTGTACCCGGTCCACTCCCAGATGACGATCATGACGATCACCGGGAGAATCAATCCGCTCGAGAAGAAGTTGACGTTCTTGACGCTCAGGTCCGAAAGGATCTTCACGTACGGTCCGAAGTGTGGAAGTAACAGAAACGACCACATCACCGAGGCCACTACGCCCGGTACCGCAAAGGGCATGAAGAACAGCGTGCGGAAGAAACGATCGAACGGCACCACACCCGCTTCAAAGATCACCGCGAAGAAGAACGCGAGTACCAGAGTCACTGGAACCTGAATCACCGCGAACAGCAGCACGCGATCAACGCCGCTCCAGAATTCACTGGACTGCAGCACGGTGCTGTAATTCGCGAACCCCGAGAAGCTCGTACCACCGATCAGCTTGGTCGTGAACAGGCTCTGGTAAACCGCATAGAGCGTCGGCGCGAGCATGAACAGGGCGAGGACGAGCATGTGCGGCGCGATGAATAGGCCGCCCTTCCACTCGCGCATCTGTGCACGGCCGCGCCGCAGCGCGGCATGGCCAGAGCCCGCCGGCCCGCCGGCGCCCTTGGGCGCCGGCGAACGCTCGACAGACAGTGGCCGATGCATCTTCTCGACAGTACTGGTGGCCAAAGTTACGACGTATCAGCCGGTGGTGACCTTGAATCCCTGCGCCTGCGCGTACTTCACCATCTGCGCCTGGAACTTCTTGAACGCCTGTGGAAGCGTCTCGTTTCCAGTGACCACCCCCGCGAACGTTGTCGTCCACTGCGTCAGCGCTGCGGTCATGATCGGGGGCCAATCGGCGGCCACAACGTGCTTGGCGGCGGAGGCAAAGACGCTGTTGTAGGTCGAGTTGCCCGAGATTTTCAGCTTCGTGTCCTGGAAGGCCTTGCTGTTCAGCAGCGGCAGGTAGCCCGGGAAGGCTCCGCCGACCGGTCCGCTGAGAATCTTCCAGGACGCCTCCGAACCGCCGAACCAACGCGCGAACTCCTCGGCCTGCTTCGCGTGCGCGGTCCCGGCGATCACCGCAACGGTCGAGCCGCCCCAGTTGCCGGCATAGTCGGCGCCGGCCTTGACCTGCGGAAGCGGCGCGGCCCGCCAATCACCGAGCGTCTTCTTGATGCTCAGTTGCATTCCGACGGGGCCCCAAGCGGGACTCAGGCGCGACGCGGCGGCCTCATCCGAGAAGTCGGCCCACTGTGCGGGCGAAAAGTCCGCTGCCAGCGTCACCTCCTTCTTGGAGATCAGCGACTGCCAGTAGTTGGCGAACCCCATCGAGGCCGCGCCCGTGAAGTGGATGCCGAGCGTGCTGCCACCGGTGTAGGTGAACGGGAAGGCGTCGAACTCCTCCATCAGCGCGAGCACATCCTGCGTGCTCTCTGGATCGAAGTTGGTGATGGCCGCCGTGCGGTTGGACTTGTGCAGCTTGGCCGCGGCGGTCGCGAATTGAGCCCACGTCCTCGGCACCTGAATGCCGTGGGCCGCGAACACCTTGGAGTTGTAATAGAGCGCCATCGAGCCGAGATCCACGGGCATCGCGTACACGGCCGAGCCCTGGCTGACCTCCTTCCACGCGGCCGGCGCCTCGTGCGCCTTGGCGCTCTCGATTCCGTACTGGGCGAGGTTGACGAGGCTATGGGTGATCTCGAACGACGGCAGCTCGAAGTACTCGATCTGTGCCAGGTCGGGCGTACCGCTCTTCGCCTTCAGAGCGTCGCTCAGCTTCGTGTACTCATCCGTCGTGGCGCCGGCGTTCTCGAGCTTCACACAGATCGAGGGATGCGTCGCATTGAACTTGTCAACCGCCAGGTTGTAACCGGCCGACCATCCCCAGAAGGTGAGAACGGTGGCGTTGGCCGAACACCCCTTCGCTGCTGCCTGAGCACCGCCTGTCGATGCCACGCCACCGATTGCCAGTGCGGTGAGCGTGACCGCAGTTACGCGGTGCCGAACTCTACCTGCACAAAGCCACTGAGGGCGCAGTGAAATGAACCGTCTCATGATGACCTCTCCTCGCTCCGTTAATCCCGGACGTCGTATTTAGGCACCGGCACGGGCCGTTGCCGCTCTCCCTCTGCAACGTTGCAGAGTAGGGACCACGAGTTCGAATTGTCAAGCCCGAGTCTTGTCGTTAGGACGCTCTGCCCACGCTCACGCCGAGCCGGTCCGCGACGAACGATGTGCGTTTTGTGCTGGCTCTGCGAGCCGCACGCACAAAGTTCGGCAGGCGCGATCCAGACGCGGCCAGACTGCGTGCGAATTAGACAAACGGGCTGCTAGGCAGCGCGGGAGACCCGGCCGAACTGGCCGGCCAGCGGCAGCCCCACCAGCAGGCAGCCGCCGGCGGCAACGCCGAGCGCCAGGTGCACCGTCGAGGTGCTAGGTCCACCGGACAGGGCGGCACCGGCGAGGCCGGCCCCGACCGCCGCGCCCAGCAGGCGCGCGGCCGAGAGGATCGCGGAGACGCGCCCGTGCGAGGCGTCGGGTGTGGCGTTCAAAGCGGCGCGCGACACCGGCACGAACAGCATGCCGAGGCCGAGGCCGATCGGGATCAGCGCGAAGCCGGTTCCGATCCCATCCAGGGAGACGCCGGGGATCGCGAGGATCGCCATGCCGAGCCCCGCGCCAAGAAAACCCAGCACGGTCGGGATGCGCTCGCCGCGCCTGTCGACCAACCCGCCCGCCAGCGGTGCGGCGGCACCGACGAGCAGGGCCACCACGACCAGCACGGCGCTGGCGCCGAGCGCCGAGTAGTGGACGGTCTTTTGCAGGTACTGCTCGGCCAGGTAGAAGGTCCCGATCATCACCGCGAACGTCAGCGCCGCCACGCTGCCGGCGGCGGCAACGGTCGCATTGAGGACGCGGCCGCGGCCCTCCTCGCCGACCTCGTGCACGAGTCTCGGGACGTGCAGCACGACAGCGTAGGCGGCGGCCAGCGCCAGCGGCACGAGCGCCCACCAGGCGGCGCGCCAGCCGAAGGCGACGGTCAGGATGCCGCCGAGCAGCGGGCCGATCAGGTTGGCCATACCGGCGCTCGCACCCCAGATCCCGAGCGCGGTCCCACGCCGCTCCGGCGGGAAGCCGCTGACAGCACCGGCCAGCGCAGCCGGGCTGACGAGGCCGGCGCCGATCCCCTGCAGGACGCGCGTGAGGCACAGCAGGGGCAGGTCGGAGACGATCGCACCGAGCGCCGCCCCGATCGCGAAGATCCCGAGACCGATCAGCGAAACCGAGCGCGCACCGAGGCGGTCGACGAGGCGTCCGCCGGGGAACAGCAGCAACGCGTAGGCCGCGAAGTAAGCGCTCAGGATCAGTGCCGTCGAAGAGTTCGACACGTGCAGGTTGCGCGCCACGGAGGGCAGCGCGACCGTGATCACGGTGCCGTCGAGCTGCAGCAACGCGGCGGCGGCGGTGCATGCCGCAAGCCGGGTCCAGGCCTCGCGGGCGATCGGTGCGCGGTCGCCATCCGCACCCGAGCGCGAACGGCGCCGGCGGCGCGCGGGGCGCTCATGGGCGGTACTTGCCATCACGCCCAGTATTGCGCGCGGCAGGCTGATAGGTTGCTCACGTGCTCTGGAACAGGCGAATCGTCGCGCCTACCGCTGTTGTGCTTGCGGCCGCGGCGCTCGCCGCCGGCTCGGCGGATGCCAGCGTAACGGCCACCCGATCCGCCCGAGCCAAGAGCGCCCGGCAGCCGAACTCCGCGGTTGAGATCGGGACTGCCAAGATCGGAGCCCTCGGCAACGTGCTCGTGCGCGGCAACGGCCATGCGCTCTACCTGTTCCTGCCCGATGCCGGCACGCGAAGCGGCTGCAGCAACGGCTGCCAGAAGATCTGGGGGCTCGTCACGGCGCCGTCACGCGGTGTCGCCAGGGCAATCGCCGGCGCCAGGCAGTCGCTGGTCGGCAGCGTCAGGGACCCGGTCACCGGCGGGCGCGTGGTCACCTACGACGGCTGGCCGCTCTACACCTACGTCCTCGACCAGCACGCCGGCCAGGCAAATGGCCAGGGCATCGCCATGGGCGGTGGCCACTGGTATGTGCTCACAGCTTCGGGGAAGCCCATCCGTAGGGACGTCTCGCGCGGTATCGAAGTGGGTAGTTGACCCCCGCTCGCGACGCTCGCACCCAGACGGTGCCGCTCGGCGAGAGCGACATTCACGTCTGGGTCGTCCCGCTCGATGACCCGGACAAGAGGCGCCGGCGCGAGCTGGCCCACCTCGCCGAGAGAATGCTGCTCGCCTCCTATCTCAGCCTGACTCCGGCGATGCTCGAGTACGAGCGCGGGCCCGGCGGCAAGCCGCGGCTGCGCGGTGAGCCGCTGCAGTACAACCTCTCGCATTGCGAACGGCTCGCGCTGGTCGCCGTGTCGCGCGGCCTGCCGCTCGGGGTGGACGTCCAGGGCCCCCACCCCACGGCCGAGAAACCGTGGTTCGCGAAGCGGATCTGCTCCGCGCGCGAGCTCGAGCATTTCGGCAACAACCCGCGACCCGACGATCTGATCCGCCTGTGGGCGCGCAAGGAGGCGGTCGTCAAGGCCCGCGGCGAGGGCTCATATGTCGCCGTTGGTGGGATCGACGTGCTCGAGGATCGCGTCGAGGGCGGGTGGCTGTGCCAAGACATCAGCCTCGGCCAGGCACCAGGGTTCCATGCGGCCGTCGCCGTCCGCGATCTTCCCGAGCTGCACGCTGAGCCAACCCGCCCGGTCGTCACGACGCGGGATTTCAGCTGGAGCTAAGGGCTCACAGCTATCAGGCGCCGTGTTCGGTGTCGGGCGATCCCGCCGCGTCCTCGAACTGCGGGCCGGCCGCGGGTGCGGCCTCGGCCGGCGTGTCCGGCGCTGCAGGAGCCTGGGGCTCGGCGGCCGCTTCGGGCTCGGCGGTGGCTGCCGGAGCGGCGGGCTCCTCCTCGGGGCTGCCGGCGCTGAGCTCACCGGTGGCAGCGGAGCCTGAGCCGAGCTCAGCCTTGAGCTTCTCCATCTCGGTGTCGACGGCGCTGGTGCTCGAGAGCGCGCGCAGCTGACGGTCGATGTCGTCCTCGCCCGAACCGAGCGCCGTCAGATCGTCGAACGTGCCTGCGGCCTCGAGCTCCTGGACGGCACTGGCACGCGCCTTCATCTGATCGGTCTTGTCCATCGCGCGCTGCATCGCCATGCCAACGTCGGCCATCGAGTCGCCGACCCCGGTTGCGGCTTCGGAGATCCGCACCTGTGCCTCGGCGGCCGAATACTGGGCCTTGATGACTTCCTTCTTGGTGCGGAACTGCTCGATCTTGGTGCGCAGGGCCGCCTCGGACTGGGTCAGCGACTCCTGCTGCTGCTCGAGCTCGTTGACCTGCGTGTCAAGTGACTGGAGCTCGGTCTGGATCACGTTCTTGCGTTCGAGCGCGGTGCGCGCAAGGTCCTCGCGTGCCGCAGCCAGCGCCTGCCGTGCCTGCGTGTCGAGCTTGACGATCTGCTGCTGCAGCCCCGACTCCTGGGCCTGAATGCGCTTCTTTGCCGTAACGACGTCGGCGATGCCCTTCTTGACGTTCTGAAGCTGCTCGAGCTGCTTCTGGTAGCTGTAATCGAGCGTCTCGGCCGGATCCTCGGTTTTATCGAGCATCTTGGAGATCTTCGCTTTGACGACTGTCGACATGCGCCCGGTCAGGCCCGGCATCGCATCCTCCTTGAAAGGGGTCGGAACGTATCCCAAGCGTATCGCTGCGGACCGGCGTCCGAAAATGCCAGCCACTAACGTTCCTGCCCGTGGAGGCAAAGGCGCCATCTGAGTCGAGGACCGTGCTTGCCCACTGGATGGGGATCGCGGACACCAACGCGAGCCGCGACATCCACGGTGGCACGATCATGAAGCTGGTCGACGAGGCCGCCGGCGCCGCCTCGGTGCGCCACTCGCGCCACCGCACCGTGACCGCCAGCATGGATCGCATGTCATTCCTGGTGCCGATCAAGATCGGACAGCTCGTGACCTTCACCGCGACCGTCAACGCCGCCTGGAACACATCGATGGAGGTCGGCGTGCGGGTCGAGGCCGAGGATCCGCGAACCGGCGTCGTTCAGCACGCGAGCACCGCGTACCTGACATTCGTGGCGCTCGACGACGAGGGCCGCCCGACCAAGGTACGGCCGCTGCGTCCGGAGACAGAGGATGAGGAGCGGCGCATGCGCGAGGCCGAGATCCGTCGCAAGCACCGCCTGGCCGAGCGCGAGGCAATCGAGCACGGGCGCAAGGCGTTCGAGGCCACAACCGTCATCGGCGAGACGCCCCCGCCGCTATCTGACTAACCTTCCCCGCGATGAGCCAGGCAGAGAATCCCGAGCGGCTGCGCCCAGACCACGAGGTGACGCTCGAGGACGTGCACGCGCTGATGGGCGCCTCGACTCCCCACTTCGCGATGCAGCTGCGGGTCCGGATCCGGAGGCTGATCCGGGGCCTGCCCGCCGACCATCCGGCGCGCGTGATGGGTGAGCGCGAGATCGCCCGTCTGGACAAGATCGCCTACGACGGCGAGGTCCGCGGCTCGATGCCCGAGGACGGCCTGACCCCGCTCGCCAGCCTCACCGCGAACGACTCCACGTTGTTCGCCGGCGAAGCCGGCCACTGACACTCCTTCGGTGACGCGGCGGGCTCGCCGCTGCTTCGCCCGCCACACTTGGCGGCCCGCCGCCGCTCTGAGCCGGAGGCAAGAAGAGGCAGCTCGCGGTTGGGGGGGATTCGCGAGCTGCCCATTCCTTTGGGGGATTCGGGGGGTACCAGGTGCCCGCCGAGAGCCAGCGCGTAGGGGGTGCGGACGTCGTGTCGCACCCCCTACGTACTTGCTGGCCACCCCTATGCCCGGTGGGGTGGATACTCGACGACCGGATACCCGACATAACGTTTTTCGGCGCGTCCGGGATCGACGATCACCCGGCCCGATCCAGATTGGACGTTCGTATGAGCAGGCCGGGCTCAGCGGTCCGATCAGGCCGCACCAAAATCTGGCTGCGCAGGGTTTGAGCTGCGAGCGCTTGGGTATGAGCGCTCATAACCTAGGGTCGCGATTTCTACATGTTTTCCTAACATGAATTTAATCTAGATTCAGGTCGCAGGAGCATCTTTGATGATGCGACGTACCTCATAGCAGCACCTCCTCCCCAGAAGCGCGAAACCGGCCCGCAGAGATGCGGGCCGGTTTCCTTTGCGCCCAGAGCGTCGAGGGCGGCTCAGATGGGCAGCAGGCGGGGCCAGAAACGCTGAAGCCGGCCACGAGGGCCGGCTTCATCTCTCTCCTCTCAACCACCGGGAAAACTCTGTGGCGCGCCCGTTCGGGGGGCAACCAACCACCGGTGTTGCGATTCCGCAATTGTAACTAATGCCTCGAAGGCTGCAATCCTCAGACCTCGCCGGAAACCCGCAACTGCTCGCCGACGACGAGTTTTCTTAAGGGTCTGTCTGAAAATTATCTGCCGTTTTGACGGCAACTAATTTCCAGACAGCCCTAAGCTTCGCGACGCTCGCGAATGCGAACCGCCTCGATGCGGTTCTGGCGGACCGACTCGACGCGGATCGAATAGCCGTTGGCGCGAATCGTGTCTCCACGTTTGGGCAGCCGACCGAGCTCGGCGAAGACGAAGCCGCCGACCGAGTTGTAGGCGTCGGTGTCGACCGGTAGCTCGAGGCCGTAATCCTCGAGGTCGGTGAGCGCGACGTGACCGCGCACGAACCAGTCGCCGTTGGCGAGCCTGCGTACGGCGCCCCCGGCCGGATCGGTCTCGTCGGCGATCTCGCCAACTACCTCCTCGATGATGTCCTCGATCGTGACGATGCCGGCGGTGCGGCCGTACTCGTCGACGACGACTCCCATCTCGGTGCGCTCACGCTGCAGGTCGGCGAGCAGGTCATCGAGCGGCTTGGTCTCGGGAAAGATCGGCGCCTCACGCACGCGCGAGGCGAAGCTGGTGTCCTCGCCGCTCTCCATCAGCAGCTTGATCAGCTGGTTGACGTGCACGATCCCGCGCACCTGATCCTGATCGTCGTCCTCGATCACCACCAGGCGCGAGTGGCCGGTGGCGACGGCCTGCCTCAGCGCGGCGCCGACGCTCGCGGAGATGTCGACGGTGACGACCGCCGGGATCGGCGTCATCACCTGCCGCGCCTCCTGCTCGTGCAGATGGAAGACTCCGGTCAGCATCTCGGCCTCGCCGACGTCGATCTGGCCGCCGGTCTGCGACTCGGCGATCAGGCGCTTGAGCTCCTCCGGGGTGCCGTGGGCGGGCTCTGCGTCGGGGTCGACTCCGAGTCGGCGCAGCATCCACTCCGACGAGGCGTTGAGTGACCAGATGAAGGGCCGGAAGAAGACGATGAAGCTCTGCATCGCCGGAGCTATGCGCCGTGCCAGGCCCTCGGCGTGCTGGATCGTGTAGAGCTTGGGCACGATCTCGCCGACCGTGCTCTGGAAGAAGGTGATCAGCACGTAGGCGACGACCACGCAGAGCGCCACGGCGGCATCGCCGCCGCCGCCCTTGCCGAAGATCGGCTCGAGAGTATGCGCGATCGCCGGTTCACCCAGCGCACCGATGCCGATCGAGGCCATCGTGATCCCCACCTGGCAGGCGGCGATGTAGTCGCCGATCTGCTCCAGGTGATTCAGCGCCAGTCCGGCTCCGCGCGAGCCCTCCTCGGCCATCTCCTGAAGTACCAGGCGACGTGAGCGCACGAGCGCGTACTCGGCGATCACGAAGAAGGCGTTCACGAGCACGAGCAGGAGCGTGAGGATGATCAGCAGCGCCTTCACGGGCGCCGATCCTCACGTAGGCGGGTCCCTGCCGGGAGACCGCGTTGTGGCTTGGTACTTCGGCCGGGCTCGGTCATCCAGAGGTCACGCGCCAACCAGCGCGTCGAAGCGTGCGGCCATGTCGAAGTCGATCTCCGTCAGCCCACCGGCCGCGTGGTTGGTGAGGCTGAGCTTCACCTTGTTCCACCCGTGTATGAGCATATCGGGGTGATGGTTGTATGTCTCCGCGACATCGGCGACCCGGTTCACGAAGGCCATCGCCCCCGCGAAGTCATCGAACTTCAGATCGCGCACGATCATGTCGTCCTCGAGCGTCCAGTCGGACCCGAGCAGGCGGGCGGCGAGCTCGTCGCCGGTGAGCAGTGGTGGCGTTGTCATATCTTTGACCTCGTATGCGCATCGTAAGCCTGGTTCCCTCCGCGACCGAGATGCTGTTCGCGCTCGGCCTTGGCGACGACATCGTCGGCGTCACCCATGAGTGCGACTACCCGCCGGAGGCCACGACGCTCCCCAACGTCACGCGCGACAAGCTCCCGGCGGGGCTGAGCGCCGCCGAGATCGACGCCGCCGTCAAGCAGCGCACGCTGGCCGGCGAGTCGATTTACGAGCTCGACGCCGAGCTGCTGCACGATCTGCAGCCCGACCTGATCGTCACCCAGGCGCTCTGCAAGGTCTGCGCCGTCTCCTACGACGACGTGCGGGAGATCGCGGAGGTGATCGACAGCCAGCCCATGGTGATCGCGCTCGATCCGCACACGGTGGGAGAGGTATTGGGTGATGCCCGAACGATCGCACAGGCCACAGACACCAAAGACGCGGCCGTCGATCTGATCCGTGAGGCGTCGGAGCGGATCGACCGCATCCGCCTGGCGGTCCGTGACGCCCGCCGCCCGCGGGTGATCGCGCTCGAGTGGCTCGATCCCCCGTATGCCGCCGGTCACTGGACCCCGCAGCTGATCGAGTTCGCTGGTGGCGAGGACCTGCTCGGCTTCGCCGGTGAGAGCTCGGAGGAGCAGAGCTGGGAGCTGATCGCCGCCTCGGAGCCTGACGTCGTGATCGTGATGCCCTGCGGCTTTGACGCCGAGATCGCCCACCGCGAGGCCGAAATGCACCGCGACAAGCTCGCCTCGCTCGGCGCCGGCCATGTGATCGCCGTCGACGCCGCCTCCTACTTCTCCCGCCCGGGCCCACGGATCATCGAGGGCCTCGAGCTGCTGGCTCACATCATCCATCCGGAGCTGGGCATCGCGATCTCCGACGAGCTCGCCGCCAGGGCGATCACGGTCGCGCTGGACCATTAGTGGCTCCCGCCCCGCCGTCGACGCTCAGTGCCTGGTGACGGCGCGCACGGCGAGCCCGGCCAGCAGCGCCCAGAAGGCCGACCCGACACCCAGGAAGCTGGCGCCCGAAGCCGCGATCACGAACGTGATCGCGGCGCCCTCGCGCTCGTGATCGACGCTGAGCGCGCCGGCCAGGGACGAGGCCAGTGTGCCGAGCAGGGCAAGCCCCGCGACCGCGCCGATGACGTCCGGCGAGGCGACGGCGATCAGCGTCGCCAGCGCACCCGAGAGCAGCGCAAAGAGCAGAAACGTCCAGCCCGTCGCGGCCGCCGCCGTCCAGCGTGTGCGCGGGTCCGGGTCCGCCTCGGGCGCGGTGACCAGCGCGGCACTGATCGCGGCGAGGTTGATCGCGTGCCCGCCGGCACAGGCGCCGATCAGCGTGCCGACGCCGGTCGTCGCCATCGCCTCGCGCCACGGCACCTGGTAGTCATAGGTGGCGAGCACCGCCGTGCCGGGGACGTTCTGGCCGGCCATCGTGACGACGTAGAGCGGCAGCCCGAGGCTCAAGAGACCCGCCGAGGTGAACTGCGGTGAGGTCCAGCGAATGTGCGGGAGCAGGCTGCCGTGGACACCGCCCTTGCCGGCGGCCACGATCGCGATGACGATCAGCGCCGCTCCGAAGGCCGCCGGCGCCGCCCACTTCGGTTCGATCCGCCGGAAGGCCAGCCAGACGAGCACGATCGGCCCGACCTCGGCCGGATGCGCGACGAAGCCCCTGACCGGCGTCAGGCAGAGCTCCAGCACGATCCCGGCGAGCATCGCCTGCGCGATCGGCGTCGGGATCGAGGCGATCAGCTCCCCCAGCCACGGCCAGGCGCCGGTCAGCACGATCAGCACACCCGCCATCAGGAACGCCCCGATGGCCGCCGGCCAGCCGCCGTGGATGATGCCTGTGCTGGCCAGCAGCGCTGCTCCGGGGGTCGACCAGGCGAGCATGATCGGCATCCGGTGCCGTGTGGCGAGAAAGATCGTGCCGATCGCGCCCGTGGCGGTCACCGCCAGCAGGCCGGAGGCCGCTTCCACAGGCGTCGCCCCGACCCGCTCGAGCCCGGTGAGCACGACGGCGAAGGCGCCCGTGAATCCGACCAGCGCCGCGACGATGCCCGCCAGCACCGAATGCGGGCTGGCGGCCTGGCGGAAGCTCATACGCGGGAGCACGGCCTGATCCATACGCCAACGATAAGCGGCGCCGCGGCCCGGCGGGCGACCAAGCGGACGCGGTGCGGGGCCGTGTCAGATCGTCGTGCCGCCAGGCAGCAGCCCGGTACCTCCGGCCACGAGGATGCTGCCGACCACGCTCGCGACCGCGATCACCAGGCAGCCGCCGAGCACAACCGCGCGCCGGTTGCGCTTCTCGCCGTACTCGGTGATCAGATAACCGGTTGCGAAGCCCGCGAGGCAGCCGAACAGGTGGCCACCCAGCGAGACGCCGGCGACGGTCAGCGTGTAGACGAAGTTGAAGATCAGGATCGGCAGCAGACCGGACTGCCAGAGCGGGATGCGCCGCGCGTGAGCGATCATGATCAGCGCCCCGAAGACGCCGAAGATCGCGCCCGAGGCGCCGAGCGTCGGGGAGCCAGGGGTGAACCAGAGGGCGCCGAAGGAGCCGGCCAGTAGTGCCGTGAAGTAGACAGCGGAGAAGTACAGGCGCCCGACCGCCGGCTCGAGCGAGCGTCCGACGAAGTACAGCGAGAACATGTTGAAGCCGATGTGGATGATGTTCGCGTGTAGGAAGCCCGAGGTCAGCAGGCGCCAGTACTCGTGCTGACCGTGGCTCATCAACGGCCCGTACAGCACGCCATGCAGCCAGGGATACGGGACGTTGGTGAATCCGCCGGAGAGCGACAGACCGTCGACGACCTCCCAGAGGAAGACGAGCACGTTGACCACGACCAGCAGCTGCGTGATCGACCAGGTGCGCGGGTCGTAGGGGTTCACCGGCCGCGCATACGTCGCGCCGGCGCCGCGGCCCTGCAACCGGCGAACCTTGGTGCGCTCGCCCGCGCACTCCGGGCAACGCATGCCCACCGACGTGGGCGTCATGCAGTCAGGGCAGATCGGGCGTCCGCAGTTGGAGCACGAGACCCCGGTCTCGCGCGAGGGATGGCGGTAGCAGGCCGGCACGGCTTACCGATCGGGCAGAACCCGGCGGGCTTCCTCGGCGATGTCCTGGAGCGTGCGTTCCGCGTACTCCATCAGGGTCGAGCTCTGCTTACCGCGGGTCTGCTGGCGCTGGCGGACGCGCAGCGCCACGAGTGCCGTGCCGGCGGTGACGGTCACGCCCGCGGCGAGAACCGGGCGCACCCAGTTGCGCGGGTCGCGCATCGCCGAGAGCTCCCAGCTGTCGAGCTCCTCCTGGGCTGCCTCGGCCAGCATCGTCAGGGTCGACTCGAGCTGCTCGGTCATGCGCAGGGGCGGGTCAACCGGCGTCAGCGCCTCCCGCAGCAGGGCTTCCACGTTGGCGGTCATGGCTCTCCCCCATTGTTTTCGCTGGAGCCGATGATTCCTTCAAGCTGGCGGATCGCGCGATGCAGCAGCACCTTCGTGGCGCCGTCGGAGCGGCCCAGCGCGCGTGCGATCTCGCGGTTGTCCATGCCCAGCGCGAAGCGCATGATCAGGGCCTCGCGGCGGTCGTCTGGCAGCTGCTGAACACCGTCGATGATGCTCTTCAGCTCCTCGCGGCCCTCGACCAGCGACTCGGTCGTGTGCGGCGTCGAGATCATGTCCGCGTCCTCGATCGCGGCCTCGGGCTTGCGTGAGCGGTCGCGATAGAAGTTGGCGGCGAGGTTGTGCGCGATGCGGATGAGCCAGGGACGCAGGGGCCGGCCGTCGGACTCGCGCAGCGCGCGCTCGAAATGACGGTAGGCCTGCAGGAACGTCTGCTCGGTGAGGTCCTCGGCATCATGGTGGTTTCCCACACGGTAGAAGCTGTATGAGTAGACATCGCGCAGGTGCTCGCGATAGATGTCGCTGAAGCGTCTGTCGAGTTCGTCCTTGCTCGTGGGCTGTTCATCTGCCACCGCACGCAGGCTACTGGGACGCGGGCCATTTCAGGCGGCGCGCACCCTCTCCTTGATCGGCGCAGGCTCGCCTTCTACGGCGCCTCCAAGCCAGGCCCATTGCAGTTTCACGCAGGCCCACACGCGCTCGGTGACGATTCCGGCGGCTGCCGGCGTCGAGACATCCACGTGCGGGAAGTGCAGCTCAGAGCCGACCCGGACCCGCACCTTGTGCGGGCGGATGCGCCAGCCGCGGCGGATCGCCTCCGTGCCGATGATCGCCACCGGAACCGCCGGCGCGCCGGTCTCGAGCGCCAGGCGGCCGACGCCACGCTTGGGCTCCCCCAGCGGGCCTGGGCGCGTACGCGTGCCCTCGGGGAAGATCAGCACGAGCTCGCCGCGGGCCAGCAGTTCCTTGGCCGTTGCGATCGTGTCGCGATCGCCGTTGCCACGGTCGACCGGGAAGGCGCCGAGCGTCCGCAGCAAAAAACTGAGCAGCGGGTGGATCTCGAACAGTTCGCGCTTGGCGACGTAATACATCGGGCGCCGCGCGATGCAGGCGATGATGAACGGGTCAAAGAAGCTGCGGTGGTTGCACGCGATGATCGCCGGCCCGCGCGCGGGAACATGCTCGCGGCCGATCCGTGACATCCGGAAGTAGACCAGGAAGAACAGCTGGAAGCTGACACGCACGGGCCAGTAGAAGAACGGGCTCACGCCTCGGCCGCGGGCGCGATCATGCTGGGACGCATTCTCCATCTGCAATCGGTACCCGGGGACGGTCGGGCCGTTACAGGCGTCACCGACGGCTGGGCGGGGCCACCCGGCCAGCGGGCCGGTGGCCCCGGAGCGAGCTCAGCTGTCGAAGCCCAGCCCCAGGCGATCCAGGGTCCGCAGCCAGAGCCCGCGATTGCCGCTGCGATCCTCCGCCGCCAG
>DASZMI010000011.1:0-10626 GCA_035551915.1 Solirubrobacteraceae bacterium | reverse complement strand
GCGATCACGAAGACGACGCCGGCGACGAGGTTGGTGAGCCCGGTCGTGATCACCTTGACGGCGTTGAGCCGCTGCAGTGTGTCATCGACGCTCAGGCCCAGCACCGACATCATCAGGATGCCCTGCGCGGCGCCGAAGTAGCCGCCGTAGATGCCGCAGGCGAAGGCGCCGGCGACAGCGCCGAGCGGTACGCCCTCGCCGACTCCGCGGCGGCGGTCACCGAGTGCGCGGTTGATCTGCTTCTGCAGCAGGATCAGCACCAGCGCGACGCCGATGAAGAATGGCACTATCGCCTTGAAGGCCGAGGCTGGCAGGACCAGCAGCAGGATCGAGCCGAGCGTGCCGCCGCAGACGGCGGCGATCCCCAGCACGAGCACGCGCTCGCGCTGGCCGCTGAGCTCGCTGCGGTACCCGACCGCGCCCGCGACCGACCCCGGCACGAGGCCGATCGTGTTGGAGACGTTGGCCGTCACCGGTGCGTACCCGAACGCGAGCAGCGTGGGGAAGGTGATGAGCGTGCCGCTGCCGACCACCGTGTTGATCGTCCCGGCGGCGATGCCGGCAGCGAAGATCGCGATTGCATGCCAAGCGCTCATACGGACCCCAAGCCCGTGAATACTGTCAGCCCGCGCTGCCAGCCCGCGCTGTCAGCCCGCTCAGAGGCTGACTTGCGAGCCCATCAGCACGGTGCGCTCGATCGGCAGGCCAAAGTGGTCGATCGGGCTGGCGGCATTCTTGGCCATGACGAGGAACAGCTTCTTGCGCCACTTGGCCATTTCGGTGCTGCCGCTGTCAGTGATCGTCATGCGCGAGATGAAGTAGGAGGCGTTCTCGAGGTCGAGGTTGCGCTCCAGGTGGCCGAGCTTGCGCGCCAGTCTCAGCAGATCCGGGATGCTGTTGGTGTCGCGGTAGCCGCTGCGGACGATGACGTGGTGGATGGGACAGCGCCCCTGACCCATGCGCTTGACCGAGAACTGGCGCTCGCGCTTCATGTGCGGCACGCTGCGCGAGACGATTGAGACGATCAGCACCTTCTCGGGCAGCGCGTGTGTGTGCTCGACGAGGCTGCGCAGCGCCAGCGGAGTCGTGTCGCCGCTGGCGTTCAGGAAGACCGCGGTGCCCGGCACGCGCACAATCGGCGGCTTGGACACGGCCAGCTCGTCGAGGAACTCGTGCAGGTCGCCCTCCTCGGCGATGCGGTTGCGGGTGACGATCACCTGGCCGGCGCGCCAGGTGAGCATCACCGTCGAGGCGGTGCCGCCGACCGCGAGCGGCAGCCACGCGCCGTGCAAGATCTTGGCCAGGTTCGAGAGGAAGAAGGCCACCTCGACGGTCAGGAACGTGCCGCCGAGCAGACCCAGTCGCCACTTGGGCGTGTGCCAGAGAGCACGCGCGACGTTCAGGAACAGGATCGTGTCGAGGATGAAGGTTCCGGTGACCGCGAGGCCGTAGGCGTTGGCGAGCCTGCCGGAACTGCGGAACGCGAGCACCAGAGCGACCACGCCGGCGGCGAGGATCCAGTTGACCACCGGCACATAGATCTGGCCCTCCATCTCGCTCGTATGGACGATCCGCAGCCGTGGCAGGTAGCCGAGCTGCATCGCCTGGCGCGCGATCGTGTAGGAGCCCGAGATCACGGCCTGTGAGGCGATCACCGTGGCGGCGGTGGCGAGCACCACCTCGGGAAACTGAAACCAGCTGGGCACGACCGAGAAGAACGGGTTGAAGCTCTTCTCGAGCGGCGCCGAGGGGTGGTCGATCAGCCAGGCGGCCTGTCCCATGTAATTGAGCAGCACCGCGGGCCACACCAGGCTGAACCAGGCGATCCGGATCGGCCCCGGTCCGAAGTGGCCACGGTCTGCATAGAGCGCCTCGGCCCCGGTGACGCAGAGCACCACTCCACCGAGCGTCAGGAAGGCCTCGACGCCATGGTCCAGGAAGAAGCGCACGGCCCAGCTCGGGGACAGCGCCTGCAGCACTCCCGGATGGCTGACCACCTCCGGCAGTCCGATGATCGCGATCGACAGGAACCAGACGAGCGTCACCGGGCCGAACAGCCAGCCGACCGTGCCGGTGCCCTTGCGCTGCACGGTGAACAGCCCGACGAGGATCACCAGCGAGATCGGCACCACCAGATGGGCGATCCCGGGTGCAGCGACCCCGAGGCCCGACACCGCCGAGAGCACGGAGATGGCGGGCGTGATCATGCCGTCGCCGAAGAACAGCGAGGCGCCGAAGATCCCGAGCGTGACCAGCACTGAGGCGCGGGCGACCTTGTTGCGGCGGCAGAGCGCGGCCAGCGCCATGACGCCGCCGTCGCCGCGGTTGTGCGCCCGCATGATGAAGCCCGCGTACTTGGTCGAGATGATGATGGCCGTCGCCCAGAAGATCAGCGAGATAATCCCGTAGACCCCGGCGAGAGTGATGTGCTCGGTCGCCTTGAAGCCGAACACGACCTGCTCGGTGTACAGCGGGCTGGTGCCGAGATCGCCGTAGACGACGCCCAGCGCACCGAGCGCCAGCACCGCGCGGCTGGCACTCGAGATGACGTCAGTCTGGTTCTCGTCGTCGTAGAGCAGCTCGCCGTGCGACTCGTCGGTGTCGTGGCCATCACCGCCGCCGTCTCGCAGCGTCTGCGGCAGCTTGTGCGCGGCCTCGTTGAAGCTGCGGCGGCGGGGCGTGACGGTCACAGCCCCGGCTTGCTTGGGCTCCTCGCCTGTGGCCGCCTGGTCGCCACGATCCGCGGGCGCCCCGTCGGGTCCCGTGTCGGGGCGTTCCTGGTCCGGTCCGGACATCCGTTTAGAGCTTATGACGAAGAGGAGTGAGAGGAAGAGAAGTCGGAGGCTGCTCGAACCGGCGCTCCGGCCTGCGCGAGCTTACCGCTCGTTCTGTTAGCCGGGTGTGTGATCGCGGAGCAGGAATGTGCCTGCGCGGCGCGAAAGCCGACCCATGCTGCTTCATAACCGTGTACCCGGCATCGATGTTGTTTCCGTTGCGGCCGCCGAGGGCTTTGAGCACCTCCCGGCCTCCTGCATCGCAGTCATCCAGTGGCTCACCGCCTCGGGCGTGGACTTCGTGCTGGTCGGCGCGGTCGCGCGCGCGATCCGCGGCGAGACCGACGCCACCGGGCCCGTCGACATCGTGCCTGCGCCCTATGGTCGCAACCTCGACCGCCTGGCGATCGCACTCACCGCCGTACGCGCCCAGCAGCGCTCCCACGGTGAGCTGATCGGCGCGGCGCCGGTCAGCTCCTCGGCGGTGCTGAAGCTGAGCGGGGAGATGCTCGTGCGCTCCGAGCGCTGGGAGCTCCGTTGCGGCGAGCACGACCTTGATGTCGAGGGACGCCCGCCGGGGTCGCCGAGCTATCAGGAGCTGCTCTACGAGGCGATTCGCTTCAGGGTCTCGCGAGAGCTCTCGGTCGAGGTCGCCGCGCACGAGGACATCGAGGTCTACGACCACGTGCGCCGCACCGGACTCGCGCCCGAGATCACCGTCACGCGGCTTTAAGCGGTGAGTCAGTAACGCATTCCGATCAGCGCCTCACGCCCGGCGTTGGCGATCGTGCGCTCGAGACCGGCTCGCAGCTGTATCTCGGGTTCCCAGCCGAGCAGCTCGCGCGCCTTGGCGATGTCGGGCTGGCGAACCTGCGGATCGTCGGTCGGGAGTGCCTCGTAGACGATCCTCGACTCTGAGCCGGTGACCTCGATCACCGCCTCGGCCAGCTCCAGCAGCGTGAACTCGTTGGGGTTGCCGATGTTCACGGGATCGTGGTGGCCCGACTCCGCGAGCAGGATGATGCCGCGCACGAGGTCGTCCACGTAACAGAAGGAGCGAGTCTGTGAGCCGTCGCCGAAGACGGTGATCGGCAGGTTCTGCAGCGCCTGGCGCAGGAACGTCGGGATCGCGCGTCCGTCGCGGGGCCGCATGCGCGGGCCGTAGGTGTTGAAGATGCGCACGATTGCGGTATCGACGCCCTGCTGGCGGTGATAGGCCATCGTCAGCGCCTCGGAGAAGCGCTTGGCCTCGTCGTAGACGCCGCGCGGGCCGATCGGGTTGACGTGACCCCAGTAGCTCTCCGGCTGCGGGTGCACCTGCGGGTCGCCGTACACCTCGCTGGTCGACGCGGTAAGGAAGCGGGCACGGTGACGCTTGGCGAGCCCGAGCGAGTGGTGCGTGCCGTAGGAGCCGACCTTGAGCGTGTGCAGCGGGATCCGCAGGTAGTCGATCGGCGAGGCGGGGGAGGCGAAGTGGTAGACGAAGTCCAGCGGCTCATCGACGAAGTACGGTTCGATGATGTCGAGGTTCAGATGCACGAACCTGTCACCACGCAGGTGCGCGATGTTGTTCAGCGTCCCGGTCTCGAGGTTGTCGACGCAGATCACGCGGTGACCCTTGGCCAGAAGCGCATCGCAGAGGTGAGATCCAAGGAAGCCGGCGCCGCCGGTGATGAGAGAAGTTGGCATGTTGCGAGACGCTACAGACGCTTGGGCGTCTGTGCATCGGCTGGAATCGACAGTGCGGCGCCGCGCGGAGGTTGCTCGGGATCAGGAGCCCTGTTCGCGGAAGCGCCCCGGCTGCCAGAGCGGTTCGTCGTCGCCGTTCGCACCGCGCGCGAGGATGAACAACAGGTCTGAGAGGCGGTTGAGGTAGCGCACCACCTCGGCGCTGATGTCCTCACCGCAGGCCACGGCCAGCCGCTCCGCGCGGCGGCAGACGGTCCGTGCGACGTGCATGTGCGCGGCGGCCTGCGTGCCGCCCGGAAGCACGAACGACTTCAGTGGCGCGAGCGTCGCGTTGACCTCGTCGCAGCGCTGCTCGAGCCACTCGGTCTGCGCCGGCAGCACCCGCAGCCGCTCGCGCTCCGGATCCTCGGGCGCGGCGATGTCCGCGCCGACGTCGAACAGGTCGTTCTGGATCCGCCGCAGCCACTCCGCATATGCCGGCGGCAGGTCGCTCAGCGTCAACACGACCCCGACCAGCGAGTTGAGCTCATCGACCGTCCCGTAGGCCTCGATCCGGGGGTGGGTCTTGGGCACCCTGCTCATGTCGCCGAGGTGGGTCTCACCGCCGTCGCCCAGCTTTGTGTAGATCCGCGTCAGGTTCACCATCGCGGCATCCGATTTTATGGCTCCGGCCGGCCGCGGCGCCCCGATCCCGGCTAGGATCCGGGTCGTCCAAGGTCGGTAGCGATGGGAAGCCGGTGTGAATCCGGAGCGGACCCGCCACTGTTATCGGGGAGGACGGCGGTATTCAGGGTTTCGCAGAGAAACCTGACGCCACTGGCGCCGGCAAGGCGCTGGGAAGGCACCGCCGTTGGGCCCGAAAGCCAGGAGACCACCTCCGACCACAAAGCCAAACAGCCCTCGGGGAAGGGGTGGCTCATGCATACAAACCAAGCAATGAAGGCCGGCGCGGCTGCGCTCGGCATGACCGTGGCGCTCGCCACGGCCCAGATCGCAACCGCGTCCACACCGCGTGCCAGCGCAAGCGCGGCGGGGCCGAAGGTCTCGATCGAGATCGTCGGCAAGACCAAGACGCTGCTCAAGACCGAGACGGTCCACACGCGAACCGGCTGGATCACCCGTGGTGGTGCGCCGAGCGGAAAGTGCCCGGCGACCAGCGCCCAGGGTGCCCTCAACGTCGCGACCCACGGCACGTGGCAGGGCAAGTGGTACGCCAGCTACAAGGAGTACTACATAACCTCGATTCTGGGCGACACCGAGACCAGCAAGAAGTACTACTGGGGCCTGTACGTCAACGGCAAGTCGTCCTCGAAGGGAGCCTGCGACATCAAGCTGAAGACCGGCGACAAGCTGGTGTTCAAGGTCACCAAGGGCTGATGCTCTGATGCCGGGCCGCACCCGTTCAGCCCAGCTGTTCGTCGCCGCGATCGCGGCAGCGGCGCTGCTGAGCGGGTGCGGGCTCGGCGCCGGTCCCGGGACCAACGACGCGAGCGTGATCGTCACCGGGAACTTCGGCAGCCGGGCCTACGGCAGCGACGTCGAGAAGAAGGTGCCGGGCGCCGAGACCGTGATGTCGCTGCTGCAGCGCCATTTCAAGGTCTCCACGCGCTACGGCGGCGGCTTCGTCGAATCGGTCGGCGGCCACTCAGGCAGCTCCAGCCATCGCGACTGGTTCTTCTACGTCAACGGCATCGAGGCCGCCAAGGGCGCGGCCGCGACCGACGTGCACGCCGGCGACCACATCTGGTGGGACCTGCACAACTGGACCGCGACGGACTCAGTGCCCGCCGTCGTCGGTTCCTACCCTGAGCCGTTCACGAGCGGCCTCGGCGGGCGCAAGTTCCCGACCCTGGTCAACTGCGGCTCCGGCGTCCAGCAGGCCTGCAATGCCGTCGGCAGCGCGCTTCACAAGTACGGCGTCAAGGCGGCCGACCAGGTGCTCGGCACCGGCTCGGGCTCTGATTCGCTGGCCGTGGTGGTCGGGACCTGGAGCCAGATAAAGGGCGTGATCGCCGCACAGCTGATCGCCGCCGGCCCGCGTCAGAGCGGCGTCTACGCGCAGTTCGTCGGCCGCTCGGGGCAGGCGCTCGAGCTCGACAACGCCAAGGGCCAGGTGGCGCGCACGCTGCACGGCAACGCCGGCCTGATCGCCGCCACGGGCGACGCCGCGCTTGGGCAGCCCACCTGGTTCGTGACCGGGGCCAACGCGGCCGCCGTCACCGACGCCGCCAAGCAGTTCACCGCCGCCAAGCTCGGGCACCACTTCGCCGTGGCCGTCGAGGGCAGCACTGTGATCCCGGTCCCGCTCGCCGGCGGGTCATGATCTATAGGCGCGTAGCGAGCCCGCTGCACGCGGCCCGCGCTGCCGTCGCGATCGTCTGGTGCGCCGCCCTGGCAGTGGCGGCGCTGATCGAGTCCAATCCCGTGGTACTGGGCGCCGCTGCCGTCGCCGTGTTCGCCGCTGGGATGCTCGCCGGCGTCGGTCAGGAACTGCGCCGCAGCCTGCGCTGGGCGGTCCCGCTGTGGTTGACGATCGCGCTGATCAACGCGCTCGTCACCCGCAACGGCCTGACGGTGATCTGGCGCCTCGGTGACCTGCCGCTCGTCGGCCAGACCAACGTCACGCTCGAGGCGACCGTGCTCGGCGCCGTGAACGGGCTGCGGGCCGTCGTGCTGGTACTGATCGGGACGCTCTACTCGGTTGCGGTCGACCCCGACGAGGTGCTTCGCCTGTTCCGGCGATTCTCGTTCAGCTCGGCGCTGAGCGCCACGATCGCGACCCGCATGGTGCCGGTGCTGGTGCGAGACTCGAGGCGCCTGGCCGAGGCTCAGCGCTGCCGTCCCGGGAATCCGCCCGGCCGCGCCCAGCTGCTGAGAGCGAGCACCAGCGGCGTGCTCGACCGCTCGCTCGACATCGCCGCGACGCTCGAGGTCCGCGGCTATGGGGCCGCGCGCCGGCGCACGCGGCTCCACCACGGCAGCCCGTGGTCGCGCCATGACCTCAGCTTCCTGGCATCCGGCGCGGCGATCCTCGGCGTGGCGATCGCCGCCCGCATCGCCGGCTGGGCGTCGTTTACGGCGTATCCGTTGTTGCGCGCGCCCGCTGGCGCGCGCACTCTGGGGGTGGCGGCCGTTCTGCTCCTGGCCGCGCTCGCGCCGTTCCTCAGCCGCCGGGGGGTGCAGCGGTGAGCCTCGTGCGGATCACCGGGCTGTCCTACACCTATCCGGGCGCCACACGGCCGGCGCTCGAGGACATCACGCTGAGCATCGAGCCGGGGGAGTTCGTGGTCGTGGCCGGACTCTCGGGCTCCGGGAAGAGCACGTTGCTGCGTGCGATCAGTGGCCTGGTGCCGCACTTCCACGGCGGCGCCTTCGCCGGCAGTGTGGTCCTCGACGGTCGTGACAGCCGCAAGCACGGCCCGGGCGAGCTGGCCGAGACCGTCGGCTCGCTGTTCCAGGATCCGGAGACCCAGATCGTGCTCGGTACACCCCGCGCCGAGCTCGCCTTTGCGGCCGAGAACCGCGGCTGGTCGGCGGCCGAGGTCGCCCGCGCGGTCGAGGAGACGGCGCTCGCGCTCGCCGTCGAGGGCCTGCTCGATCGCCCGGTGCACGAGCTCAGCGGCGGTGAGCTTCAGCGCGTGGCGCTGGGCGCGACGCTCTCGGCGCGGCCGGCGCTGGTCTGTCTGGACGAACCCACCTCGCAGCTTGACCCCGTGGCGGGCGACGAGCTGATCGGACTCCTGCGACGCCTGAACGAGGACGGCGACACCGCTGTGCTGCTGGCTGAGCATCGGCTCGAGCGCTGCCTGGCGGCCGCCGATCGCGTTTTGGCAATCGATCGTGGACGGCTCGTCTTCGATGGCGCTCCGCAGCCTTTCCTTGCCTGGGCGCTCGAGACGCAGCCGGCGCTTGTCACCCCCGGCGCCGCGCTGCTCTCCGGTCTGGGCCTGCGGCCTGCGGCGGGCGTCAAGCGCGCCCGCGCTGCCCTGCGCGGGGCCGGATTGGCACCTGCACCGGATGAGGGAGGGGTTTTTTCTGCTGGGCAGAAAAAACCCCTCCCTCGTCGCGAGCGCGGGAGTGGCGCATTGCGGTTCAAGGGGGTCTGGCACGAGCTCAAGGACGGCCCGGCGATTCTCCGCGGCGTAGACCTGCTGATCCAGCCCGGGCAGCGCCTGGCGCTCATGGGCCGCAACGGCGCCGGCAAGTCGACCCTGCTGCGCCATGCCGCCGGGCTGCTGCAGCCCACCCGGGGCAGGGTGGAGGCGGCCGGGCGCGTCGCGCTGCTGCTGCAGAACCCGACCGATTACCTCGTTCATGAGACGGTCCGCGAGGAGGCGGGCGAGCGCGCGCTCGCCGTCGTCGGTCTATCGCAGCTGGCCGACCGCCATCCCCGAGATCTCAGCGGCGGCGAGAAGCAGCGCCTCGCGCTCGCGATCGTGCTCGGCGATCCGCAGGCCGATTCGACGCCGGCGGTTCTCTGCCTCGACGAGCCGACGCGCGGCATGGACCGGGCTGCCAAGGACGCGCTCGTGCGGCTGCTCGAGGGGCTCGGCACGGCGGTGATCGTCGCCACCCACGACCCCGAGTTCGCCGCCGCCTTCGCGCAGCGTGTCGTGCTGCTGGCCGACGGGCGCGTGATCGCCCATGGCAGCGCCGGCGAGGTGCTGTCGGGTGGGACCTACTTCGCCACCGAGACCGCCCGCATCCTCGGCGGCGCCGGCGGGGTGCTGCTGCCGCCCGAGGGCGTCGCGCTGCTGCGCGGCAGCGACGTCGAGGTGCCCGCGTGAACTGGCAGCTGGCAGCGTTCGCGATGCTCGGACTCGGCCTGCTGGCCGGGTTCGCCTGGTATGAGCGCACGCGACCCGACGCCCGCATCGTCGCGCTCGTCGGCACGCTCGCGGCCTTCGCGGCGCTCGGGCGGATCGCCTTCGCCGCCGTCCCCAACGTCAAGCCGACCAGCGACATCGTGCTGATCTCGGGCTACGCGCTCGGCGGCGCCCCGGGCTACGTGGTCGGCGCGGTGGCGGCGCTCACCTCGAACTTCTTCTTCGGGCAGGGGCCGTGGACGCCGTGGCAGATGGCCGGATGGGGCATCACCGGTCTGGCCGGGGCACTGCTCGGGCGGGTCACGCGCGGCAACATCGGCCGCCTGCCGCTGGCGCTGGTGAGCTTCGTGCTCGGCTTCGCCTTCACGGCGCTGCAGGACCTGGGCGACTGGGTCACCTACAGCGACCACAGCTTCGTGCAGCTGGGCGTCTACGTGGGCAAGGGCGTCGGTTTCGACCTCGTGCACGCCGCCGGCTGCTTCGGCTTCGCGATGCTGTTCGGGCCGGCACTGATCCGCACGCTGACGCGCTTCCGCACAAGGATCCAGGTCACGTGGCTCGCTCCAGCCGCCAGGGCCCTGCCGCTGGTCCTCGCAGCCGTGGCCGCCGGGGCGGCAATCGCCGGGGCACGGCCGCCGGCGGCAGCGGCGGCCACCGATCGGCGCACACCGGTCCAGTATCTGTTCAGCGCCCAGAATCGCGACGGCGGTTTCGGCCAGGCGCCGGGACAGCCATCCGATGCGATGGTCTCGGGATGGGCGGCGCTTGCCGTCGCCGACGCCGGACAGCCCTCGGCGAGTGCCGTGAACTACGTGCTCAGGACCCAGCGACCGTCGGACCGCGACCCCGGGGACGTCGAGCGCACGGTGCTTGCGGGCGGCCGGCTGGCCGGTTCGGGGCTCGAGCGCAGGCTGCGCGCGCTGGTGCGGCGCGGCGGAGATGTCGGCGGGCAGACCAACCTGACGGCCTTCGCGATCCTGGCGATGCGAGCGGCCGCGATGCGTGTGCCGCCGGACATGTACGGCTGGCTCGCACACCAGCACGATCGTGACGGCGGTTTCAACTACGGCACCCGCGGCGGCTCCAGTGACGTCGATGACACCGGCGCCGCGATCGCTGCGCTGGCCGGGGCGCACCGGCCTCGGGTGATCGCGTCCGCGGTCGCTTTCATCCGCGGCCAGCAGAACCGCGACGGCGGCTTCGGCGACCAGCAGGGGGCGGGTTCCAACGCCCAATCCACGGCCTTCGCCGTCTGCGGCCTGATCGCGGCAGGGGTCAACCCCGCCGTTTTGCACCGCCGCGGCGCGCCCTCACCGCTCGCCTACCTCAGGTCATTG
>DASZMI010000010.1:0-27780 GCA_035551915.1 Solirubrobacteraceae bacterium | reverse complement strand
CACCAGCGCCGCCTGGATCGGCTTGATACTCGGCGCCGCGATCGGTCTGGTCGGGATCACACTCGCCTACGGAATCTGGGTCCGCAAGCCCGGCACCGCGGCAGTGTTCCAGGCGCGCCTGCCATGGCTGCACAAGTTCCTCGTCAACAAGTGGTACTTCGACGAGCTGATCGATTACTCGGTGGTGCGCCCGGCGCTTGCGATCGGTCGCTTCACCGAGTCGGTGCTCGAGAGGATCGTGATCTCCGGCGGCGTCACCGGCGGCGTGACCAGCGCGGTGCGCTCTGGGTCGGCCGCGGTCCGCCGCGCCCAGACCGGCTTCTTGCGGTACTACGCGGCGGCGTTCGTGCTGGGCCTGTCGATCGTCGTCCTCTACTTCCTGATCTCGTCCACGTGATCCTGCGACTGCCGTGACCCTTTCGATCCTCATCTGGCTGCCGCTGTTCCTGTCGCTGCTCGTAACGCAGCTGCCGGGGCGCCTGGTCGGCCGCTACGCCGCGCTGCTCAGCCTGATCCCACTGGGGATCGCGGTCAGCTTCGTGGCGCGCTTCAACGCCGGCAACCCCGGCCTGCAGTTCGTCACCGATCACGTCTGGATCAGCGCGCTCGGGATCCACTACAAGCTCGGGATCAACGGGCTGAATATCTCGCTCGTGCTGCTCACGACGGTGCTGTTCACGCTCTCGCTGGCGTGGTCGGCGGCGCGCGATGTCGAGCGGCCGAAGCTCTACTACCTCTACTTCGGCATGGCAGAGACCGCGGTTCTCGGCGCGTTCGTTGCTCAGGACCTGATGCTGTTCGTCGCGTTCTTCGACCTGATGCTGATCCCGTTCTACTTCCTGGTCGGTTCGTGGGGCACCGGGGAGCGCGTGCGCGCCACGGTCAAGATGGTGATCTACACGATGGTCGGCTCGTTCCTGATGCTGGCCGGCGCCGTGGCAACCGGCGTGATCGCCTCGGGCGACCACAACACCGGGCTCAACTTCACCTTCAGCGCGCTACGGCACCTGCCGCTGTCGCGCACCGATGAGGACTGGATCTTCCTGGCCTTCGCGCTCGCCTTCCTCGTGAAGATGCCGATGGCTCCGTTCCACGGCTGGATGGCCGACGCCTACAAGTCGATGCCGATCCCGGCCGTCGCGGTCTTCTCCGGCGTCGTCGCCAAGGTCGCCAGCTACGGCTTCCTGCAGATCGTGCTGCCGCTGTTCCCGCACGCCGCCCACCACTATCAGCTGCTGATGATGCTGATCTGTGTGGTCTCGATCATGTGGGGCACGGCGATGGCCTTCACCACCAACGACTCGCGTATGGTGATCGCCTACTCGAGCGTCGCGCAGATGGGCTTCATCACGCTCGGGATCTTCTCGCTCGACCCGCAGGGTGGCCAGGGCGCACTGCTGCAGATGCTCAACCACGGCATCGTGATCGCCGCCGGCTTCTTCATCGTCGCCGCGCTGGCGGCCAGAGCCGGCGGCAGTGAGGACATCAGGGATATGGGCGGAATCGCCTTCAGGGCGCCGGTGCTCGCCGGTCTGTTCGTGGTCATCACCTTCGCCAACCTGGCGATGCCCGGATCCTCCAACTTCATCGGCGAGTTCATGATCCTGCTTGGCACCTTCGACTCGCACATGCCGATCGCGCTGATTACCTCGGTCGCGGTGGTCGGCGCCGGTTTCTACGCGCTGCGACTGTTCATCCGCGCGATGCACAACCGCGTGGGTGGCCGCGTGCACTCGATCGAGATCCAGCGCCGCGAGGCGGTCGCGATCGTGCCGCTCTGCCTGATCATCCTGGCGCTGGCGTTCTTCCCACAGTTCGGGTTGAGCAAGTCCGAGACCTCGATGAGGGTCGCTGTGCTCCCGGCGGCGGCGGCCGATGGTGGGCATGTCGACATGTCGCAGTACGCCGCCGGCTTCCCCGCATATTCACCGGCGAGGCCACGGCGCGTCTACGCCTACGGCAAGACCTCAACCCACCGCAGGCCGGTCCACTCATGAGCTCTCTGATCTTCGCCACCGCCCACGTCAAGGGCCCGCACATCGACTGGGCGGAGCTCTCTCCGTTCGTCGTGCTGGCGGTTGGCGCGCTGGTTGTGCTGCTCGTCGGCCTGGCGGGCAGGGCGGAGCTGCGCTCGCGCTTCATCCCCATGCTGTCGCTGCTGACGCTCGCGGGCGCGGCCGGGACCGAGATCTGGCGCTTCACCCATACCGAGACGATCATCGCCGGTGCCCTGCGAGTCGACGACCTTGCCCTGATCGTCGACCTCGTGTGTGCGACCTCGGCCGTTGCCGCGGTGCTGATGTCGCTGCGCGCTGACGCGCCGCGTGAGGCCGGCCACGGCGAGTTCCACGGCCTGCTGCTGTTCAGCGTGATGGGCATGGCAGTGCTGATCTCGGCCCAGGACCTGATCACGCTCTTCCTCGGGCTCGAGCTGCTCTCGATCCCGCTCTACATCCTGTGCGCAGCCGAGTACCGCCGCGAGGGCTCGCTCGAGTCGGGCCTGAAGTACCTGATCATCGGCTCGGTCGGCTCGGCCACGCTGCTCTACGGCCTGGCGATGATCTACGGCGCCACCGGCCAGACGGGCTTTGGGCAGATCGCCGGAGTGCTCGCGGGCGGCGGCCCCAGCGGCAACCTGCTCGGCGATCCGCTGCTGCTCAGCGGCATCG
Organism: Solirubrobacteraceae bacterium; assembly: GCA_035551915.1. Lineage (GTDB taxonomy): Bacteria > Actinomycetota > Thermoleophilia > Solirubrobacterales > Solirubrobacteraceae > Palsa-465. The sequence continues at coordinate 25,111 of DASZMI010000010.1, read as the reverse complement.
CGCTGGTGGTCGTCGGCTTCGCCTTCAAGGCGTCGGTCGCACCCTTCCACCAATGGACGCCGGATGTCTATGAGGGCGCCCCGACGGCGATCACCGCGTTCATGGCGACCGCCACCAAGGCCGCGGCCCTGGCCGTGTTCCTACGTTTCTTCGATGTGGCCCTGATCTCCGATCAGGCCAACTGGGCTCCGGCGCTTGCCGCCCTGGGTACGGCGACGATGCTGATCGGCAACGTCGGTGCGCTGGGCCAGACGTCACTCAAGCGCCTGCTCGGCTACTCGGGCGTCGGTCAGGCGGGCTACATGCTCTCCGGCGTCGTCGTCGGCACCCGCCTCGGGGTCTCCGCGACGATCTTCTACGTAGTCGCCTACCTGTTCATGAACATCGCGGCCTTCGCGGTCGTCCAGCATCAGGAGGCGTGGTGCGGAGACGACCAGATCGGCGGGCTCGCGGGCCTCGGCAAGCGCGCTCCGGTGCTCGGGTGGTCGATCACGATCGCGATGCTGGCCCTGGCGGGCATTCCCGGCACCGTCGGCTTCATCGGCAAGTTCCGGCTGATCGACGCACTCGTCAACGGCGGCTACGGCTGGCTGGCGATCGTGCTCGTGGTCGGCGCGATGATCTCGCTCGGCTACTACCTGCGGGTCGTGGCCGCGGTCTGGATGTCGCCGGAAGGCTCGCGTTCGGCGACCCCGGCTCAGGCCACAATCGCTCCGATCGCTGGTGGGTCTGAGGAGGCCGACAAGCTGCCGTATCCGGAGATCGTGGCGGTCGCTGCCGTCTTCGCTGCCGCGACCATCTTCTTCGGGATCATCCCCGGGCCGCTGTTCCACTTCGCCTCCCATGCGGGGGCGGCGCTCACCGGCCTCTTCTAAGCCGAGCGCCTCACCGGGCGCTCGCCGGTCAGCGGGTCTATCGGTCAGCCGGCGCTCGCCAGCGAGGCTGGTGCCGGTCCCACGCTGTGCACGCGGTAACAACCCTTGCCGGCAGCCTTGGCCGCGTACATCGCCAGATCGGCGTTGCCGAGCACGATGCCGGCACGGAGCTCACCCTCGGCGAGGGGCGCAACGCCGACCGACGCCGAGACGAGGCCCGGCTCCCCATCCGGGCTCGGAGTGACCCGTTTGCGGACTGTCTCGAGCAGCGCCTGGGCCACGGCCTCGGCCTCGGCCTGAGTCTGGGTGGGCAGCAGCACCGCGAACTCGTCGCCCCCCAGGCGCGCGACCATATCGCTCTGGCGCAGGCGCGATGACAGAGCCTCGGCGGTGCTCTTGATGATCTCGTCGCCGGCGGCGTGCCCGAGCGTGTCGTTGACCGCTTTGAAGCCGTCGAGGTCGAGCATCAGCACCGCGCCTGCCGCACCGTAGCGTTGGCAGCGAGCGAGGTGTGCGTCCAGTGCCGCCTCGAACCCGCGCCGGTTGAACAGTCCGGTGAGGGGGTCGTGATCGGCCAGGCGCTGGAGATCGTCCTCGTAGAGCCGCTGCTCGCTGACGTCGAGCATCTGTACCAGCGCATGCAGCGGCGTGCCGGCCGGATCGCGCATGATCGTGACGCTGACCTGCACCCAGATCAGGTGCCCGGCGGCATGCTCCATGCGATGCTCGTAGGTGACCGTATCCGCACCGTCCTCGAGCGGGGCCGTCTCACGCTTGACGTGCTCAAGGTCGTCGGGGTGGACCAGCGTCAGCGCGGTCTTCGCGTCCAGTTCCTCGGCGGGGTATCCGGTGATCCATGAGAACGCCTCGTTGACCCGCACGATGCGGCCGGCAGTGTCGGCCACGGCCATGCCGATCGGGGCGTGGTCGAAGGCGGCCTCGAAGCGCTCGAGCGCGGCATCGCGATCGCGTTCCGCCTGGCGTCGCTTGCTCACGTCGCGGGTGACGATCGATGCGCCGATCGGCCGTCCCTGGGGGTCGCGCACCGGCGAGACGGTGATCGAGACATCGATCGTCGTGCCGTCCTTGCGCCGGCGCTCGGTCTCGAACTGCTCGACGGTCTCACCGGCGAGCGCGCGCTCGAGCAGCTCACGAGCCTCGTTGCTCCGGTGCTCGGGCAGGATCAGGCTGACCGGCCGGCCGATCGCCTCGTTGGCGCTGTAGCCGTACAGGCGCTCGGCGCCGCTGTTCCACTCGGTGAAGTTGCCACTCGCGTCCTTGCTGGTGATCGCCTCGCCGGACTGCTCGACGATCGCCGCCAGGTACCGCAGCTCGCGCTCGCGCTGCACCCGCTCGGTGACGTCCTGGGTGCTGCCGTACAGGTGGGTGGTGCGACCGCTCCCGTCGGTGCGGGCGAATCTCGTTGTGAACAGGTACCGGACCTCGCCATCAGGCCGGATCCAGCGGTACTCGCTGCAGCTTGTCTGCCCGCCCGCGGTGTTGCCGGCCTCGTTGACGAGCCGCTCGCGATCGTCGGGATGGACCATCGCAAGCACCTCCGCGACCGTCGGGGTGGTGCCGATCGGCAGCCCGGAGATCCGGCACAGCTCGGCGCTCCAGATGACGCGTTCGCCGCTGGCGTCGAACTCCCAGGAACCGATGTGCGCGAGCGCCTGCGCCTCGGCGAGCAGCCGCTCGCTATCGGCCAGCGCGCGGTTGCGGGCGTTGCGTTCGGCGACGTCGCGCGCGACCGCAAAGGCCCCGGCGATCATCCCGTCGGCCAGGCGATAAGGCGCGATGTCCACCTGGTAGGTCACCGCCGATGTGAGCGACGTCCATTCGGTCGAGCACGAGTGGCCGGCGAGCGCGGCGCGGATCAGGGGCTCGAGCTGCTCGTACTGATCGGGCGGCAGCGTCTCCTTGATCGGGCGGCCGAGGTAGTCCTCGGCCGCGAAGCCGCCGCGCCCTGCCATCGGTCCGTCGAGGATCAGACAGCGGAGCTCCAGGTCGTAGAGCGCCACGAGCGTATCGGGCAGGCTGCGCAGCAGCATCCGCTGGCGTTCCTCGGCGGCGGCGAGCTCTCGCACCAGCCGCTGCACTTCGGCTTCGGCTTCGGCGTCGGTGCCGGTCTGCGTCGCCGCTTCGGCGGCATGGGTGCGCGCCCCGGCATCTCGGCGGTCTTGTCGTCGCCTGCTAAGTCGTTGCCACGGAAGCGTGACCGTCATTTCCAGGTCATCGGCGCGTGTCAGCCGAAACTAAACTCCCGGCGCGGATGTTTGCTGACTCCAGCTGCACGCGAGCCAGGTGAGCTCCCTACTCGCGGGAGCCAGCAGCCCCACGCTGCGCGATCAGCGCGAGTTCCGCAGCAGCGCAGCGTGCAGCTCGAGCAGAACGTCGCGGTCGCTCAGCTGTTCCTCCGCCGGCGCCGTGGCCGCGCCGTGCTTCTCGGGAGCGAGCGCCTCGGCCAGTCGCGCCAGCGCCGGCGCGCGCTCGTGGTTGTACCAGAGGCCGGTAGCGCGTGAATCAGATCCGGTCGGGGCCAGAATCAGCGCCTGCACCGCCTGCTCCATGGCCTCGAGCAGCTCGAGGTACTGCTCGCGGCTCAGCTCCGCCTCGCCGTTCTTCAGGCGCGAGAGCGCAGCCAGGGTTTCGCCGTGAGGAGTCATCACTCATGTTATCGGCCGATCGGCCTCAGCCTGAAGGATGTCGCCCTACGATGTGACGAGGAAAGTGCTCAGACCTTGCGCCACTCGGGCACCCAGGAACCGTCATCGGACCGCTGGAAGTCCTGGAACAGGCTCGGCGCTTCGGTCTTCATGATCTCGGCGACCTGGTTGAAGACCAGGCGGAGCTCCTCCTCGGCGCCCTCGGCCGTGCGCATCTCGATCACGTGGCGCAGGGTGCGGACGTTAGCGGTCCAGAGGATGTCGGTGCTGAGGCCGATCGGCGCCAGACGGCGCAGCGCCGAGGTGATCTCCTTCTTGATGTGGAACGGCATCTCGCCGCTATCGAGGTCGAGCTGCTCGGCCGCGCTCAGCTGGAACTCCTCGAGCTGCTCGACGATGCTGACCACCTGATCGCGCAGCGGTTCGAGCGCCGGCGGCACGCGAAAGCCGATGTCGGTGAGCCGCACGTAGCGCAGGCTCTCCTGGCTGAAGGCCGAGCCGGCGCGATGCCTGACAAGTTCATGAGTCAGCACTCTTGAGCAATTGCGCAGCGCGAAGCTGTAATTCGCGTGTTCGAGCACGCTGCCGTGCGCGCTCCGCAGGACGTTGGCGAAGTACTGGTGCTGGTCGGTGCGGATGCGCGTGACGTTCGGATTCAGCCCCGGCTCCCAACTGCGGTAACACATGCGCCCGCCGAACTCGGCAAGCAGCTCGCCGTCGCTCAGCTCCGAGCGTGCCTCCTCGCGCATGTCCAGCCACGAGGCCCCAGCGACTGTCTCGAGGTATGCGCGCATGCCGTCGACGACCACCGATGGGCGCGCGACCAGGAACACTTGCGGCGTCGTTTCGTGCACGTGCTCCATGCAAGCGAATGGCTCGGACAAAAGCGGCCCTTCGTCGCGGCGATCTCCGCAAAGACCGCGTGAAATGCGCCAGCTGGACACTTGCTTGACTCTGCCCCTGGGCACGGGAGCGCGCGTCGCGACTAGGATTTGCTCCATGCCCCTGTTCGGCAGGAACCGCCCCGAGCCGCCTACCAGCGAGGAGCTGCGCGCGGCCGAGCTGGACCTCGAGCGGATCCGCCAGGGCGGGATTCCGCTGGGCGCCGAGGAGCGCCTCAAGCGGATCGCAACGGCCAGCACCCCGTTCTTCACCAGCGACCTGAGCGCCAAGGAGTACGCGCTGGCACAGGCATCCGGCCTCGAGCCAGTGGCTCAGGTGATGGGCTCCTCCGTCGTTCAGCACGGCTGGATGCGGGGCCAGAGCCTGTACTACCAGACGGGTGAGATCCGGGCACTGGCCGAGCCCTGGAATATGGCGCGCGACCGCGCATTCGGGCGCCTGCGGCAGGAGGCGGCGTTCGCCGGAGGCGACGGGGTGATCGGGATCGAGATGAACAGCGGCACGATCGCTGACGGCGGCAATGTCGAGTTCGTCGTCTTCGGTACGGCTGTCCGCGACAGCACCCTGCCGGACCGGCGGGATCGGCAGCTCGGGATGTGCACGCTGTCCGGGCAGGAGGTGGACAAGCTACGGCGCATCGGTGCGGAAGTGCGCGGCGTCGTCGGCCACACGACCGTGCTCTCGGTCCAGCTCAGCATGAGTTCGAGCTGGATCATGAACTCCGGTGGTCTGCTCGGCGGTGGCGGCGCCCGCATGAACGCCGAGATCCCCGAGATCGCCCAGGGCGTGTATGACGCCCGTAACCGCGTGATGCTCGAGGTCCGCCGCCAGGCGAATGCGGTCGAGGCCAACAACATCGTGGTCTCGACGCTGCGGCACACGATCGAGCATTTCGAGTACGAACAGAGCGGCGGCTACCGCTACCACTATTTCCACGTGACGATGAACGTCCTCGGCACGGCGATCCGTCTGGGGGCGCGCGAGCCGCACCCCGCGCCGCTGCCGACACCGGTGATGTCGATCAACCTCGGTGACCAGCCGAACTCCGGAGGAACCAATGTCTGACTACGACCCGACCAGCACCGAGGGTCTCGCCGCGCACGCGAGCGAGCGTCTGCAGATGAACGCCCGCGGGTTGTTCACCTCGGACCTCTCCGTCAACGAGTACCTGTGCGTCGAGAAGGCCGGCTTCGAGCCGGTTGGGCTTGTGGTCGGCTCGAGTATCTACCACGTCGGCTACCAGTTCGCGAACCTGCGCCAGAACCAGGAGCTCGACGTGCTCAGCCAGGCGATGTACAACGCGCGCGAGCTGGCGATGACGCGCATGGAGGAGGAGGCCGATCAGCTCGGCGCCGATGGTGTAGTCGGTGTGCGGCTGGACATCGGCCGCTACGAGTGGGGTGCCGACATGGCCGAGTTCATCGCGATCGGCACCGCGATCCGCCACAAGCAGGGACACCTGCACCGCGCGCCCAACGGGCGCCCCTTCACCAGCGATCTATCGGGCCAGGCGTTCTGGACGCTGATGCAGACCGGCAAGCGGCCCGTCGGGATGGTGATGGGGAGCTGCGTCTACCACGTGGCCCACCGCGGGATGATGCAGTCGCTGAAGCAGACCGGCCGCAACGTCGAGCTCGAGCAGTACACGCAGGCGCTGTACGACGCCCGCGAGCTGGCGATGGAGCGGATGCAGAAGGAGGCCGAGGCGATCGGCGACGGCGTGCTCGGCATCGTCGAGGTCAAGCTGCACGAGAACAACCATGGTTGGGGCAGCCACACGATCGAGTTCTTCGCCGTCGGGACCGCCGTGGTGCCCAACGAGCATCTCGCCGACGGTCACCAGTTGCCCGACATCACGCCGGTGCTGGACATCAACGACTGAGCACAGAGCCCCGCGCGGCCCGACGCACAGACAAGCAAGCAAGCGGAGAGAGGGGGATTCGAACCCCCGAACGAGTTTCCCCGTTACACGATTTCCAGTCGTGCCCGTTCAACCACTCCGGCACCTCTCCGGGAATCCCGGTTAGCGTAGCGACCACGAACTTTCGACGTACACCGCGCAATCCGGGGGGTGAACGTCGAAAGTTCGGTTTCGTCGCCGTCCGTGGAGGCCCTGCTGGACCAGCCCGGGCAGAACACCGACTCAGATCTGCCAGGCGCCCTCGCGCAGCAGCGGGACCTCGGCACCATCGGCCGTGACGCCGGTGACATCAACGTCGGAGGAGCCGACCATGAAGTCCACGTGAATCGCGCTCTGGTTGGCGCGTTCGCGATCCGGACCCTCGTCCACGCTGAACGGGTAGGCGTTGCCGAGCGCCAGGTGGGAGGACGCGTTCTCATCGAGCAGGATCGAGTAGAAGACCGAGCCGCTCTGCCCGATGCGGCTCTCGCGGTCGACGAGCGCGACCTCGCCGATGCGGGCCGCGCCCTCATCCTTCGCACACATCGAGCGCAGGATCTCGGCCCCGCGTTCGGCGTCGATCTGCACCGCCCGGCCGCCCTCGAAGCGCACCCGCAGCCCTTCGATCGGCGCGGCACCCGGGATCATCAGTGGCTTGGTGGCCGTGACGACGCCGTCGAGCCGCATCGGGTCGGGCGCCGTGAACGTCTCCTCCGTCGGGATGTTCGCGGTGAATTCGATCCCGTGGATGCTCGACATCTTGCCGCTCATCCAGCGCGACGTCGGGAACAACCCGACCGTCAGATCCGTGCCGGGGCCGGAATAACGGAGGTGGTCCAGCTTTAGCTCGTTCAGTCTGCTCGACACACCCTCGAGCTGGATGATCCGCTCGCGCCAGGCCGCCACGGGGTCGGGGTCTTCGAGTCGCAGGATCCGCTCGATCTGATGCCAGAGCAGGTCGTAGGCCGGCCCCGGTTCCAGCTCCGGGTGCACCATCGCCGCCCACGCGGGCGTCGGAAACGGCACGATGCACCAGTTGGTCTGTTGCCTGGCGGTGACCGCGATCGACTCCCTGGTCCGTGGCAGCAGGTCGATGCCGAGCAGCTCGGGATCGACGTCGTCGAACAGATGCGGCTCGACCGGTCCCTGGAACGAGATCCGTGCGCCCCCATCCTCGCCGATCGCGAGGATCCGCTCGCCGATCCAGCGCGGCACGAACGAGAGGCTCTCGCGTGGCGCGTGCATCAGGCGTGCCCGCTTGACGTGCGGGTCGAAGTAGGAGACATCGACGAACTTTGCGCCCAGTTTGTATGCGGCCGCGGCGGTCGCCCGTGCGATCGGCTCGTGCCCCATCTCCGCGGAGATCGTCACGACCTGGCCCGGTTGCACGTTGGCGCCGATGCCGACCGCCAGATCGGCGATCGCCGCCACGCGCGGAGCCCAACCGTTGAGGCCGCTCACGCACTCACCGCCGAGTCGGCGCGCGGGAACAGCTTCGAGAGCGTCTCCCCCGCGAGTGTGACCGTCTCGAGGTCGTCGCTGTCGGGCATCGAGAAGCAGTAGCCCTCGAGCCCGGCGTCCTTGAGCGCCTGCACGCGCTCGCCGACCGTGTCGGGGTCGCCTGCGATCAGCGAGTCGATGTTCTCCTGCGGGACGCCACGTTCGCGCAGCCCTGCCTTCTTGGCCTCCGCCTGCTCGTGCGTGGGCGCGATCAGCACGCGCCCGAGCGCGGTCTTGGTGATCTCGGAGAAGTCGCGCCCGACGTCGGCGCAGTGGGCCTCGAGCACGCCCAGCAGGTGTCGCGCGCGCTGCGCATCGGCCGCGAACAGGTTGCAGCCGTCGCCGTACTTGGCGACCAGTCGCAGCGTCTTGCGCTCGCCGCTGCCGCCGATCAGGATCGGGATGTCACCGCGCAGCGGCTTGGGGTTGTTGTAGGCCCCGGCGACGCGCAGGTGCGCGCCATCGAAGTGCGCCTCGGCCGAGGTGAACATCGCACGCACGATCTGGAGCTCCTCCTCGAGCAGCTCGAACCGCCGTGCGAGCGGCGGGAAGTCATAGCCGTAGGCGACGTGCTCGGCCTCGAACCAGCCGGCGCCGATTCCGTGCCACACGCGTCCCCCCGAGATCACATCCAGGGTCGTCGTGACCTTGGCCGCGAGCGCGGGGTTGCGGTAGGTGACGCTGCCGACCATCAGACCCATCGTCAGCGTGCGGGTACGGGCGGCGATTGCCGCGAGCATCGTCGAGCCCTCGAACATGTAGTTGGTCGGCGGGCCGACGGGCCCGATCTGATGGAGATGGTCCATCACGGAGACCGAGCTGAAGCCCGATGCCTCGCAGGTGTTGGCGATCGCTGCGATCTTCTCGAATACTTCGTCGGGGCCGACACCCGGATAGTTGAAGTTCGGGATGTGGAGCGAGAGGGTGATTGGTACACGCATGTCTGAAGACGCTACATGGCTCCGACGTTTTGCCTCCGCGACGGTGGCCCGCTTGGCCACCGTCGGGTCCACAGGTAATCCCCATCTGGTCCCGATCACATTCGCGCTGCTTGATGAACGCACGCTGGTGACGGCCGTCGACCACAAGCCCAAGCGCACCACGGCGCTGCGGCGGCTGGCCAACATCGAGGCCAACCCGCACGTGAGCGTGCTCGTCGACCACTACGAGTCCGACTGGGAGCGGCTCTGGTGGGTGCGGGCAGATGGGATCGCGCGTATAGAGGGCGGCCGAACAAGCAAGTCGGCCGCCCTGGCAGAAGCTCTCTCCGAGCGCTACGTCCAATACCGCGAGCGCCCGCCGCGTGGTCCGTTCATCGTCGTCGAGATCCGGCGCCTCAACGGCTGGAGCGCGGCATACTCCGCGCATGGATCGAACCCTCTACAGCAGTGAGCACAAGGACTTCGGCGAGTCGTTTCGCGCGTTCCTGAGCAAGCACGCGGTCGCCAGCTACGAGCAGTGGGAGGCCGACGGGATCGTCCCGCGCGAGTTCTTCACGCAGGCTGGGCGCGGCGGTTTCCTGGCAGTCGAGGTCGAGGAGCAGTATGAGGGGGCGGGCGTCGATGACTTCCGCTTCAACGCGATCCTGCACGAGGTCGGCTTCGGCATGGATCTGGCCGGAGCCGTCGGCGGGATCACGCTGCACAACGACATCTGCCTGCCGTACTTCACGGCCTACTGCAACGAGGAGCAGCGCCGGCGCTGGCTGCCGGGGATCGCGGGCGGCGACTACCTGACCTCGGTCGCGATGACCGAGCCGGGCGCCGGCTCCGACCTCGCCGGGATCTCGACCCGTGCGGTCAGGACCGAGGGCGGCTGGATCGTCAACGGCGCCAAGACGTTCATCACCAATGGCATCAACTCCGACCTCGTGATCGCGGTCGTGCGCACCGACCCCGGCGACCGCCACGGCGGCCTCAGCCTGCTGGTCATCGAGCGCGGGATGGAGGGCTTCGAGCGCGGGCGCAACCTCGAGAAGGTGGGCCTGCACAGCGCCGACACGGCCGAGATGTTCTTCACCGACGTGTTCGTGCCCGAGGAGAACCTGCTGGGCGAGGAGGGCATGGGCTTCCGCTACCTGACCTCGAACCTGCCGCAGGAGCGGCTCTCGGTGGCGATCACCGGGATCGTGATGGCGCGTACCGCGCTCGCGCACACACTCGAGTACGTGAAGACCCGCAACGCCTTCGGCAAGTCGATCGGCAGCTTCCAGAACAGCCGCTTCGTGCTGGCCGAGCTGGCCACCGAGCTGGAGATCGCGACCGTCTACCTGGACCAGGCGGTCCTCGCCCACAACGAGCGCAGGCTCTCGGCCGTCGACGCCGCCATGGCGAAGTGGTGGTGCACCGACCTGCAGGGCCGCGTCGTCGACCGGTGCCTGCAGCTGCACGGCGGCTACGGCTACATGCTCGAGTATCCGATCGCGCGCGCCTTCATCGACTCGCGCGTGTCACGCATCTACGCCGGCACCAACGAGATCATGAAGGAGATCGTCGGCCGCTCGCTGGGGCTCTGAGCGCAGAGGCCATGTCCGTGGCGATGGCGGCGCGGGGTCGCAAACAGCCAAACCGACGCGATCACGGCGGCGAACGTCTCCGCCGTCAGATCCAGCGCCAACTCCGCGGACCCGGTCGCGCGGCCAGCGCCTGTAGAAGGTCTCAAACCCGCCGGCATTTCGTTGGCCGGTTTCGCTCAGCAGATCCTCCTAGCGATTTCCCGCGCCATGCCACGTTCTATTCGAGCGGTGGGCGTACGTGTGACAGCCAGGGTGTTGATTTAGCGCTTTCAGTTGTAAGAATCCGGCGGACAACACCACGCTCGTGCGTCCATTGGGTATGCTCTGCATGCAGCCGACTACGAAATTGGATCCTAACCAAGGGCCAATTCTGGTCGGCTTCAATGGTTGAGGATGGGTGGCCGCACGGCGGGGGTCGGGCGGTCTCGTAAAGAACAGAGGAGAGAGGTACCTCTATGAGTTCGAAGTACCAGCGGCTCGTCGCCCGTGGGCGCGCAGCCGTCATTCCCGCCGTGGCTGTGGCCGCGGTCGCAGGTGGTGCCATCGGGGTCTCCAGCGCGGCCGCCAAGAGCACCGGTCATGCCGCGTCGGTGAGTTCGGCCGAGCTTGCCAAGGCCAAGGCCGCCGTCGCCGCAGCTCAGTTGGCGCCGAAGTGGTACAAGCCGGGCGCGGCCGTCAACGGCAAGAAGGCGCTCAGGGGCAAGACGATCGTGACGTTCCCGATCAGCTCCGAGATCGATGCTTGTAACACCAAGGGCCAGCAGGGCTATTACGACGCCGAGGCGGCGAAGCTTGGCGCCAAGGTAATCCCGCTGCAATCCAACACCGGCCCCGCCGGTTGGGCCGCGAACCTTTCGCAGGCCGTCACCGACAAGGCGAGCGCCGTCGTCATGCTCTGCGGCCCGACCGCCGCGGCGCTGGCGCAGCCGCTGGCGACGCTGAAGGCACATCACATCCCGGTTGTCGACGGCAACTACAACCAGACCGGCGGCAACCCTGCGTTTCCGACCACCGGCCTCAGCGCCGAGAGCGGCGTCAACACGATCCAGGGCGTCGAGACCGACTTCGCCGACGCGCTGGTCAACCTGAAGGGTACCCCGGCCAAGGTGCTGTTCCTCGACAGTCCGCAGGTCGCGCAGGACTCGGGCGCGGCTGGTGGCCTGCAGGCGGCGATCAAGACCTACTGCCCGACGAGCTGCTCGATGGTCAAGGAAGAGGACTTCGGCACGCAGGACTGGTCGGGTCCGAAGGAGATCGCAGCGGTCACCTCTGACCTGCAGGCCAACCCGAGCATCAACACCGTGATCGTCACCTTCGACGGTATGACCGACGGAATCGAGAGCGCGGTTGCGTCCGCCGCCGCCACCCATCCGGGCCTGAAGATGTATGCCTGGGGCGGCGGTCTGGCCGAGATCAAGGCCGTTCAGTCGAGCTCGACCTTCGTCGGCGACTCCGGTCCGGACGAGAAGTGGGACGCCTACTACCAGCTCGATCAGACGATCCGTCTGCTCGCCGGCAAGAAGCCGGCTCCTGTCACCAAGGAGATTGCGCCGAACATCTTCTTCACGAAGAAGAACGCGGTCAGCTTCGAGTCGAATGGCAATTACAGTGACAAGGCATACAGCAACGGCGCCTTCGTCAAGGATTTCCTGAGGCTCTGGGAAGTCAGCAAGTAGCAGTTGATGGTGCGGGCGTCGTCTGTGTCGGTACAACTACAGGCATGAGTGCGGATCAGACGGCGCCCGCTTCGCAGGTGAGCGCGGCGCTCCCGGCGCTCGAGGCGACGAACCTCGCCAAGAGCTTCGGGGGCGCGCGTGCGCTCAAGGGTGTCGACCTCTCGATCAAGCCGGGTGAGGTTGTCGCCCTGCTCGGTGAGAACGGCTCCGGCAAGTCGACGCTGGTCAAGATCCTCTCGGGTTATCACGTGCCCGAGCCGGGCGGGACGCTGCAGATGAACGGCGTCGATGTTCCGCTGCCGGTACCGCTGGGCCAGGCGCGCACCGTCGGCCTGAGCTTCGTCTACCAGGACCTGGGTTTGGCGCCCGACCTGCAGGTCGTCGAGAACCTGTTCGTTGGTCACCGCGTGACCCGCGGTGCCGGCTCGTTCACCCCGATCAACTGGGCCGCCGAGCGCCGGCGGGCCTCCGAGATCTTCGATAGCTACGGGGTCAAGCTCGATCCGAGCGCGCAGACCGGGCGTCTGCGGCCGACCTCACAGGCGCTGCTTGCGATCGTGCGGGCGGCCGAGGATCTGCGCGAGTACCGCCGCGAGTACGAGCAGTCGGGTGGGGTTCTGGTACTCGATGAGCCCACCGTCTTCCTGCCCGAGCACGAGAAGGTCTTCCTCTTCGATCTCGTCCGCCGCATCGTCGCCGAGGGCTTCGGCGTGCTCTTCGTCTCCCATGACATGACCGCGGTGCGCGAAATCGCCAACCGCGCGGTGGTGCTGCGCGATGGCGCCAAGGTCGGTGACGTGCCCGTCGCCACCACCGCCGATGCGGACCTGATCGAGCTCGTGTCCGGCCACCGCCTCGACCGCGCAACGATCGAGCGGGCCACAACCTACGGCTCGGAGTCCGCCGCGCAGAGCGGCGGCGAGGTCGTGCTATCGGTGAAGAACGTGCGCGGCGGTCGCGTGCGTGACATCAGCCTTGAACTGCGCGCCGGCGAGATCCTCGGGATCGCCGGTCTGCTCGGTGCCGGCAGTGAGGACCTGCCCTACGTGTTGTTCGGCGAGACCGCCGACCGCGGCGGCGAGGTCGGGCTGGCGGACTGGAGCGGGGATGCCTCAGAGCTCGCCCCGAGCAAGGCGATCGCGCTGGGCATGGCGCTGGTGCCGGCCGACCGCAAGCAGCAGGGCGCGGTAGCGGACCTCCCCGTGGCGCTCAACATGCTCTCGCTGTCACTCAAGAACTTCGTGCACGGTGGGTTTCTGCGCGTCGACAAGATGATCGGCGTCGCCGCTCAGCGGGCGGAGACCTACGACGTGCGCCCGCGCGACGCGTCGCTGAACATGTCGGCGCTGTCCGGCGGCAACCAGCAGAAGGTGGTGCTCGCACGCTGGCTCGAACAGAGCCCGCGGGTGCTGCTGCTGCACGAGCCGACCCAGGGGGTCGATGTCGCCACCCGCCACCAGATCTATGAGCTGATGCGGGCCCGCGCCGCGCAGGGCGCCGCGATCCTGTGGGTTTCGACCGACTTCGACGAGCTGGCGACGGTCTCGCACCGCATCCTGCTCTGCGCCCACGGGCAGATCTCGGGCGCGATCGACCCGCCGTTCAGCCGCGACAGAATTACCAGTGAGGTCTACTCCGCCACGGCGCGTGGCGCTGCCAGAGAGGTGACAGCCGCTACATGACGACCAACGCCGACACACCGGCCGAGCAGACCGCTCCGTCCGGCGGGGGTTCCGGGCGCCGGAGCGGCGCCGCGCGGATCTTCAACGCACGCGTCGCTGAGGCATCGTTGCTGCCGTTCGCGTTCGTGGTGGTGATCGCGATCTTCGGTCTGCTGCGGCCGGACACCTTCTTCCAGTGGTCGAACTTCACCAGCATCTTCGGCCTCAACGCGCCGACGCTGGTGCTCGTCATGGCGCTGCTGATCCCGCTGACCAACGGTGACCTCGACCTCTCGATTGCCGAGCTCTTCGGTATGACGGCGGTGATCGTGGGCTGGCTGAACGTCAACCATCACTGGGCGATCGTCCCGGCCATCATCGTCGCGATCGTGATCGGGGTGCTCTCTGGCGCGATCACCGGTGGGTTGATCGTGCACTTCGACGTCAATCCGCTGATCATCACGCTGGCAATGGGCAGCGTCTACGACGGCGTCGCGTTCTGGCTGCCCGACCAGCAGTCGATTCCGGGAATCTCGCCGAACCTCTCGAACTGGACCACGCTTCATCATCTACTCGGGATCCCGCTCGACTTCTGGTATGGGATCGTGATCATGCTGATCATGTTCTACGTGCTGACCTTCACTCCGTTTGGGCAGCGCTCGCTGTTCGTCGGCCAGTCGCGCGAGGTAGCCCGCCTGAGCGGCTTCAAGGTCAACCGCACACGCTTCTGGGCGTTCGTCGTCGGCGGCCTCATCGCAGCGATCGGCGGCGTCCTCCAGGACGGCGTGCTCGGTACCGCGATCCCGGCAAATCAGGGCCCGCTACTGCTTACGGTCTACGCAGCCGCCTTCCTCGGCCTGACCACCATCCAGCCGGGGCGCTTCAATGCGGTGGGTGCCGGCGTTTCGGTCTTCTTCCTGGCCGTCGCCGTCAACGGTATGAACCTGCTCGGTGCCCAGACCTACGTCCAACAGCTCTTCTACGGTGTCTTCCTCGTGATCGCCGTCGTCGGATCCCGTGTCATCAATCGCCGGCGGGCTGCGTCGGCGGCAAAGGCGACGACGTGATGACCGAAGCGGCGGTATCCCAGGGCCTTGCGGCGATCCTCGGATTGCGGGGGCTGATCATGGAAGGCGAGCTGCGCGCCGGTGACCGCCTCTCCGAGGTCCGGCTGGCCGCGCGGCTCGAGGTCTCGCGCACGCCGCTGCGCCTCGCCCTTGCGCAGCTCGAGCACGAGGGACTGCTCGAGCCGGTTCCCGGCGGCGGTTTTGTCGTGCGCTCGTTCAGCGGCCGGCAGGTCCTCGACGCGATCGAGCTGCGTGGCCTGCTCGAGGGGCAGGCGGCGCGGCTGGCGGCGGTGCGCAACAACGGCGCGCGCGCGCTCGGTGACCTGGTCGCCTGCGTCGCCAAGCTCGACCGCATCGTCGGCGGTGTCGGCGGCCAGCCCACCGGCGAGGAGTTCGAGCTCTATCTCGAGCTCAACGACGCCTTCCACAACGAGCTGTTCGTGTTGGCCGACAGCGACGTGCTGCGCGGCGCCTATGAGCGCGTGCTGGCGCTGCCGTTCGCGCAGCCGAGCTTCTTCCTGCCGGCCCAGGCCGACACCAGCCAGTTTGATCCGACGCTGGCGGCGGGCAACGCCCAGCATCACGAGATCCTCAATGCGATCGAGCGCGGCGACGCCGACGAGGCCGAGCGGCTCGCGCGGGCGCACGCGCAGCTGACGGTCAAGAACCTCGAGGTCGTGCTCGAGGCCGGCGGTCTGGAGAAGCTTCCCGGCAGCGGCCTCATCAGTGACGCCGGCTGGGCATCGCGGCCCACCAACTGACCCTCTAACCCGCAACCCACGCGGTGAACCACCAGCGAAGGAGCAGAGCATGAGCGTTTCCGGCGTCACACAGCAGCGTCTGCTGATCGGCGGGCAATGGATCGACGGCTCCGGTGGCAGCTTCGAGGTGCGCAATCCGTTCACCTCGGAGGTCGCGTCGGTCGCCGCGTCGGCCACGCGCGATGACGCGCGCCGCGCGGTGGACGCCGCCGCCGGCGCTTTCCACGAGTGGTCAGAGACGCCGCTCGCGCGACGCCGTGAGCTGCTTGAAAAGGCCGCCCAGTTGATGGATGAGCGCGCGCAGGAGTTCGCCCAGGTCGTTGCCGACGAGACCGGCGGTACCTTCGGCTGGGGCATGTTCAACGTGATGCTCGCCACCGGCATGCTGCGGGAGGCCGGCGTTCACGCCGCCGCCGTGCACGATGAGGAGATCCACTCGCACATCTCCGGCAAGCGCATGCGCGCGGTGCGCCAGCCGGCCGGCGTGATTGTCGGGATCGCGCCCTGGAACGCTCCGGTGATCCTCGGCACGCGCGCGATCGCGGCGCCGCTGGCCTACGGCAACACCGTCGTCATGAAGGCCTCCGAGGCCTCGCCGCGCACCCACGGGCTGATCGTCGAATGCCTCGAGCAGGCCGGCGTTCCGGCCGGCGTCGTCAACCTGATCACCAACGCCCCCGCCGATGCCGCCGACGTCGTCGAGGAGCTGATCGCCCACCCGCAGGTGCGCCGCATCAACTTCACCGGCTCGAGCCATGTCGGACGTATCATCGCCGAGAAGGCCGGCCGTCATCTCAAGCGCGTGGTGCTCGAGCTCGGCGGCAAGGCGCCGTTCGTCGTGCTCGACGACGCCGACCTCGACGCCGCCGCCGCGGCCGCGAACTTCGGTGCCTTCATGCACCAGGGTCAGATCTGCATGTCGACCGAGCGGATCGTGGTCGACCGCCGCGTCGCCGACGAGTTCGCGGCCAAGCTCGCCGCCCGCGCCTCCTCGCTGAAGGTCGGCGACCCGCGTGATCCCTCCACCCAGATCGGGCCGCTGATCAACGCAGGCGCGCTTGACCGCGTCAGCGAGCTGGTCGAGGACGCGGTCGGCAAGGGCGCCCAGATCCTCACCGGCGGCGAGGCCGACGGGCTCGTCTACCAGCCGACTGTGCTGCGGGGCGTGACGCCTCAGATGCGGATCTACAGCGAGGAGTCGTTCGGGCCCTCGGTCTCGATCATCGAGGTCGACGGCGCCGAGGAGGCGATCAACGTCGCCAATGACACCGAGTACGGGCTCTCGGCCTCGATCTTCTCGCGTGACGTCGCGCGCGCCGAGCAGTTGGCACGCCGCATCCAGAGCGGTATCTGCCACATCAACGACGCGACCGTGCACGATGAGCCGCAGGTTCCGTTCGGCGGCGTCAAGGCCAGCGGCTGGGGCCGCTTCGGCGGGCAGTGGGCGGCGGAGGAGTTCACCGAGCTGCGCTGGATCACCGTCCAGGACGAGCAGCGCGAGTACCCGATCTGACGCCCCGGCCGCAGATCTGACGTCGCGGCAGCCGGCGACCCTGGCGCAAGCACATACGGACCGGTAGGAAGTAGAGCCCTCGGGCCGATTTACAGACTTAGAGTCCATTTAGGTGGCGGCGTAGATTTGCGCGAAGGTTTCGGGAGGAGGCGGGGTCGGCCTGCGGGCCGGCCCCAACCCGTTCCTCGCGCTTGAATCGACTGCTCGGATCCGCGGTTGCGGCCGTCCGATCGACCCGCTCGGATCGGCCTGTATCGCCCTCTCTGGCGCGACCTGACAGGCTGCCTCTGTGAGCGCCACCGCCGAGATGCCGTATGAGGGCCGCACCGCCTGGGCACGCAACCTCGCATCGCCCGTCCGCGACTTCCTGACCACGGAGAGTGGCGGCGCCGGCGTGATGATCGTGGCGACGGTCGCCGCCCTGATCTGGGCCAACTCCCCGGCGCACCACAGCTACACCACCGTCTGGGGTACGCGTCTCTCCTTCCACCTCGGCGGCGATGTGATCGGAGCCGACCTTCGCACCTGGATCAACCAGGGGCTCATGACGCTGTTCTTCCTCGTGGTCGGGCTCGAGGCCAAGCGCCAACTCGACCTCGGTGAGCTTCGTGACCGTCGCCGCGTCGCCGTGCCGGCCGTCGCCGCGCTCGGCGGCATCGCGATCCCCGCAGCGATCTACCTGGCCTGGAACGCCGGCGGCACCGGCGCGCACGGTTGGGGTGCCGCGCTCTCCACCGACACCGCCTTTGCGCTGGCGGCCGTGGGGCTGCTGGCCCCGCGTTCGGCCACGCGCATGCGCGTGTTCCTGCTGTCGCTGGCGGTGGTCGATGACCTCGCGGGCCTACTCGTGCTGTCGATCGCCTACACCCAGCACATCGACCTACTCGCGCTGGTCGCCGCGATCGTTCAGTACGTGCTGCTGATCAGCTTGCGCTGGTTACCGCTGCCGCGCCGTGCGCTCGCCATCGCGCTCGGGGTGGGAGTCTGGTTCGCGATGTTCAAGTCCGGCATCGACCCTGTCATCTCGGGGCTGGCAATCGGGCTGGCGACGAGTGCCTACCTGCCGTCGCGCACCGACTTGGCGGAGGTCGTCGAGCTCACTCGCACCTTCCGCGAGCAGCCAACGCCGGAGCTCGCACGCGCGGCCCAGCGCGGTCTCGGGTCCTCGATCTCTCCCAACGAGCGCCTGCAGTACGAGCTTCACCCCTGGACCAGCTACCTGATCGTGCCGCTGTTCGCCTTCGCCAACGCCGGCGTGCACCTCAGCGGTCACCTGCTGAGCGCGGCCTACAGCTCGCCGGTTACGCTCGGCATCCTCACGGGCTACCTCTTCGGCAAGCCGATCGGCGTCGTCACCGGATCGTGGATCGCGTCGCGCCCACGCCTGCACGGGCCGCGTGCGCCCGTCAGCCCGCCGGTACTGCTCGCGGGCGGGGCGTTCGCCGGGGTCGGCTTCACGGTCTCGCTGCTGGTCTCGAGCCTGGCCTTCCGCGGCCAGCTGCTCGAAGAGGCGAAGATCGGCACGCTCTCGACGCTGGTACTTGCGCCGGTGCTCTCCTGGCTTGCCCTGAAGCTAATCCGGCGGCTGCCGCAGGAGCTGCGTGCCCGCCAGATCGCCGCGACGGCCGAGGACATCCTCGACCTCGCGGCCGACGTCGACCAGGAGCGCGATCACACGCGTGGCTCGCCCGACGCGCCGGTCACGATCGTCGAATACGGGGACTTCGAGTGCTCCTATTGCGGTCAGGCCGAGTCCGTCATCCGCGAGCTGCTGATGGCTGGGTCCGAGGACGTCCAATATGTATGGCGGCACCTGCCGCTGAACGACGTTCACCCCAACGCGCAGCTGGCCTCCGAGGCCGCCGAGGCAGCCGCGGCCCAGGGCAGGTTCTGGGAGATGTACGACCTGCTGCTGGCGCACCAGGGCAAGCTGCGGCTCGACGACCTCGAGGGCTATGCGAGTGAGATCGGCCTCGACGTCGACCGCTTCCTCGAGGAGATGCGCCGCCGCGAATACATGGCACGCGTGCAGGAGGACGTCGTCTCCGCCGATGAGAGCGGCGTGACCGGCACTCCCACCTTCTTCATCAACGGCCGTCGCCATCACGGTGTCTACGACATCGGCACGCTGACGGTCGCGGTGCGCTCGGCAAAACGCCGAGCGCAGCTGCTGGCGCGCGCGGCCGCGTAGTCGTCGTCGCGAGGTTCCGGTTGGCGCCGTGGCGCGGCCTCTCGGCTGGCGCCGAGGGCCGCCTCTCGGCGGCCCCGGTAAGCTCGCTGGACGGGGCCCGGGAGGGCTTATTGGCCCCTGAGAGGCTAAAACCTCTCCTGCGTATCGTCCTCAGTCGTGTTCGCGGCCGACCAGGCCGCGTCTGGCGGCCCAGTGGGTGACCTCGTTGCGCGAGTTCAGCTGCAGCTTGCGCAGCACCGCGCCGACGTGGGACTCGACCGTGTCAGACAAGATCGACTCCATATCGCGTCGGTAACTAAAGGAACGCTACGGGTGCCGCGCCTCCCATATCGCCGCGCCCAAGGCCCGAGCGGACCCGATGAGCCGACACGCTCTGAGCAGGCCGTCCTGTCTTGGCTCGAGGAAGCAGGGCCGCTGAACATCCGTGCTCTGGCAGGGTTGGAGCGAGTCCGTCGCCAATCGATGGCCAGACGGTTGACGCGGTCGAGCAGCGAGGCTGGTCGCGCACATCCTCGACGAATGAGGCGGCGCCGTGGACGCGAGCACCCCTCACTGCCAGCGAGCAGCAGGAACGCCCCTCCCAACGCCAGCTCGAGACCGCGGAAGCCGAACGTCAGCACCTCGGCCCGGCCGACCAGCTGTTCGTACAGCGGCAGGGCCTCGTGAACTGACGAGCACCCGCGCGAGCACCAGCCTGGTCTGATGCATGGTTGTGGTCATGCCGGTAAAGGGAACGGCGGATCCGCAGACCTAGAAGCCCAGGCACCGGTAGTCCAACGTCGCCATTCCAGCACTCGGTCAGCGCCTCAAGCAGCTCTTCGTCCATCCGCACCGGCGCGCACCGTGGCCGCGAAGAGATCGAGCTTTCCGGTGCGGGTGTCGTTCCATACGAGGTGGAAGGCCCCGGCGCTAGCGGCGATGCCCTGCCAGTCTCCGATCCACCAGGTCCCGTACTTGCCGCGGGACGCGGTCGTCCGGTCTTCGGGGTTGAACGGGGCGGCGGTCACTCGCAGGGGTGGGTGGAACCGGAGAACTCGTGGTCGTGAGATCAGCAGGACCTCGTTGATGCGGCCGTGCGCCAGCGCAAAGGCGGAGATCGCGAGTCGGCCTGCGTCGTCGACCACGAGGTTCGGCTGGAAGTAGATGACAGCGTCGTCAGGAGTCGCGCGCGCGGCGGTAGACCAGGTTCGGCCCCGGTCGTGGGATGCGGTCACCATGATGTCCGAGTGGGCGGTTCCCGGTTTATGTTTCGTGAATGCGACGTAGAGGGCGTCGCCGTTGGGGGAGGCGGCGACCGTCGGGCCGCTGTTAGGCCTGACGCCGCCGCGCAGTGCGATCGCCGACGATTCCGATCCCAGATGGACGGGCTCAGCGAAGCTGAGTCCATAGTCGGTTGAACAGACGGCAACGACCTGGCCGATCATGTCGCCGGCGGAGTTCTGTTGTGTTGTCCAGTCGCAGACGGCGCAAACCAGGCCGTCCGGACCGGTGGCGAGCTGGGGGCCGGCGCTGACCAGCGAGGGCCTGCTTGCCTCCGCCAGGATCCTCCGCGGCGGCTCGAAGGTTTCGCCGCCGTCGATCGAGCGTCTTAGGTCAAGTGCCGTATGTGAGTTGCCGGCGCCCCAAGCGACGTAGACGTTGCGCTCGGCCCCGGTCTGCCCCTGGCCGGTGGCCAACCATGGGTGATCGCTGTAGGTTCCCGCCGTCAGCGTCACCGGCTTGGAAAAGCTGCGCCCGCCGTCGTCGGTTTGCCAGACGTACACGGCACGGTTGGCGTCCGGGTTGGCTCGCGTGACCGGGGCACCATGACCGGACCGCGTCGCGCAGATATAGCCACGGCCACGGGCGTCGAAGGCGATGTTCACATCGTCTCCGGCAGGCCCGGCGGTGGGCTGCGGTGGTCGGCCGCCCGGCTGCCAGCTCGCGCCTGCGTCGAACGAGACATACGTCGGGATGAACTCCGGGGGCCTGGACGAGCCCTGGCAGGCGACCAGGAGTTGCTCTGGATGCCGCGGGTTGGCGGCGAGCGACGGTCCGACATGGTCCCCGTAGGTGTCGTGACTGACGCGGACGTTGGCAGCGACGGTCGACGTGGCTGCGGCCGATGGCGGGGACGTCACGCCGTCGTAGGAGGAGAGCGTCACCAGGGCTGCTGCGCCCAGCCCGCCTCGAAGCAGGCTCCGCCGGGAGATTGGTTCATCGTGCATCCGTTGCATGGTGGGGCAGGCAATTGGACCTCGTGCGAACAGGCTGCGAAGAAACTGCGAAGATCGAGCGTCGTGGCGCCATTGGTGGGCGACACTGTGCCGGTGTGCGCCGTCATGTGCCCGGTCGGGCCGCTTGTGCTCCTGGTGGAAGATGAGCCCGAGATCGCCGCGCTGATACGAGACTTCCTTCAGGCGGAAGGCTTCCGCGTTCGGCTCGCAGCCGATGCCGAGGAGGCAGCCGGAACGCTCGGAATAGCGCCGGATTGCGTGTTGCTCGATGTAATGTTGCCGGGTGCGTCAGGGTTCGACCTGTGCCGCAGCATCCGGGCCGAATCAGACGTACCGATCCTGTTCCTCAGCGCCCGGGACGGTGACGCCGACAAGATCCGCGGCCTCGGCCTCGGGGGCGACGACTACATCGTAAAGTCGGCGAGCCCGGCGGAGGTCGTCGCTCGTGTCAAGGCCGTCCTGCGTCGCTCGGGCGCCGCGCATGGGCGGCTTCGCTTCGGCCATCTCGAGGTCGATCTAGCCGCGCACGAGGTGCTCGTCGAGGGCAGATCAGTCCGTATGACCGCGCGCGAGTTCGAGCTGCTTCGGCTGCTGGTCCAGAACCCGCGGCGGGTGTTCAGCCGCGAGCATCTCTTCGAGCTCATCTGGGGAAGCTACGGCGATCGCAGCGCTGTGTCCGTCTATGTCAGCCGGCTGCGCGAGAAGATCGAAGACGACCCGAGGGCGCCCCGGTACATCGTCACCGTATGGGGTGCCGGTTACCGGTTCGACGGAAGCCTCACCCGCCACAACGCGACTGAATGAGAACAATCCATGTATCGGCGCGCGTCGCACTCGCGGTCTCCATGCTCGCAATGCTCCTGCTGTCTGCCGGGGCCGCAAGCGTTGGCTACCTCGCCGAAGCCCAAGACCAACGCGCCGACCGTGCCCAGCGACTCGCCGACGTAGCAAGATACGTCAAGCACGGTGCGCAGCAGGCCGGCAACGCGCGCTGGCAACGGGCCTTGTCCCGAAGGCTCGCCGCGCTTGATTTGAACGCGGAGCTTACGATCGTCGCGCCGGGCAGTAAGCGTGCCATCTACGTGAGCAGGACGCTCGGTCCGACGACGGCGCGCACCCCGGGGCCGTCGGCTGTCCCGCCTAGCGCGACCTTCCAGTTCCCGCTGTCGGGAAGTGCCCTCATGCTCGATCTCTACGCGCCCACTCTTGATCGCGCCCAGCGGCTGCTCGTCGCACTCGCCGCCGGACTCGGAGCGCTTCTGATCTGCGGGGCGCTGCTGATGTGGGCCGCAAGCCGCTGGCTCGTCGTCCCGCTGCGCCGCCTCAACACACAGGTCGACGCGATCGCGGGCGGCGACCCAGTGGAGACGCCTGCCGCGTCGCCGATCCGGGAGGTGGAGAACGTCGCCCAGGCGATAGCGGGCATGGGTGGTAGGCTCGCCCACACGGCCGAGGAGGACGCGCGACTCGAGGCCGAGCGGCGCGTGCTCGTGAGCTCAATCGCCCATGACCTGCGCACTCCGTTGTTCTCGCTGCGCGGCTACCTCGACGCGATCGCGGCAGGCATCGGCGATCCAAAGGAGCGGCTCGAGAGTGCGCGTGCCAAGGCCCAGCAGATTGATCGGCTCGTCACCGGCCTGTTCGACTACGCAAAGGCCGATTTCGACAAGCAACCCGCACTGCAGACGACGGACCTCGCGGACGTGATCGCGGACACGGTGGCGGCGTTCGAATTCGCGGCCGACGAGCGTGGAGTTGAGCTAAAGGTGACTGCCGACACCAGCCACTCGGTGAGGCTCGATCGCCACGGCTTCGAACGAGCGCTCGCAAACGTCATCGACAATGCGTTGCGTCACACGCCTTCGGGAGGGACGGTCGAGGTCACCTGCGGCGCAGACACCGACGCTGCTTTCGTGCGCGTGCTCGATGACGGCCCCGGCATTCCATCGGACCTGCTCGCAACCCTCGCGGAGCCGATGATGCGGGCCCGTACGGCTCGCAACGGCGACGGTGCGGGCCTCGGGCTCGCGATCGCCGCCCGCCTGCTCCAAAACCAAGGTGGCACGATCGACGCGTCAAACGCACCCGCGCGCGGTGCGATCGTCACGCTTCGACTCCCCTGGGAGGTCATGTAGGCTCAGCTCAGCCTGACAGGCACGGTGGTCATGAAGCCCGCGCTCAAGCCCTGCCTGCGTCCCATCTCGGCGCGGCACGAATGCGGGTCTCGACTCGCCCGTCGTATTGCACCTGCTCGTCGCCAATCTCGAGCACCTTTAGCTCGGACGGATCGTCGCCGAAGCACTCCCCTCGCAAAGGGCCCGGCCGGCTGGTCGAAGCGATAGCGAACGGCCCCGGGGATCGCGCCCACCGGCCGCCTGCCTGAAGCGGGCGCGTGCATAGGCAGTGGACCTGGTCCCCCATAGCTCGAGATGGCGCGGCGAGCGGCCCGGGCGGGCGTGGCAGCGGGGGCCCGTCGGCCGGCAACGCGATCGACCCGCTCGAAGGACCACACGATCGATCTGCAACTCGGCGGGACCAACTCGATCTCGAACCTGTTGCCGCTCGATTGCAGCGTTGAACCGCAGCTTGGGCTCGCAGATCCAGGCGCAGCTGCGGCAGCGGGGCCGCGACTTACGGCTCTAGCATCGCGCACGGCTTCAAGAGGCGACGACCTCCTGAGCCCTGCAGTCCTTCGGGCTCGCGGTTACGAGCAACTCGGCCCAAGGGACCGCCGGTACGTCAGCGGCCCCTTCTCTCCTTGCTATGCCTGATCCTCCAGACGCCTAGTACTCCAAGAATCACGCAGACAATCCCGACTGCCGGGAGCGGCCGGATAACTGTCTGGGCATCTGCAGATCCATCGGCTGTTCCCTCCAAGATCGGGGCGCGCATGCTGGCATGGATGAAACGCAGCGCTGCAGGCGAGCCAAGAAAGACGTAGTAGCCCAGACCAGGTCCGCAATGTTGCTGTGCTTCGCTGAAGATTCCGACGACGGTCGGTCGTGATTGCATGTCAACAATGCCCAAGCCGCTGTCTCCATAGCAGGGGGTTGTGCTTGGAAACACGCAAAGCACCTGGCTAGTGCCGCAGCTCCTGCGGAGCGTTGACTTCACGACCTCGTTCAAGGTGCCGTTTTCGTAATAGCCCTTCGGTCTCCAACGCCGAAGCCTGCCGCTACCAAGCGCGCCACACGCCAACGTGTATGCGAATCGGCCGCCGGGAGATGCGCAGTCCGCGCATCATCGCCGTCCGGATCTAGTGTCCCGATTCACAAATTCGCCGCCGCCTCGCGGCGTCTGGACGCGCGTGACGCCACCCGCTTCGCGGCAGATACCACCAGTATCTGCCTTGCGAACCGGGCGACGCCACACACGCCCAGCCACTCGCGAGGCTGCTGCCGAATTTCTGAATCACGACACTAGCCGCTGCGACAACGTCAACACCGCAAGATCGCGAGCAGCCGCGTCCAGGGAGTTGCTAGCGGTCATCTTGCTTCCCGCAATGTAACCAGGCATCGCGCGCACCGCGATCACCGAACGAAGCTGTGGGTGATCGGACTTGAGCGGGTGCTTGAAGTTCGAAACGCCCGCCTCTACCGCGAAATCGGACGCCGGCAGAGGCTCAGCGGAGCTCCCGCCGTCGGACATCACGCAGTGCCCAGCCGTC
>DASZMI010000009.1:0-8341 GCA_035551915.1 Solirubrobacteraceae bacterium | reverse complement strand
GCCGCGACCACCGGGAAAGATCAGGTACTCGTAGACCGCGAACTTCGCGAAGAACAGGATCACGTTGATCACCACGAAGGCCGCCGTGACGATCAGCAGCCGCAGACCGGAGTGATCCTGCACGTGGATGCCGTACTTGATCCAGTGGTTGACCCGACCGGTCGACCAGGCCGTCACCAGCAGCACGACCGCTGAGACCGAGGCGTAGGAGATCAGCTGCTTCTTGGGGGCGCGGCCGGTCTGCTGCCAGGCCCAGCGGCGGTTCATGATCCAGTTCGGGATCGCCGCCGCGAAGAAGGCGAGCACCGAGGGGACCGTCGTACCCCAGCCGAGGGCGTAGCCGATCGCGAACGTCAGGTTGGAGAGCCCGAAGGCGATCCCCGAGCTGAGCGCGTACTTGGTCATCTTGGCCGAGAACGGGGTGCGCGTCAGCCAAGCCCACCATGGATGCTTGCGGATGAACTCCGCCAACTGGTCCATCGAGGGCTGGTAGCGAGTCGGTATCACTGGATCAAAGTCGTCACGGGCGGGCGGAAGGGCTGTTCCGGCGTACCGGGGATCCTTACCGAGCTTCAGCAAAAGCTAAACCAAAGGCCGCTGGATTTGCTGTGATGCGCTGCCCGTCCGTGGTTCCGCGCGCGGCCAGCGCCTGCGGCCATGGGCGATTGTAGCCGTCACCCAAGGCTGAGCTCAGGCTGGAAGCGCGTCAGCTCTCCGCGTAAGCGCAGCGGCGCGGGTCGCCGCGTGCGAGCATCAGAGCATGACCAAGATCGAGACACGCCCGCTCGGGCACAGCAGCATCCAGGTATCGGTCGTCGGCCTCGGCTGCAACCAGTTCGGCGGCAGGCTCGACCTCGCAGGCACGCGCGAGGTGATCGACGGCGCGATCTCACACGGCATCACCTTCCTCGACACCGCCGACCGCTACGGAAACACCAGGAGCGAGGAGTTCATCGGCGAGGTCCTCAAGGGCCGCCGCGACGAGGTCGTGCTCGCGACCAAGTTCGGGATGGATGTCGGCGACGGCTGGGACGGACCGCGCGGCACGCCCGAGTACATCCGCCACGCCGTCGAGAACTCAATGCGGCGGCTGCAGGTCGAGGTGATCGACCTCTACTGGTACCACCGCCCCGATGGCGTGACGCCGATCGGCGAGACGCTCGCCGGGCTTGACGAGCTTGTCCGGGCCGGCAAAGTGCGCGCGATCGGCGCCTCGAACTTCACTGTTGCCCAGATCCGCGAGGCCGAACAGGCAGCGGCCGAGCGCGGGCTGACGCGCTTCACCGCGATCCAGAACGAGTACAGCCTGTTGCACCGCGAGCCTGAGCACGAGGTGTTGCCGGTGTGCGAAGAACTCGATCTCGCATTCATCCCCTACTACCCGTTGGCCTCGGGGCTGTTGACCGGCAAGTACCGCCGCGACCAGGCGGCGCCCGCGGGCGCGCGGCTCTCAGAACGTGAGCAGATCGCCAGCGACGAGCAGTGGCGGCTGGTCGAGGCGCTGAGCGAATACGCGGGCGAGCGAGGTGTGCCACTGACCGACGTCGCGATCGGCGCGTTGCTCACACAGCCCGCGGTCGCGAGCGTGATCACCGGCGCGACCCGGGCCTCGCAGCTCGAGAGCAACGCCGCGGCCGCCAGCTGGAAGCCGAGCGCGGCCGACCTCGAGGCGCTCGGGGAACTGCTCGCGTAGAACCAGGTGGGCGCAGGTCAGCGGACCTGCGCCACCACCTTCAGGCGGCGTGGGAAACCGCGGCGGAGAGGTCGAGTGGGAGCTCGGGGCCGCAGGCGCGCAGGTCGCCGATCAGCTGATCGGCGGTGACGCGCTCCCAGCGCCCGCTCTGGACGAGCACCTCGAACAGCAGCTCGGTGTCCTCGAGGCTGTCGCGCGCGGCGTCATCCTCGAACAGGTCGGCACAGAGGACGAGGCTGTCCGCGGTGTAGCGGACGCGCTCCTGCTCGGCCGGCTGCAGCTTCGCCGGCCCCAGCTCGGTGAGCGTATGAATGACACGACGGTATGCGTCTGCGCGTTCTGGACTCATCCCTGCCTCCCCGTTCGTTGCCCGAGGTTTGTACAGATGGAATCGGTCATCTTGGCGACTGGCTTTAGCCAAGCGTCCAGAGTTTTTGACCGCTCTCGCTCCAACCTAGGGGCCTTACGGCCTTGTATGTATCAACACCGTCGATGCGTAGACGTCTCGGCTGTCAGGATCTGTGATCCAGCGGCGCCCGCCGCCGGCGAGGATCAGCATCGGTCCGGGCTGCGCGGGCATGCGGAACTCGAGCTCGGCGTCGACCTGCTCGAGCTCGCTGCAGGCGCCCAGCAGCTCGTCCTCGAGCGGCTCCCAATAGGCGGCGTTGTTGACGTGGTCGGCGATGTCGGCGTCGGTGCGGTGAAAGCGCCAGCGCCACTCGCTCTCGACGTGCTCGGGTCGCGGGTGTCGAAGGCGCGCCACGACCCTGCGGCCGCCGATCGCGGAGCCGTAGACGTCCAGCTCCGCCTGCGTGACCGGGCTCGGCAGCCTGCGGACGGGATCGAGGTGCACCCACAGCGCCAGTGCCTCGACCATGGTCGCGCCGGGGCTGCCGTCCGTGTTGGCCAGTGACACGGTCGTGCGGCGCTCGGCCCACATGCGGCCGATGCCGCTGCAGAAGGTCTGGACGGCGCAGCGCTCGCCGAACCGCGGGAAGCGTGTGACGCTGATGCGGTGGCGGCGCAGCACCCAGATCGCGACGCGCTCGAGCCCGGCAGCCTCGACGTCGGCAAAGGCGACGTCCTGCATCCAACGCGCGAGCGCGTCGAGGCGGACCCGGCCGGAGGGGGCGCAATCGGCCAGCAGCGGGCGCCGCACGATGCTGAAGACGCGCCCGTCCGGAAACGCGGCGACCATCGGCTCGGGCTCATGTGCTTCCGTTACCAGCTCCACGCCCACCGGAATCTAAGTGATGGGAGGGCGACGTGCCCTCGACATCACCGCAAGTGGCCGAGCCCGGCCGCTACCGCGTCGCCCCGAGGGCGGAGGCTCGGCGCCCAACGCGTTCGGGGTCGCCGCCGGCGGCGATCAGTAGGCGCCTGTCACCACGTTCAGCAACGGCTCGCGGCGGGCATAGCGGCCGATCTGATCGCGGACCAGCGCGTAGGCCCGCGGCTGATAGCTGGGGACGGCGCTGCCGACGTGCGGGGTCAGCAGCAGGTTGGGAGCGAGCCAGAGCGGATGGTTTGGCGGCAGTGGCTCGGGATCGGTGACATCGAGCACCGCCTGCAGGCGACCGGACTCGAGCTCGACCAGCAGCGCCTCGGTCACGACCACCGGGCCGCGGGCGGCGTTGACCAGCAATGCGCCGTCGCGCATGCGCGCCAGGAAGTCCGCGTCGACCATGTGACGGGTCTCCCCGGTGATCGGGACGACCAGCACGACGATGTCCGCCGCGGGCAGCAGCGCCGGCAACTCGCCGGACGCGTGCACGCCCTGGCGCGCGCTACGGCCGACCATCACCGGCTCGGCGTCGAAGGCGCGCAGCCGGCGTGCGGTCTGCTCGCCGAGGTCACCCGCGCCGACGACCAGCACGCGCTTGCCGGCCAGCTCACCCGTGCGGTGCTGGCTCCACTGACCCAGATCCTGGGCCCGCACGAAGCCGGGGAGCTGGCGCAGGCTCGCGAGGATCCCGGCGAGGATCAGCTCGGAGACGGGGCCGCCGTGGATGCCACGACCGTCGCAGAGCGTGACGCCCGCGGGAATCAGGCCGAGCAGGTAGTCGATTCCGGCGCTGAGCGCCTGCACGACCCGGAGCCGGGGCATCGCCGCCATGACCTCGGCGTAGGGCGAACCGTGATTGAGCACCAGGAACTCGGTGAGCTCGATTCCCGCCGGGGCGGTTGTGGTGCCGTCCCAGGCCAGCACGCCGGCGTCGGGCATCGGCCCGAGCAGGCTCACGGCTTCAGCCGTCGGCAGGCAGGCGGTGACCACAGCGCGATCGTATTTTCGCATCAGCTCAAGCGCGCCGAGCGGCAGGAGCAGGTGTGACCGGGGCATGGTCGCCGCGCAGCGCGTCCCCTGAGCTCGGGTGCATGCGCAGCGCCTCGAGCGTCGCGCCAAATGCCACCCCGGCCACCAGGATGAACGCCACGGTGTAGGCGGTGTGGCCGCCGGATGCGGCGCCGAACAGGCTCCCGACCGCACCGCCGAGCCGCAGCGCGATCGCACCCGCGGCCACGCCCCAGCTCGCGCCCAGCGCCTGAACGGTGATCACGAGTGTGTTGGCATGGCGCATCTCGGCCCGTGGAACATCGCTGAAGATCACTGTCGCGTAGCCGGTCGCGCCGATCGAGCGGCCGATGCCGCTGAGCAGCAGGATCAGAGCGAGCACCACGATCGGCGTCGACGTACCAGCGACGCCCAGCAGGATCAGGGAGAGCGCCAGCGCCGCGGTCGCGGCGATCAGCATGGGCCTGAAGCCGAAACGCGAGTAGAGATAGGTCGTGAGAGTCTTCGCACCGACGTTGCCGGCGAAGATGAAGAGCACAAGCGACCCGGCCTTGACGGCACTCCAGCCAAAGACCTCCTCGAACAGTAGCGGCGCCAGAAACGGGACAGCATTGAGCGCCGTCCAGTGGAAGACCGACCCGGTCAGCGCGGAGCGGAAGCTGTGGATGCGCATCAGCCTCAGCTCGACCAGCGGCGACGCGGTGCGCATCAGGTGAAGCAGCGCCAGCGCGGACAGCAGCAGCGCCGGCACGCCGATCGCCGCCGTCAGCACCCAGTCGGAGTGTGACTTCGCCAGCAGGTCGGCGGTGAAGGTCAGGCCGCCGAGCCCGGCGCTCGTCAGCACCAGCCCGAGCAGATCGAGCCGCCCCGGGGCCGGGAGCGCCGGCGGATGCACGATCCTCACCGCGATCAGCAGCGCGACGGCGCCCAGCGGCAGGTTGATCAGGAATAGCCAGTGCCAGCTCGCATACGTGGTGATCAGGCCACCAGCCAGCGGCGCCACCACCGGCGCGATCAGGCCAGGCCAGACGAGCAGGCTGTTGAGCCGCATGAGGTTGGACGAATCAGCACGTGCGAGCACGAGCAGCCGGCCGACCGGGACCATCATCGCGCCGCCAACAGCCTGCAGGACGCGCATGACGACCAGCTCCGGAAAGCTCGCCGACAGAGCGCAGCCGAGTGAGGCGAGCGTGAAGATCGTGATCGCCGCCAGGAACGTCGCCCTGCCGCCGAAGCGCGCCGCCATCCAGCCGCTGAGCGGGATCAGCACCGCCAGCGTTACCAGGTAGGCGGTGATGACCAGCGCGATGCTGCCGACCGACACGTGCAGCGCGTGCGCGATCTTGGGAGCAGAGGTCGTGACGATCGTGCCGTCGAGCATCTCCATGAAGAAGACGCCGGCGACCAGCAGGGCGACGTTGCGCTGCGCGCCATCGATCGGCGGATCGGACATGCCCGGTACGGAACCAGATTACGGTTCCCTACCGCGGCATGACCGCACTCGAGCCCGCTCGGCCAGACTCGCGGAGAGATTGCGTGGCACCGGGCTGGCCGCCGTCCCAGCCGCGAAGTGCCACCAGGTGACCGCGCCGAGATCGACCAGTTCGCGTGGGATAGGGCGATCCGATGCACCCGCCGCGCAGTGGCCGGAGAAGACGGGCACGATGACCAACTCCGAGCGACGCGTGGGGCTCGTGCGCCGGGCGCTCGATCCGCCCGGCGAAGCGCTCCCGGATTGGGAGATATGGGCGCGCTTGGGGCGCGCCCTGTGCCCCGGCGAGCGCTTCGCCTGGAGCTCCGCAGCCGAGGTCTACGGCGAGTACGGGCGAGCCCGAGCCGTTCGTGGAGCTGCACGCCGGCGATGCCGCCGCCGGTGCCGAGCACGATGCCCGTGTGCCGGGTGCGCCGCTGCGCTCCGGCGAACTCCCCCGGGGAGTGGGCGGTGACGATGGTCGGGCGCAAGCGCGAGCTGCCCTACAACCGGGCGGCGCCGCGGGCGCACTGGCCGGCGAGAACGGTGCCGGCAAGACAACGCTCGTCAAGCTGCTGACCGGCATGTACCAGCCGACCTCGGGCCGCATCCGGCTCGACGGCACACCGCTGACCGAGATCGATCCGAGCGCCTGGCGCGAGCGCACGGCCGCCACCTTCCAGGACTTCGTCGAGTTCGAGCTGGTCGCGCTGGAGGTCGTCGGGATCGCGGATCTGGGCAGGATCGACGACGCCGGAGCGGTTGCACACTCGGGCGGCCAGTGGCAGCGACTGGCGCTGGCGCTGGCGCGCAGGATGATGCGTCTCGCACCCCTGCTGCTGAGGATCACAGAGCACGGCACCCACCAGCAGCTGATGGCCAACCGCGGCTTGTACTCGCAGCTCTACGAGATGTAGGCCCGGGCATACCGCTGAGCCGCGGTCGGGCCGCCCCGCGCCGAGACGTCGGATCGACACGGGAAGAGTGCCGGTATAAAGTGCCGATGGGCATGGGGGACATGTGATTCACGAAGGCCAGAAGTCATTCCGATCGCAGGTCGCCTATGTGAACCTGGTCGCGGTGCTGATCATCACCGCATTGATCGTGGTCGTCTGGAACTCACCCGCCGCGGCGATCGTGTTTGCGGCCGTGGGAGTCGTCTGGACGGGGCTCGCACTGCGCTCCGGGATCAACGTGACCGCTGACGGCTTCACCGTGCGCGGGATGTTCCGCACCGAAAAGCTGTCCTGGGCTGACACCGAGGCCTTCATCGTCATCCGCTTCACGGGCTCGGGCCGACCGGTGTTGCGAAGGGGCATCGACTACATCGCTCCCAACGCGGCAGGACCACAGGTGGTCGGGCTCTCACTGGATGCGATCAACGAGGAGGCTGTGGCGGCGCGCGTACCGGTCTTCAGTGTGGTCGCCGCCGTCACCAGCAATGGCGAGCGGATCCGCGTCCACGGCACCGCTTCGACTCCGCTTGACCCCGACTTCCCGAAGGAGGCCGCGGCGGCGCTCAACCACACGCTGAAGCAGCACAACCCGGGCGCGACCGCCTGATTGACGACCGCCGCCGCGGACCCGGCTTGAGGCCCGGTCGCGGCCCCAGTCGCCGGTGGCGACCCTCAGTCGCGGATCGCGCGCCCGCTCGCGGGATCGAAGAAGTGCAGCGCGTTGACGTTGACCCCGAGTCGCATCGACTCACCTGCACGGGCGGCAACGTGCGGCCCTACGCGCGCGACGCCGGCGCCGCTGGTCATCAGCTCATCGGCCTCGCCGGACTCGGCGACGACGCGTTTGGCATCGATCGCGAAATGCACCTGCAGCTCGGAGCCCAGCGCCTCGACCAGCTCGACGCCAACCGTGAGCGCGGGCCCGTCGGCGTCAGCCGCCGCCGGGAGGTTCTCGGGACGGATGCCGAGTACGACCGGACGCTCCGCATACACCGCGAGCGCGGGACGTTGGTTCCTGGCCTGCTCGGAGAGCGCGATCTCCTGCGATCCTAACCGGACCGCGCCGCAGCCCTCGGTCAGGGTCGCCTCGTAGAGATTCATCGCCGGCGAGCCGATGAAGGCGGCAACGAACAGATTCACCGGGCGGTCATAGAGGACCTGTGGTGTGTCGCACTGCTGGAGGAAGCCGTCCCGCAACACGCACACCCGGTGACCCATCGTCATCGCCTCGACCTGATCGTGCGTGACATAGACGGTGGCGACGCCAACCGTGCGCTGGATCTGACTTATCTCGGCCCGCATCTGCACCCGAAGCTTGGCGTCGAGGTTGGAGAGCGGCTCGTCCATCAGGAAGACGGACGGGTTGCGGACGATCGCGCGCCCCATCGCAACGCGCTGGCGCTGACCGCCGGACAGCTGAGCGGGCTTGCGGTTGAGCAGCTGCGTGAGTCCGAGGATACGTGCGGCGTCCTCGACCTTCGCCTGGATCTCAGGCTTCGAGAGCTGGCGCAGCCTCAGGGCGAAGCCGATGTTGGCGGCGACGGTCATGTGTGGGTAGAGCGCGTAGTTCTGGAACACCATCGCGATGTCGCGCTCCTTCGGCGCGTAGCGCGAGACGTCCTCGCCACCGATGTGGATCTCACCCTCGTCGACATCCTCAAGGCCGGCGAGCATCCGCAGCGCCGTCGACTTGCCCGACCCGGACGGACCGACAAGCACCATGAACTCGCCGTCCGCGATGTCGAGGTCCAGGGACTTCAGCGCCGGAACCGTGCTGCCCGGATAGAGCCGGCTTGCCTGGATGTAGCGCACCGATGCCATCAGCGGGTCCCGCCCGACACGACCGTGAGCAGGTCGCGCACTGTCGTCGTCATCTCGTCGCGGCCGGCCGCGAGGTAGCTGCGCGGATCGGTGACCGAGTCGTCGTC
>DASZMI010000008.1:0-23073 GCA_035551915.1 Solirubrobacteraceae bacterium | reverse complement strand
GCGGTGATGCCGATGGACATCCCGGAGTCCGACCCGATCGTTGCCACCATGACCGCTGCCAGTATCGACACCGGCAGCTCCGGGCGACTCGGCGGCCTGGACTCCTGGTATGACGGCGCCACGCTCACGCAGCTGGCCGGGATCCCCTCGATCGGCTACGGCCCTCCGGACATCAGCGTCGCGCACATGATCGACGAGTACGCGCCCGTCGACGGTTTGGTGGCCTGCGCCAAGGGCCTGGCCGTGGCCGCAATCAGATACTGCGGCGGCGCCTGAGGGCCCGTTCCCCGACGCCGCGGCGACGGCGGTGGCCAAGCGGGGCCACCGCCGGAGGGTGGGCTATCCCTCCACCCGCTGAGCGAGCTCCACGCCCTTGCGGCCGATGTCGACCAGATATCCGCGCAGGATGCCGTGGTTGGCCTCGCTACCGGGGTTGATCGCGAGCGTGTCGCCGATCCTGCGCTCGCCGCCGGACTCGTGGATGTGGCCGTGGACGGAGAGCACCGGCTGGTACTTCTCGATGATCTGACGCACCGCCGTGGAGCCGACCGGCCCGCGCAGCACGTCGCCGGCCGAGATCGTCGGCCGCAGGTTCTCATCCAGCAGCGGTGCCTCGTCGAGCCCCGAGTCGTGCGGCGGGACATGGATCATGAAGATCGCCCGGCGTGGGTCGCGCACCTGCTGGGCGAGCGCGTCGAGCCGCGCGAACAGCTGCTCCTCGGTCTCCTCGCGGGGCGTCGCCCAAGGGGTGTGGTTGGACCAGCCGCTGGAGAGCAGCTGCATCTCACCGGGAATGTCGAGCACCTTGCCGTCGCCGTTGATCGGGCCGTAGCCGGGCTGGTTGAGGGCTGCGTCGATCGTGAACTCGTCGTCGTTGCCCGGGATCAGATACAGCGGTGTGTTCGAGCCGTCCAGGCGCTCGGTGGCGAGCGCCATCCACTCGTGCACGCGCGTCGTCATCAGCCGCTCGAGCAGTTGCTCACGGGCATGCTCGTCGCCTGAGAGCGTCTCGGCCTCGGCGTCGGTGGTGACGAACGAGTAGTAGCCGAGGTCGGCGATGTCGCGATGCAGCTGGGCGAGCTCCTGCTCGTCGCGGGCGCGGCGGTGGACACCGAGGACCTCGGCCTCGTGTGCGCCGCCCCGCTCGAGGATCGGGACGATCGCCTTGCCGGTCAGGTCGCCAGCCAGCAGCGCCACGTCGGCCTTGTAGACGCCCGCCTTGATCGCGTTGATGAACTTCCTCCACGCCTTCTCGGCGGCGTGGAGGTCGCTCGCGATGTAGATCCGTGTGGCCACGGGACTCCTTCCTGCGGACTCAGTCCGGCGGCAGCTCTGTGAACAGCATCTTGGCGTCGACCCCGGCCGAGCGTGAGCGGTACTTCATCACCAGGTAGATGACCAGGCCGAGCACGTAGAACAGCATCGCGTCGATCAGCCCCTGGCCCTCCAGGTATTGCAGCGCGCTGCCGCCCTTGAGTCCGTTCACGATCGGCTTGATCACCGCGAAGATGTAGATCCACACTGGGAAGATGATCCAGCCGAGCCCGAGCCAGGGCAACGCTCGCTTGAAGGGAGCGTTGCGGACCAGGTCCGGGCGCCGGAACTTGACCAGGATCGCGTTGACCCCGGGCAGAACCCAGCTGAGCAGCGCCATCGCGATCGAGAAGAACGCGGTGCTCACCAGATTCAGCTTGTGATCGCTGGTGGCCAGGAACGTGGGCAGGTCCTTGAAGCTCTGGAAAAACAGGAACAGCGCCGTGAGACCCAGCGTCGCCAGGATCGCGTTGAGCGGTGCGCGCATGCGCTCGTTGACCTGGCCGAACCATTCCGGCACCTGCCGGTCGAGGCTCCAGGCCAGCTGCATGCGGCTGAGGAAGTTGATGTAGACCGGGCACAGCAGGAACGGGAAGACCGTCCCGCCGAGGCTGATCAGCGCCCAGAGCGGCCAGAGGCCATGGTTGGCGATCGCCGCCATCAGCGGCATCGAGTCGGGCTGGCCGAGCGGCAAGCCGGGCTTGGTGCCGAAGCCCCAGTAGTTGGCGCCCCAGGTGACGTTCTGGCCGAAGCCGAAGTGGCTCGAGATCACGTCGGTGTAGACCGAGTTGGCGAGCACGCCGATGGTCAACGCGCCGAGCAGCGCGATCAGGATGCCGCGGCGCACGTTGCCGCGCACCTCGCCGGCGATGTAGGCCGAGTACTGGAAGCCGATGTACTGAAACAGCAGCACCGACAGCACCAGCGGGAACGCGCCGGTCTCGAAGATGCGGCTGAAGAAGCCGCGGTGGTCGGTCGCGATGAAGCCGCCGGTCTTGCCGGCGGCCTCGAGTTGTGCGGCGGTGATGCCGCCGTCGAGCTTCGGCAGGTTGGCGTTGAAGCTGGCCTTGTGCGTGAACAGCAGGCCGAAGACGAACATCGCGATGAAGCAGGCGACGCCGAAGCCCGCCAGCACCGTGACGACCCTGTGGAAGGAGCGCGTCGGCAGCAGGCAGATGACGCCGATGCCGATCAGCACGACCATGCAGGCGATGAAGCCGGGCATGCCGGTGATCGCGCCGGTGGCGTCGGTGAACCAGCCGTTGGCGCCCCCGAAGCCGCCGGCGCCGATGTGGATGATCTTCGCGGTTATCTGGAGGTTGCGCAGCACCAGCGGCACCTCGAAGGCGATGATCAGGACCGAGGCGATCACCAGCGTCCAGGACTCCATCCAGCCCAGGAACGGGTGGATGATGCGGCTGGTGAAGACGTAGTCACCGCCCGAGCGCGGCATCACCGAGGTCAGCGATGAGAAGATCAGCGCCAGCAGCACGCAGAACAGCCCGGTGATGATCGCCGCCCAGCCGTAATCGGAGAACGGGCCGATCTTCCAGTTCGCCACATCGGCCAGCGAGTAGAAGGCCGGGTACAGCGTCAGGCCTACGCCGACGAAGGCCGCGACGTTGAAGAAGAGCGCGTTGGTCACGCTCACGTTGCGGACCAGCCCGGACGACTGCCGGACGAACAACTTGGGGGTGGTGCTCTGCTCTGCGGCGGAGCTTCCTGCTGTGTCAGCCACGGCTGCCTTCCTCTCTTGAGCTGGCCATGTAGTGCTGCGGCCTCCGATCCGCGATCGCGTCGTTACGGGGCCCGGTGCGCTTGTCCCGCGTGGCGCCGAGGTCGCAGTCGGCGCGCACCGTCTCGGCCCCGGCGCCTGGCGCGGCAGCGGCGAGCGATGCGCCGCGCGGCCCGGCGATCACGCTCGCGCCCTGGAAGCGCGCGCCGCGCTCCTCGCCGCCGCGGTCGCAGACCGCCACGTACACGTGGCTGAAGAAGGCGGTCGCGCGAGCCAGCAGGTGTGGTGTCGGCTCGGCCGCGCCCGGACGGTCCTCGCGCGGCCAGTTCATCGGCAGCGCGATCAACTCGGCCCCCGCCAGCGCGAGCCCGCGGGTCAGCTCCGGGAAC
Organism: Solirubrobacteraceae bacterium; assembly: GCA_035551915.1. Taxonomy (GTDB): domain Bacteria; phylum Actinomycetota; class Thermoleophilia; order Solirubrobacterales; family Solirubrobacteraceae; genus Palsa-465. The sequence continues at coordinate 19,635 of DASZMI010000008.1, read as the reverse complement.
TCGATGTCGTAACAGACGCCGACGCCGACGGCACCGTGCCGGGTCTCGACCACCGGCGCCGGCCGCTCCCCCGGCGTGAACCATGACGCCTCGTCGTGCCACAGATGCAGCTTGCGGTAGACGGCGAGTACACCATCGCGATCGACGACCGCCGCGCTGTTGAAGACCCGCCCATCGTCGCCGAGCTCGCAGAAGCCGCCGATCACGACCGCATCGCCGCGTGAGGCCTCCTGTGCCCAGCCGGCCAGCAGCTCGCCGCCGGCGGGTATCGCCGCCGCCCGCGCCTCCTGCGCCGAGGTGAAGATGTAGCCGCTGTGGGCGAGCTCGGGCAGGACCACGATCTGAGCGCCGGAGGCGACCGCGGCTGCAAGCGCGGCGCGCGCTCGTGCGGCGCTGGCCCGCGGGTCCTCGACATCCGGCAGCGTCTGGCAGCAGGCAACCTGAATGGTGGACATCTCCGGCAGTCAAACAGGAAACCGCTCGCGGCGGGAGGAAACCCGATTGCGGCGGGAGGAAACCCGGTTGCGATCTGGCCGGTCTCCGAATTCAGATCGCGTCGTCGGCGGTGCGCCCACCCTCGCTGAGCAGCAGCTCGAGCTCGGCGCGGCCGTTGCCGACCAGCGGCAGCCCATGGGCCAGCATCAGGTGCTCGAACTCGTAATCCGCGAGCACCTCGCTGAAGGCCTGTAGCAGCCCGTCCTTGGTCTGCTCGGGATCGTCCATCAGCGAATCGAGCACCCAGCCGATACGGCTGGCGGCGTCGGTGGCCGAGCGCACGAGTGTGTCACCCACCCAGATCGCCGACGCCGACTGAAGGAATAGCCCGTCCTCGTCCGGTGACAGCGAGCCGATCACGAACGGGCGGAGGCCTGCGGGCAGCTCATCGCCGGGCTGGTAACCGACCACGTGATCGAGCTCGCTGAACTCGTGCAGGCCCGCGTTGGGCACGTGCACCGGGCAGCCGAAGTGCTCGTGCACCCGACCGCTGTCGCGGTAGTGGTGGCGATTGGCGAGGACGACCGCCCGGGGTGGCGTCGGCCGCGCCTCCAGCCAGCCGATCCCCGCCTCCTCGTTGAGCAGCGGGTCGATCAGCACACCGCTCTCGTCGAGCCAGTAGGAGGAGACGAGCGTGTTGCCGATCTTCGGGTTGGGTGTCGTCCAGTGCCAGACGCCTGGAAGGATCTCGTCCATACGAGGAGTCCTACCCGCGATCCTCGGGGGGTCACGCCCGGATCAATAGGGCGGCAGGTCAGACCACCACTGGCCGAGCATCTTGAACGCCGCCCAGAAGGCGCGCTTGGCGCTCTCCTCGTCGAGCGACTCGTCGATGTTGGGCACCAGCAGCGCCTCGCACGAGGGCGTGAAGCGCTGCACGACTCCGGGCTCGCCGCGAAGCTCGCGGCGCAGCGGCAGGTCGAGGTCGTTGATCACGCCCAGCGCGTCCTGGCCCATGATCACGAGCATCTTCGGCGCGACGATCGTCAGCTCCGCGGCCACGCGGCCGACGCACTCCGGATCGGCCATCACCGGATCGAGCACCGGGCACTTGACGCAGACCGTCCCGTAGACGGCCAGCGGATCGATGCCGAGTCGCTTGAGTGACTTCATCAGCGCGTTGCCGGCGCGCCCGTAGAACGCGACCCCCTCCTCGATCTCCGAGGGGCGGGCGCCGTACTTGACCATGAAGATGTCGGCCTGGGGGTGGCCGGAGCCGAGCACCGGCATCAGCTGGCCGCGCGGGCAGTGCTCGCAGGTCTGCAGTTCACGCGAGAGATGGTTCAGCTCACGTATCGCCCGCTCGAGGTACTTCTCGCGGATCTCGTCGTCTGTTGCGGGCACCTCTGCCGAATTGGACGCCCGGGCCGCTTGTCCTTGCCCATGCATCAGGACTTGCGCGTCCTGCATCAGGACTTGCGCGCCGCGCGCCTCACCCGGCGTTCGCGCACCGCCTCGCGCCGCCCCGGCGAGCGCGCCTTCGTCTGCAGGAATTTGAGCGCCTGCACGTAGAGCAGGCTCGCGGGATTGCGAATGATGTCCGCGGTCCGCAGCGACTCGAGGAACTGCTCCGGCCCATCGAAGTCGTGCATCCGGATCCGCACCGAGCCGAGGCCCTGGGGCACGTGCGCGTCGGAACCGGCGCCGGCGATCATGCGGTACTTGGCGGCGAAGCGCACGGCCTCCTCGTTGAACTCGGAGATCGCCACGCGCGGGTTGAAGACCTCGATCAGGTCGATGTCATCGAGCACGTCGAGCAGGTGCTTGTAGTCGGGCACGGAGTGCATGCGGTCAAACGGATGCGGCACGTAGACGAGTCCGCCCTGGCGCTTGATCTCGGCGATCGTCTCCTGCAGCGTCATCCCGCGCGGGATCTTCTCCTTGATGAAGAGGCCGATCACCTCACCCTGGGAGGCGGTTTTGACCTCCTCGCCGACGATCACCTTGATGCCCTTCGCCTTCTCGGATGCGTCGAGCGCACCCGAGATCTCGTTGTGCTCGGTCACCGCGATCGCGCCGAGGCCCTTGGCCCGGGCCTGCGCCAGCAGAACCTCGACCGGGGTGGCGCAGTCATACGAGTGGTCGGTGTGCATGTGCAGGTCGACGTCGATCAGCGGCCGGTCGGCGACGATCCGCGCCGCCTTGGCGTTGTGCGGCCGGCGATCGTGGCGGCGCGCGGCCAGCCGCCCATAGATGCGCTCGAGGTCATCGGCCACGCGCGCGAAGTTCAGCTGCGCGCGCAGCGGCTCCGCCTGATCGCGCAGATCCGCGAGCCGCTGACCGTCCTCGAGCAGCTGGCCGAGGTTGGCGGCAAGCGTCTGCGCATCGCCGGGCGCGTACTGGAGCCCGTGGGCGCCGTCGGCGAGCAGCTCGGCATACACGGGGATGCTGGTGGCGACCGGCACGATCCCGCTGGCGAGGGCCGCCACCAGCAGGCCGGGAGTCGGCATCACTCCGTCGGAGCCGAGCACCAGCACGTCGGCCCCCGCGAGCGCCTCCTGCACCGGCATCGTCTCGGCGTCGACGAAGCGGACCCGCTCCAGCAGCCGTCCCCCGAGTGCCGCCGGCGCCGCCAGCGGCCGCGAGGACCAGACCGTCGCGCGCCAGCGCGCCCCGGCGGGCAGCAGCCGCAGCGCCCGCAGGGCGGTGCGCAGCGCCGCGCGCTCCTCCTCGGCCACGAAGCAGAGATGCAGGTGATCCCGGTCCTCCCGGCCCGCTGGCCCGGAGGACCGCTGCAGCGGCCGGACCGGCTCGGCGCCGGGCAGGACGACGCTGTAGTCGGCCGGGAAGTAGCGGTCCATCAGCACACGCGTGGCCTCATACGAGGCGAGGCGCGCGTCCAGCCGGCTGAACAGCAGCTGTGAGAGCTGACGGCCGAACTGCGTCGAGAGCAGCCGCTCGGTGGGGTTGTGGAAGGTGCCGACGCTGAGTGCGCGGGCGTTGCGCAGGGCGGCGCTCGACGCGCTCGGCGCGAACGGCTCGTGCACGTGCACGAGGTCCAGTGGCAGCGTCGTCAGCGCCTCCTCGATCGTGCGCGACACGTCGACCGGCAGCGACGCCGCGCGCCGGCGCGCCGGGGAGAAGGGCAGGACCTCACCGACACCGAGCACCAGCGGCTCCTGGTCGGCGCGCGCGAGCAGCGCCTGCGCGCCGGCGGGACCGGTGCGCAGCAGCTTGCGGCTGCGGTGTACGAGCTCGGCGGAGTTCGACGGGGCGATGATCAGCACCCGGTGCCCGCGCCCGTGCAGCTCCCTGGAGAGCAGCCGGACGTAATCGCCGATCTCGGTCTTGGACTCCCAGGCGAATGGGCTCACCTGTGCGATCGCAAGCCGCTGGTCTGGCACAACGCGTCAGTCTACGCAGGTGCGGCGCAGCGTCAGCGGCAGCTGGACAGCTCAGCTCAGCGTGAAGCTCGCGGCCGCACTGACGCTGCGCCGATGGCCACGGGGCCTGAAGTCTGCGATCGCCATGATGTGCACGTGCTTGGCCGTGTCGAGCAGCGAGCGGCCGGCGGCGGTCAGCTGCAGCTGCAGTTTGAAGCGTCCAGGCGCGTCGACGCCCACGTCGCCGCGCGCGACCGTCACGCGCCTGCCGGCGACCCGCGCGAACCAGGCGCTGGCGGCAGTGCCGGCCTCGACGGCCTGGTAGTCGTAGTCGTAGTGGTGCGAGGCGCGGATCTGCGCAAGGTGAGCCGCACGCTGCGCGGGGACGAGGATCGCCAGCAGCGAAAGCCGGGCTTGCGCGGCAGTTGGCGGCGGCAGCCGCAGTTCCGCGGGATGGCGCCAGACGCCGGCCCGCTCGCTCAGCGTGTACGCGAGGACGTCGCCGCCGCGGTCGTTGTACTGACCGATCACCGTGCAATCGCCGGCGGCGGTGCAGTCGGACTGGTCGGCCGCGGCGTACTGCTGGGTGGCGGCGTTGCGCGGCAGTGGCGACTCGAGCCCGGTCTGCCAGACACCGCCGGTCTCGGACAGCAGCAGCCCCTGCGAGTTGTAGCCGATGTCGGTGTAGACACCGGTGGCCAGGCAGTTTCCGAGCGAGGCGCAGGAGATCCAGTCGAGCCCGGCGGACTGCTTCTCCAGGCCACCCACGGCATTGGCCGGCAGGGTCACCTCGGTGCCGGGCTGCCAGGCGCCAGCGTTCTGGGTTATCAGCAGGCCCTGCCCGTTCTCATCGTTGTCGAAGTACCAGCCGACCGCCGTGCACGCGCCGGCCTGCGGGCATGCAACCGACGTCAGCACGACTGTCTGATCGCCGACGGTTCCCGCCGGGGCGGCGCCGGCGGGGAGCACGGCACCGGTGCTTCCCGCCCACGTCCCGGCGGTTTCGCTCAGCAGCAGGCCCAGCGAGTTCTGCAACGGGTTGATGTAGGTCCCGACCGCCGCGCAGGCACCGCTGCTTGGGCAGGCGATCGACGAGGGGATGATGTTGGGGTCGGAGTTGGCGTCGCTCGGGTCCGACGGCGCCGGCGCGGCCGACCAGCTGTCGCCGCTGCCACTCACCAGCAGGGTCTGCTGGTGGCCGGAGGGGTCTACGTACGCGCCCGCCGCCGTGCATTGACCGGCGGGGCCGCAGGTGACCGTCAGCAGCGCCGCGTTCTGCCCCTCGACCGGCGCCCCGGCCGGTAAAGGGGCCTCGATCGCGCGCGTCCAGCGGCCGTGGCGCTGCACCACGATCAGCGGATCCCAGACCTCGGCGTTGGTCTCGTAGTTGCCGACCGCAACGCAGTTGCCGGGCGAGCTGCAGGAGACCGCGGCGAGCCCGAGCAGATTGACGGCTCCGGACTTGGGCTTGGGCGGCGTGATCGCATTGGCGGGCAGCCGCAGGCGCACGCCCCGCTTCCAGCGTCCGTGCATCTCGCTGAAGAACGCGCCGTGGTCGAGCCTGTGGGAATCGGTGTAGCGGCCGACGGCGGTGCAGTCGCCCGGGGCCGCGCAGGAGACGGCGGGGATGCCGCCGCCGTCGGCCAGCTTGAAGGGTGCCGGCGCCGCACCGGCGGGCGGCTGCGCCTCGACTGCCTGCTGCCACATGCCGTCCGACTCGCCGGCGAGCAGGCCCTGGCTGTCGCCGAGCCCGTCGTCATAGCCGCCGACGGCGCTGCAGTTACCTGCCGACGCGCACGAGAGTGCCTGCAGCTGGACCGCAGGGTTGACCTGGCCGCCCGGCTTGGTCTTGGCGACACCCGCAGCCGGTGTCAGAGCCGCCAGGCCGACCACCGTCGATAGCAGCCAGGTGGCCGGCTTGTGGGTCATACGGGGAGCATAGGGTTCAACGGCGGCCCCGAGTGCGCTCAACTTCACGGCGCGCACGGCAAGGGGCGCCCCCTGCGGGCGCCCCCATAAGGCCGAGCTCCGCGCCGGGCTACGCGACCGAGAGCTTGGCGGGATCGGCCGTGGCGGCCTGCACGCGCGAGTACTTGGCGATGAACTCCTCGGTCCACTCGCGCGCCTCGTCGTCGGGCCGCTGGTTCTTCGGCGACTTCATCAGGTATGAGCTGGGGCCATCGAGCTGGCCGCCGAGGCCGTGGTTCATCGCGAGCTTGCAGCAACGCACCGCGTCGGTGACGATGCCGGCCGAGTTGGGGGAGTCCCAGACCTCGAGCTTGGTCTCCAGCTGCAGCGGCACGTCACCGAAGGCCTGACCCTCGAGACGGATGTGCGCCCACTTGCGATCGGTCAGCCACGGCACGTAGTCCGACGGGCCGATGTAGACATCGTCCTTGGGCAGCGTGTGCCCCATGATCGAGGTCACAGCGTTGGTCTTGGAGATCTTCTTGGACTCCAGGCGCTCGCGCTCGAGCATGTTGTAGAAGTCCATGTTGCCGCCGACGTTGAGCTGGCTGGTGCGCAGCAGCTTGACGCCGCGGTCGTGGAACAGGCGGGCGAGCGCGCGGTGCACGATCGTCGCGCCGACCTGCGACTTGATGTCGTCGCCGACGATCGGCAGGCCCGCCCTGACGAAGCGGTCGTTCCAGTAGTCCTCGCCGGCGATGAACACGGGGATGCAGTTGACGAAGCCGCAGCCGGCCTCGAGGATCTGCTCGACGTACCACTTGGTCGCCTGCTCGGAGCCGACCGGCAGGTAGGACACGACCACGTCGGTCTTGGTGTCCTTGAGGATCTGGACGATGTCGGCGGTGGGGCCGGGCGCCTTGGTGATCTTCTCCTTGAGGTACTTGCCCAGCCCGTCGTGGGTCATGCCGCGGTTCACGGTGACGCCGAGGTTCGGCACCTCGTCGACGAACTTCAGGGTGTTGTTCTGGCCCGAGAAGATCGCCTCGCTGAGGTCCTTGCCGACCTTCTCGACATCGATGTCGAAGGCTGCCGAGAACTCGATGTCACGGACGTGGTAGCCGCCGAGGTCGACGTGCATCAGGCCCGGGACCTGCTGATCGGGGTCGGCGTTCTTGTAGTACTCGACGCCCTGTACGAAGGAGCTGGCGCAGTTGCCGGTGCCGATGATCGCGACGCGCACCTTCTCGTGCTGGTAGCGCGCGGGCCCGACGGAGGAGCCGTTCGTGGAGGTCGCTTCAGTGCTCACTGATCGTTGTCCCTTCTGGAAGTTCTGGCCGACCGCGGGTGCGCGGTGGATACCGATAGTACGCCAGATCCGGGCCTCGGTTACACCGATCGGTACCCAAATTCGGAGTTGTTGACATCTGCCCTACAAGAAGGTAAACCGATCGGTTCCCCTGGGTTCGCCGGAAGCCCGCGCGTCAGTCGATCGCCTCGCGCAGGATCGCGGCGGCCATCGCATAGGCGTCGGAGACCACGGTGGCGACGTCGTCGACGAGCATGCGGCTGCAGGCGCCGTCGTAGAGCGTCGCCAGCCGGCGGGCGGTGCGCTCGGGGTCCGGTGCCTGTGCCGCGCGGGCCAGGGCGGTGAGCCGCTGCGTGAAATGCTCGGCCTGCGCCGTGACCGCCTGGTGGACGCGGTGCCCGCGGCTGGGGAACTCGGCCGCGGCCGCGATCAGCGGGTCGGGCACGACCGTGGCCGGATCGGCCAGCGCGGTGAACAGCTCGAGCAGGCGCGTGCGCGGGGTGAGGTCGTCACGGCGCAGCAGCGCCGCCGTGGGGCCCGCGCGGCCGTACTGCGCCAGGTAGACGATGATCAGGTCGTCCTTGGACTGGAAGTGCTGGTAGAGCGTGCGCTTGGAGACCCGCGCGGCCTTGTGCAGATCGTTGACGCCGGTCGCGTTGAAGCCCTGGCGTGCGAACAGCTCCGCCGCCGCTGTGAGGATGCGCTCTCGTGCGCCGCGTCCGAGTGAGGCCCGGCGCCCCGCAGGCGCCATCGCCGCCGCCTAGATCGCTCCGCCGGCCTGCTTGGTCAGCTCGCGACGCACGTGCCAGATGCGCTGGCAGGTGGTGATCAGGCTGAGCGCCGCGAGCACGTACACGGTGGGGGCCAGCAGATAGAAGTGACCGATCGAGGCACCGCGTGCGAGCACCAGACCGATCGAGAGGATCACGACGCGAACCGGGCGGGTCGCCAGGCCGACCTTGCATTGAACGCCGAGCGCCTCGGCCCGCGCGCGGGTGTAGGAGACCATCAGCGAGAACAGCACGGCGGCGACGACCGCGGCAACCGCGGCCTGATCATGCTGGGAGGCGAAGTAGGCGCCGACCGCCGTCAACACGATGCCCTCTTCCAGCCGGTCGAGCGTCGAGTCCAGGAAGGCCCCGAACTGCGTGCCCTTGCCGGACATGCGGCTGTAGCGCCCGTCGAGTGTGTCCATGATCGAACCGACGATGAAGGCGACGCCCGCCAGGAAGAAGAGCCGCCCGACGACCAGCCCGGCGGCGGCGAGGTTGAGCGTGAAGCCCGTCAGCGAGATCGCGTTCGGGGTCAGCCGTGACTCGATCAGCCGGTTGCGGAACATCTCCTGCGTCTTCAGCCGGGGGGCTTGGTCACCGCGCCGGCGTGACCTCGGCCTCGGCGATGTGTGCTGGGTATCAGACATCTGAGAGCTTGCAAGAGACTAGTTCATCGTCAAACGACAATCAGGCCGGGGCGCCGGCGAATGCCCACACGTCCGGGCGGGCGCGCGCCAGCAGCTGCTTCGCGAGTGCGGCCGAGGCGGCCGCGGTCAGGGCGCCCAGCACGACGTCCGTGAAGTAGTGGTTTCCGGTCACGACCACCACGAAGACGATCAACAGCGGGTAGGAGCGCCAGAGGACGCGTGCCACGCGACCGTGCACGAGGCGCGCCATCGGCGCCGCGATCATCAGCGCGAAGCACACGTGCATCGACGGAACCGCGGCGTAGGCGTTCAGCAGCAGCCCGCCGGCGCCCCGCTCGGCATCGATCCCGGTGAACTGCCGGACCGAGTCGCTGAAGCCCCACTGAGGCATCAGCCGGGGCGGCGCCGTCGGGTAGAGGCAGTAGCCGACCAGCGCCAGCAGCATCGCCACCATGAACATGTTGCGCACGAAGTAGAAGGAGTCGTTGCGGCGCAGGTAGATGAAGAGCAGCGCGGCGGCGGTGAGCGCGAAGTGCGCGTTCAGATAGATCCAGTCGGCCAGCTCGAGCAGCCAATGGGCGTGGACGGTCGCCCATGCCTGGATTCGGGGCTCGGCGAACACGTGCAGCCCGCGCTCGAGCTCGATGATCCGGGTGGCGTCGGCGAACGGCCGCGGGCCGCCGCCGCCAACCAGCCCGCGCACACCCTCGTAGCCGGTGTAGCCGAGCACCAACAGTGCCAGCTGACGGGCCGCATCGAGCCGCCCCTGCGGCAGCAGCTGATCGCAGCGTGCCCGGATCGATTGGCGCATCGCCTGAGGCTAAGGGCTCACGACGAAATCGTGACCCCTAATCGCAGCGCGGCGCGTGCGAGCCGACCCGCCCGAGCGAGAAGCTGATCTGCAGCTCCGCCGCCCCGCCGCTCTCGGCGGTGATCCGCGTGAATTCCCCGGCCGGGGCGACGCAGCCGCGCACGCCGCGTAGCCTCCAGTACGGGGACCAGCGGACGCGCACATGGAGGGTCCCCGCATGGGCGATGCTGAGTCGCAACGAGCCGGGCGCGAGTGCCAGCGGGCGGCCGGCGCCGCTGACAAGCGGGGTCGGCTTCGCGACCGCATAGACGGTCCAATGCGCAAGGCGTGTGACGATGCGCAGGTAGGGCAGCCCGCCGCGGATCAGGCGCAGCTCGGCGCGGCCGGAGTAGTCGGCGGGCGCGTCGGCGACGGCGACGTAGCGGACGGCGAGCTCGTGCAGCCAGCGCTCGTAGCGGCCGGCCGTCAGCTGGCCCTCGTAGAAGAGCGGGTCCTCGGCGATGTCGGTCTGTCGCTCCCAGCCGCGTGCCAGCGGAACCTTCGGCGCCAGCCAGTAGCTCTCCCAATGGTCGGCCGTGAACGGCACCTCGACGCGGAACACGCCCGGCTGCCTGCGCAGGAACCTGATCAGCGGCCGGTAGTACGCGCCGTCGCGCGCCGAAGCCCCATTCCGCAGGTCACCGACGGCGTCGTGCACCTGCAGGTATGTCAGCGGCAGCGCCGCCGCGGCCAGCAACAGCCACGCGCGCCGCGGCACCAGCACCAGCGCCACGAGTGGTCCGGCGAGCAGCTCGCCGAGCCGCGCCGCGTTGCCGCCGAGTGGCGTGCGGATCGTGTACGCCGCCAGGCAGCCGAGCAGGTAGAGCAGGGTCGCGACGCTGGCCGCCCGTCCCGGGCGCAGCACCAGGATCAGCAGTCCGGCGGCAAGCAGTGGCCACAGGGTCCCGAGGGCGAACGGCTGATAGCCGCCGGTGGGGAAGGCGAGCGTGGTAGCTCCCAAAACCAGGATCTGGACCGATATCGCAGCGATACCGCCGGCGATATCGGTCCGATTTCGCCTTTTGAGACCCTCCCACACGGCGACGGCGCCCGCGAGTGCCACGAGCAAACCGGCCACGGGACTCGCGAGCGCGGTGGCGCAGGCGACAACGGCGGCCCAGCGGGGCCGCCGGCGCTCCAGCAGCAGCGCGGTCAGCGCGGCGCCGCAGAGGCCCAGCGCGAAGGTCAGGCGGCCGCTGAGCAATTCGGTGACGGTCGCCGCGCCCAGCCAGGCCGCGCCGAGCCAGGCGTCCTCGCCGTATGCGTCGCGGGCCAGCGCGCCGAACGCGCCGGCGGTGCCGACGCTCGCCAGCGCCGCCAGCAAGCGCGGGCCCAGCAGCCAGCCGAGCGGTGGAAACAGAACGCTGTAGCCGAGGATCGAGTGGCCTGCGTACCACCAGTTGTTCCAGAGACCGAAGCCCTCGGCGGCGAACAGCCTGACGCGCAACAGCTGCGCCGGCAGATCGGCGCCGGCGGGCTCGACGACCAGGTACGCGGTCGCCAGCAGCGCCGCAACCAACGTGGGAGCCAATCTGCGGATATGGTGCCCGCTTGTGAACGCCGAGTTGCCCACCGCATCGCGCAACGTCCTCTGCCTGGGAGGGGCGCTGGTCGAGATGATCTGCGAGCGTCCGGTGAGCGCGCTGGAGGAGGCCGACATGTTCGTGCCGCACTTCGGCGGGCTCGCGAGCGTCGCGCTGATGGCGGCGCGGGCGGGCGCGCGCATGGCGCTTGCCGGGGGCGTCGGCGACGATGACTGGGGCCGGTGGCTGCGCGGCCAACTCGAGCGCTCGGGTGTCGATCTGCGCCACTTCAAGCTGATCGAGGATATGCCCACTCCGCTCGCGCTGACGACCGTCGATCACGGCGGCACGCCGACCCGGCGGATGTACGCCGACGCGATCGCGACGGTGGTGGACGCACTCTGGGGCGGGGTCGAGGCGGCCGTCGAGGACTGCGGCGGGCTGTTGATCAGCTCGGGCACGCTCGTCGGCGCGGCCGAGCGCCAGGTGACGATGAGCGCGCGCGAGCGCGCGCTGGCGCTAGATAAGCCCGTGTTCTTCGACCCGCGCCTGCGCCTGCAGCGCTGGAGCTCCAAGGCCGATGCCGCCGCCACCGCCAACGCCTGCGTGCCCGGTGCGCTGCTGGTGCGCGCCTCGGCCGCCGACGCCCGTCTGATGACCGGCGAGGACGACCTCGAGCGCGCGTCGCTGGCGCTGCGCAAGGCCGGGGCGCGCAACGTCGTGATCAGCGACGGCGCCGCGGGCGCGATGCTGCGAGGCAAGATCCGGCTCGATGTCGAGGGTGTTCCGGCGCGCGTCGTCTCGACGATCGGCACCGGTGACGCGCTGATGGCGACGCTGGTGTCGCGCCTGCAGATAACCGGCTTCTACGAGCCCGCGATCGCGGCGGCGCTCAAGGAGGCGATGATCGCCGCCGCCCAGGCCTGTGAGCGCTGGGGTGCCTGCGACTGAGGGTTCACCGCCGGCGGCGGGCTGGGAGCGTCCGCCACGGCGGCGGGTCTACGCGATTCGCAACCGCCTGCGGCTGGTCTACGGGATTCCGATCCTGCGGCCGCACGGCGATGGGCTGGCGGAGCTGATCCTCACGGTGCTCTCGCAATCGACCAACGACCGCAACCGCGACGTCGCCTACTTCGGGCTGCGCGAGCGCCTGGCGACCTGGGAGCAGGTTCGCGATGCGCCCGTCGACGAGGTCGAGGCGGCGATCCGCCGCGGCGGCATCTCGAAGGTCAAGTCGGCGCGGATCAAGGCGATCCTGGCCGCCGTCACCGATACCGGCCCGGAGCCCGGGGCTCTGACGCTCGATTGGCTGCGCGGGGTCGCGGTGCCCGAGGCCCAGGAGTACCTGTGCTCGCTGCCGGGTGTCGGCCGTAAGACCGCCGCCTGCGTGCTGCTGTTCGCCTACGGGATGCCCGACGTCCCCGTCGACACGCACGTCTCGCGGGTCGGCACGCGGCTGGGGCTGTTCAGGCCCAGGGCGCCCTTCGAGGAGTTGCACGACACGATGCTCGCGCTCACCCCGCGCGGGCAGGAGTGGGAGCTGCACCTGAACCTGCTGCGTCACGGCCGCCGCACCTGCCACGCGCAGCGCCCGCAATGCGGTGTCTGCGCGCTGGCGCGGATGTGCCCGAGCGCCGGCTCGTTCGGTTAGTCCTGCGCCCGCGCGCGCTCCAGCAGCGTCGCCCGCAGCGGCTCGTCGCAGAAGGCGGCCTCGATCGCGGCGACAGTGACCTCGCGCAGCGCGTGGTCGTCCAAGCCGAAGTGCTCGCTGCAGACCCTGTACTCGCCGCCGAGGGTCGCGCCGAAGTAGGGCGGATCATCGGAGCCGAGCGTGACCCGCACCCCGGCGGCGCGCAGATGCGGCAGCGGGTGATCGGAGAACGACTGGTAGACCCCGAGCACGACGTTGCTGGTCGGGCAGGCGTTGAGCGTCAACCCGCGCTCGGCGATCTCGCGTACCAGCAGCGGATCCTCGGCGGCGCGCACACCGTGGTCAAGGCGCGTGACGGGCAGCTTCATCGCCTCGCGGATGCTCTCGGGACCCTGCCACTCGCCGGCGTGCACGGTGCAGCCGAGCCCGGCGTCGGCGGCGATCTGGAAGGCCTCGACGAAGTCTCCCGGCGGGACGCGCTCGTCGCCGGCGAGCCCAAAGCCGACGACGTACGGGTGTGGCCGCTGCGCCGCGATCCGAGCCGCCGCCGTGACCCGCTCGACGCCGAGGTTGCGCACGCCGGAGATCAGGATCCGCCCCTCGATGCCGTGATCGCGGCGGGCGTCATCGATTCCGGCGGCGATCCCGCCGAAGTGCTCCGCGTCGGTGAGGCCGACGTTCAGGGCATGGTCGGGCGAGGCGTGGAACTCGACATAGATGCCGCCGTCGGCGGCCACCGAGCTGAGGTACTCGTAGGTGATGTCGCGGTAATCCTCGGCGCTGCGGATCACGCTGGCGGCGAGGTCGTAGGTCTCGAGGAAGTGGAGGAAGTTCGTGTAGTGGAAGCGCCCGTCCTGCGCGAGCATGCCGGCGGGCAGCGCCACGCCGTTGCGCTTGGCGATGCGGTCGACGAGCTCGGGTGTCGCGGTGCCCTCGAGGTGGACGTGGAGCTCGGCCTTGGCGATCATCGGATCACCTCGAGCACCGGTCGGTCGGTCGGCGCGCTGTCGCCGACGGTGACCGCTGCCCGCAGCGCTGCCGCCGCCTGCTCAAACGCCGACTCATCGCGCGCATGCAGGACCGCCAAGGGGCGGGAGTCCCCGCCCGGCCCGACCGACTCGCCCAGCATGGCGACCTCTGTCAGGCCGACGGCGTGATCGACGGGATCGGTCTCACGCGTGCGCCCACCGCCCAGCTCCACGATCGCCACGCCCACCGCGCGCACATCCATGGCGCTGACGACGCCGGCCCGCAGCGGCTCAACGGCGCGCACGATCGGTGCCCGCGGGAGGTGCTTGCCGGGATCCTCGAGCAGGTCGGCCGGTCCGCCGAGTGCGCTGGCCATCGCCGCGAAGACCTCGGCGGCGGCGCCGCTCGAGAGCGCCTGCTCGGCCGCGGCACGGGCGGCGGGCAGGTCCGGCTGCAGCCCACCGAGCACGAGCAGCTCGGCGCAGAGCGCGAGCGTCACCTCGACAAGGCGCGGGTCGGCGGGTGTCGAGCCCGTCAGCACCGCGATCGACTCGAGCACCTCGACGGCGTTGCCGGCGCTGCGCCCCAGCACCTGGTTCATGTCGGTCAAGAGCGCGCTCACCGGCAGGCCGTTGCCGCTCGCGACCGCGACGATCGCCCGCGCCAGCTCGCGCGTCTCCTGCAGCGAGGGCAGGAACGCGCCCGAGCCGGCCTTGACGTCCATCACCAGCGCGTCGAGTCCGGCGGCCAGCTTCTTGGAGAGGATCGAGGCCACGATCAGCGACATCGATTCGACCGTGCCGGTCGAGTCACGGATCCCATAGAGCCGCCTGTCGGCGGGCGCGAGCGCGCCCGTCTGGCCGATGATCGCGCAGCCGACCCCGGCTACGACCTCACGGAAGCGCTCCGGCGTGGGCTTGCAGTCGTAGCCGGGGATCGACTCGAGCTTGTCGAGCGTTCCGCCGGTGTGACCGAGTCCACGGCCCGAGATCATCGGCACGGCGCCGCCACAGGCGGCGACGATCGGCGCCAGCAGCAGGCTGACCTTGTCCCCGACACCGCCGGTCGAGTGCTTGTCGAGCACGGGCCGGTCGAGCGCGAGGCCGTCCTGGGGCCCGTGCCACGCCAGCACGTCACCGGAGCGCATCATCGCGCCGGTCAGGGCCACGCGCTCGGGCCCGCTCATGCCACGCCAGACGATCGCCATCGCCATCGCCCCCACCTGGGCGTCGGTGACGCCGCCGTCGGTGATGCCGGCGACGAACTCCTCGATCTCCTCGGCGGAGAGCTCGCCGCCGCCGCGCTTCTTGCGGATCAGCTCGGGGATCAGCATCAGCAGGCGGCCAGCCTGGGGATGAAGGCAACCAGCAGCCTGGCGAGGTCCTCGGCCGCGCGCGCGGCGTCGGCCAGCGTCTGCTCGTGGCTCAGCGGCACGTCGCTCATGCCCTCGGCCAGGTTGGTGATCGCCGAGATCGCGGCCACGCGCAGGCCGCAGTGGCGGGCGACGACCGTCTCCTGGACGGTCGACATGCCGACGGCGTCGGCACCAAGGGTGCGGATCATGCGGATCTCGGCGGCCGTCTCGAACGCGGGCCCCGACCAGCCCGCGTAGACGCCCTCCGCAAGCGTTATGCCCAGCTGCGCAGCAGCGGCGCGCAGCTGGTCCAACAGCTCTGGGTCGTACGCCCTGCCCATCGCCGGGAAGCGTGGGCCGATGCTGTCGTCGTTCGGTCCGGTCAGCACGCTCACGCCCATCAGGTTGATGTGGTCGGTGATCGCCATCAGGCTGGCCGGCCCGACCTCCGCGCGCAGCGAGCCGGCGGCGTTGGTCTGCACGAGGATCTCGGCTCCGGCCCGCTTGAGCCAGCGTACGGGTTCGCGGATCTGCTCGAGCGGCCCGCCCTCGTAGAGGTGCGCGCGGCCCTGCAGGATCGCGACCGGCACGCCGGCGATGTGACCCTGCACGAGCCGGCCGGCGTGTCCCTGCACGGTGGGGCGCGGGAAGCCTGGAAGCTGCTCGTAGCCGATCGCCTGCGGGTCCTCGATCGCGTCGGCCACGGCGCCGAGCCCGGAGCCGAGGATGACGCCGACGTGCGGGCGCAGGCCCGAGCTCACCCGTCCAGCTCCTCCGAGCCGAACATCAGCGGCAGCAGCTCGCCGAGCGTCGTGGCGAGCGGCTCGGAGCCGGGGCGGCCCAGATACACCGGTGTGGCGGGGTCGGCGAACTCGGAGAGGCGCTGACGGCAGCCGCCGCACGGCGGGCAGCGCTCGACGCGCTCGGCCACCACCGCGATCGCGGTGATGCGCGTCTCGCCGGCCGCGATCATCGCCCCGATCGCCGAGGCCTCGGCGCACTGCGCCTGCGAGTAGGAGGCGTTCTCGACATTGGCGCCGAGATGGATCGCCCCGCCGGCGCCCCTCAGCGCGGCCCCGACCCTGAAGTTCGAATACGGCGCGTGGGCGCGGCGCATCACACTCGCCGCGGCCTCGAGCAGCTGCTGGGATTCCGCTGGCATCCCGGCATCGTAACGGTGTCCGGCTCCCGCTAGGATCGCGCGGCATGACGCCACGCTTGACCGTCGCCCAGCACCCGGTACTCGCCGACCGGCTGACCGTGCTGCGGGACCGCAACACCAGCTGGCCGAACTTCCGCCACGCGCTCTACGAGTGCTCGGCGATCCTCGCCGTCGAGGTGGCCCGCGAGCTGCCGCTGGTCGAGACCGAGATCGAAACACCGCTGGAGCGGACCACAGGAGCCCGGCTCTCCGAGCAGGTGGTCGTCGTGCCCGTGCTGCGTGCCGGCCTCGGCATGGTCGATGGCTTCCTGCGCCTGCTGCCGGACGCGCGCGTGGGGCATCTCGGCATGGCTCGCGACGAGCATGCCCACAAGCCCGTCGACTACTACTCGCGGCTGCCCCCCGGCCTGGCCGACGCGTGGGTGTTCGTGCTCGACCCGATGCTTGCCACCGGCGGCAGCGCCGTCAACGCGCTCCAGCATCTGCGCGAGGCAGGCGCCCGGCAGCTCGGGCTCGTCTGCCTGGTCTCGGCGCCGGAGGGCATCGACGCGGTCTCGGGCGCACATCCCGATGTGCACATCTGGACCGCCGCCGTGGATCGCGGCCTGGATGAGAACGCCTACATCCGCCCCGGGCTGGGCGATGCCGGCGATCGCGTCTTCGGCACGCTTTGAAGCTCACGCGCGCGAGCGCTAGCCTCGATTCATGAGCCGACAGCTCGCACATGTCGACCGGGTCGGGATCGAGGAGCGCGCCGCCCAGCTCGGCGCCCGCTCGATCAAGACGACCGCCAAGCAGCAGGGCATCCGCATCGCGGTCTCGCTGCTCGACCTGACCACGCTCGAGGGCGCCGACACCGCCGGCAAGGTCCGCCAGCTCTGCGCCAAGGCGGTCTGCCCGGCGCCGAGCATGCCCGAGATCCCCTCGGTCGCGGCGATCTGCGTGTACCCGTCGATGGTCGCGGTCGCGCGTGAGGCGCTGGCCGGGACCGGCGTCGCGACCGCCTCCGTGGCGACGGGCTTCCCGGCCGGCCAGATTTCGCTCGACGCCAAGCTGCGCGACACCGAGGACGCCGTCGCCGCCGGCGCGCAGGAGATCGACATGGTGATCTCGCGCGAGGCCTTCCTGGCCGGCGACGACGCGCGCGTCATGCGCGAGGTCGCGCGCATCAAGGAGGCCTGCGGTGACACGCACCTGAAGGTGATCCTCGAGACCGCCGAGCTCGGCTCCTACGACCACGTGCGGCACGCTTCGATGCTGGCGATGGAGGCCGGCGCCGACTTCATCAAGACCTCGACCGGCAAGGCCTCGGCCGGTGCCACCCCGGGCGTCTGCCTGGTGATGCTCGAGGCGATCCGCGATTTTGTCGAGCGCACGGGGCGGATGGTCGGCTTCAAGGCCGCCGGCGGCGTCTCCACCAGCAAGGCGGCGCTGCACCGGCTGGTGCTCGTCAAGGAGACGCTCGGCGACGACTGGCTGACCTCCGACCGCTTCCGCATCGGCGCCTCATCGGTGCTCAACGACCTGCTCATGCAGTACGCCAAGACTCAAGGCGGGCGCTACGGGCGTGGTGAGGACTTCTCGATCGAATGACCATCGAACAGCGCCGATCGATCGTCTGGGACTACGCGCCGGCGCCGGAGGCGACCGACCACCTGCGTCTGCGCGATCGCTACGGGCTGTTCATCGGTGGGACGTTCGTTGAACCTGCGCAGGCGCGCTACGAGCCGACGATCAACCCCGCGACCGAGCAGCCGGTCGCGGAGATCGCGTGGGCGGGGCCGGCCGACGTGCAGCGCGCGATCGAGGCCGCCCGCGCCGCCCAGCCCCGCTGGGCTGGGCTTCCCGCCCGTGAGCGCGGCAAGTACCTGTTCCGGATCGCGCGACTGATCCAGGAGCGCGCGCGCGAGCTGGCGGTCTGTGAGACGCTCGACGGCGGTAAGCCGCTGCGCGAGTCGCGTGACGTGGACATCCCACTCGCGGCGGCGCACTTCTTCCACTACGCCGGCTGGGCCGACAAGCTGCGCTACGGCGTGGTCGCGCGTGAGGTCGCGCCGCTCGGGGTTGTCGGTCAGATCGTGCCCTGGAACTTCCCGCTGCTGATGGCGGCGTGGAAGCTCGCGCCGGCACTGGCCTGCGGCAACACGGCGATTTTGAAGCCGGCGGAGACGACACCGCTGACGGCGCTGCTGCTGGCCGAGATCTGCCAGGAGGCCGAGCTGCCCGACGGCGTCGTCGGGATCCTGCCCGGCGACGGCGCCGTCGGCGCGACGCTGGTGCGCTCGCCGGGCCTCGACAAGGTCGCCTTCACCGGCTCGACCGGCGTCGGTCGCGACATCCAGACGGCGCTGGCCGGCCGTGACGTCGAGCTGACGCTCGAGCTCGGCGGCAAGTCGGCCAACATCGTCTTCGAGGACGCCGCGATCGACCAGGCCGTCGAGGGGATCGTCAACGGGATCTTCTTCAACCAGGGCCACGTGTGCTGTGCCGGCTCGCGGCTGCTGATCCAGGAGAGCGTGATCGACCAGGTGATCGACAAGCTGTGGACTCGCATGGGCCGCCTGCGCATCGGTGACCCGCTCGACAAGAACACCGATGTCGGCGCGATCAACTCCGCCGAGCAGCTGCAGCGAATCGAGACGCTGGTCGCCGCCGGTGAGGAGGAGGGCGCGGTGCGGCGCAGCGTCGCCTGCGAGCTGCCCGAGCGCGGCTACTGGTTCGCGCCGACGCTGTTCACCGACGTCTCGCCGGCGCACCGGATCGCCGTCGAGGAGATCTTCGGGCCTGTCGTCTCGGTGCTGAGCTTCCGCACGCAGGCGGAGGCGATCGAGAAGGCCAACAACTCCAGGTACGGGCTTGCCGCCGGGATCTGGACCGACAAGGGCGCCAAGGCCTTCGAGGTCGCGGGCGCGCTGCGCGCCGGCGTGGTCTGGCAGAACACCTACAACCACTTCGACCCGACCGCCGCCTTCGGGGGCTACAAGGAGTCGGGCTTCGGGCGCGAGGGCGGCCCCGCCGGCCTGCGTCCCTACCTGCGGGTGGTTCGATGAGCGATCGGATCCCCGTACGCAAGACCTACAAGCTCTGGATCGGTGGGGCCTTCGTGCGCTCGGAGTCGGGACGCTCGGACATCTCCGGTGACTTCAACATCCCGCGCGGCTCGCGCAAGGACGTGCGCGAGGCGGTCGCGGCGGCGCGCAAGGCCGCGTCGCCATGGGCGGCGCGGACCGCATACAACCGCGGCCAGATCCTCTACCGCGCGGCCGAGGCGCTCGAGTCGCGCCGCGCGCAGCTGACGGCGGTGCTGGAGACCGGGGCCGGCGGCTCGCCGGCGGGTGCCGCGGCCGAGCTCGATGCCGCTGTCGACGTGCTCGTCCACTACGCCGGCTGGACCGACAAGGTGGCGCCGGTGCTCGGCGGCATCAACCCGGTCGCCGCCCCGTTCCTGTCGTTCTCTCTGCCGGAGCCGACCGGCGTGGTCGGGGTAGTCGCGCCCGAGCAGCCATCGCTGCTGGGACTCGTCGCCGAGATCGCGCCCGCGCTGGCGGCCGGCAACACGGTAGTCGCGATCCTCTCCGAGAGCTCGCCGCAGGCGGGGCTCGACCTGGCCGAGGTGCTCGGTGTCTCCGACATCCCCGGGGGCGTGGTCAACCTGATCTCGGGGCGGCGCG
>DASZMI010000007.1:0-29429 GCA_035551915.1 Solirubrobacteraceae bacterium | reverse complement strand
GTGTGCCACGTGGTTCTGCTGGTCCGGTGGGCTAGTGGGGGCTCAAGCGGCTGTTGGCCTGCTCAACGCCGCCACTTCTTTGAGAGTTTGGTGAGGGGCGCGGTCATGAGCCGGGCGAGCAGTCGGGGGCCTGGGATGACTCGCAGGCCGAGCTGCTCGAACATCGTGAGCGTGTCCATCTGGAACCAGTGCTCGCCAGCCTTCCCGTTGATCATCCGGCTGATCTCGAGGCCGGAGAAGCGGACCTTGCGGCCGGTCGGTGGCAGGCCGCGGAAGTGCCCGGTGTGGGTTCCGGTGAACAGGATTCGCTGTGCGTTCATGTCCTCATCGGCCACGGTGTCTTGCACGTCGAGGTGCAGGTCGGGGAATCCCTCCAGAAAGGCGTCCAGGAACGCGACCCATGCGTCGCTATCGAGCGCGGGCAGGTGCATGCTGTCGGGGGCGTATCCGATGTAGTCGGCGGTTCGCGCGTCGGCCTCGCCCTTGTCGTCGCGGGCGTTGAAGGCGTCGACCCACTGGCGGGCGGCCAGCCGGTTCTGCGTCGACGCGGATTTGCTTGGGGTCTCGATGGTCATGTTCTGTCTCGTTCGACGTCAGGCCGGAATGCCGGGAGGCCCGAGGATCTCCAGGCCGTATTCGGCGGCCGTCTTCATCACCAGCTCCATGTCGGGCGGGGTTGGAGGACCGAGCGGGAGCTCGGGGCCGGGGGCGGGCTCGGCCAGCGCGCGGACGAAGCCCGCGAAGTCCCCCGGCTCGGTGACCAGGAGGAACCGCGCCAGCTCGGAGCTCACGATGAACGTGTGCGGGATGTCGCGCGGAGCAAAGACGAACGAGCCGGCTGGCGCGACATGGGTCTCGCCGTCGACCCAGATCGTGAGCTCACCTTCGAGGATGTAGAACCATTCGTCCTCGTTGTGGTGGACATGGAGCGGCGAGCCGCTTCCGCGTGGGGCCGTCTGCTCGGTGACCATGGCGCCGTCGCCGGCCGCCTTGATCGTCGTCAGCCCGCCGAAGAACCAGAGGTGCTCGCCTGTACCGGGCTGCTGTGCGATGGGGGTGAGAGTTGTCATGTGCGCAGCATGCTCCGCGCGGCGCCGCGCGACCATCCCTCGCGCGCGGGGATCTTTCTTGCACGCGTGGGAGACTTGGGCGATGGCATGGTCCGTCCAAGCGCTGGTCGACGAGATCGATCTCCTCGCATCCAGAGGACTGCCGCGCAAGGAGTTCTTCGCCGAGCTCGCTCCGAGGGTGCGCGCGGTGCTCGACAACGACGCGAGCTGCTGGCACACGCTCGATCCGCACACACGTCTGCTGACCAGCGACGACCCCGCGGAGCTGATCGGCCGCGGGATCCTCACCCCGGAGCAGGGCCCCGGCGCCGGCGAGCTGATCATCCGCAGTGAGTACATGATCGACGACGTCAACACGTTCGCCGGGCTCGCCGCCAAGCGGGTGCCGGTCGGGATCCTCGACCATGCCACCCGCGGCAATCCCGAGCGCAGCCCACGCTACCGCGATCTCCTCCTGCCGCTCGACATCCCGCACGAGCTCCGTGCCGCGTTCGTCATCCGCGGGCGGGTCTGGGGCGCCGTCCACGTCGCCCGGCGCAGGTCAAGCGGCCCGTTCCAGCAGCAGGACGCCGACGCCCTCGCCGCAATCACCGGGGCGGTCGCGCGCGGGATTCGCACGTCGCTGCGCTTCGACGCTGCTCGGCGCATCAACGGGCTCGAGGCGCCCGGCCTCGTCATCCTCGGCCCCGGCGACGAGGTGGAGATGATCACCCCGCCGGCCCGGGAGCTGCTCGCCTCGATCGCCGCCAGCGACCTCCCCTACACCGACGACGACATGCCCGCCGCGGTCCTTTCGCTGGCGGGGTTCGTCCGTAGCGCACCCCACGCCGCCCAGGCAGGCGCGAATGTCGTCACAGTGCCCGCCCAGGACAGTTGGGTAACCCTCCACGCGTCGCGTCCGGGTTCGGCTTCTGACGGCCGCGTGGCAATCGTGATCGAACGCGCCAGCGCGGCCCGCTCGGCAACAGTCCGCCTAGAGGCGTTCGGCGCCACCGCCCGCGAGCGGGAGGTCGCCACACTCCTCGCACGCGGGCTGTCGCGCCACGAGATCGCCGACTCGCTGGTCCTCTCTCCACACACGGTCGAGGACCACACCAAGAGCCTCTACGACAAGGTCGGCGTCGCTTCGCGCCAAGAGCTCGTCGCGCGGGTGTTCCTCGACGAGTACCTCCCCGAGGTAGCCCAGAGCACGCCCCTCACCTCCCGAGGACGCTTCGACCGCGTCTAGCATCCAGCCTCCGGGTCCACATACAGCGGATGCGCCGGAACGGCTGATTTCGCAACGTCCGTTCCGCATCGCGCCACCCGGCCGCCCAGCACGCCCAGCAAGCGCCGCCACGGTTCCGTAACCGCGACGACGAGCCAAGCCCGCCAAGACGATCTCGAACACCCGCACATCCCCGCAAGACTGTCGGATCGATCATCGACGGGCACCTGGTCGGCCCGGCTTCCGCTCCATGACGTGACTCTTGCCGGTCTCTGTCGGTGACCCTGCTTTTCAGTGGCAAGCACGCGCCTTGATCGCTTCGGGGTCGCGTGATGTCCAGGGACGACTGTGCAGCAGGGCGGGATGCAGGAGCGATCCTGCGATGCGGGAACCCCGAGTTCCCGGTCACGCCCAAGTCGAACTGATATGGCGCGGTTGGCGCCATGGCCGAGCGCGATAGGCTTCGGCCCAGCGATGACCGTGCGCACCAGTGGCATCCGCCAGCCGAGCGTCTGGGCAAGCGTCGTCAGTGAGGACGCCGGGGCACTGCACGATTGGCTGATCGCGCTCGGCTTCACAGAGGATCTGCTGATCCCCGGTGAGCGCGACGGGTCTATCCATCACTGCCAGCTTGACTGGCCCGAGGGCGGCCGCGTGCTGCTCTCGAGCACGGATGAGCGCAGCACCCCGTGCCGTCCAGGCACCAGTTCGCTGCACGTCGTCACCTCTGATCCCGACGCGGTGATGGCACGCGCGGGGATACTCGGCGCCGCGGTCGTACATCCGCTCGTCGACCAGACCGACTATCCGTCGCGCGACTTCACCGTGGCTGATCCTGACGGAAACCACTGGACCTTCGCGACGTTTGCGGGCTGACAACATGCGAGCCTGCGCCCGTCTGGCGGCGCGGGTGGGTGCTCCCATGTTGGCCGCGACGTCGAGCGCCATTCTCACGCTCGTAGGCGGGTTGCATGCGGCGAGGTCCTAGCACCCGCGGACGATCACCTTCGTCAACAGGAGCGTCGAGGACGTGGTGCTGGCCGCGCTCAGCTCCGAGCAGCGAGAGCAGTTGGCTGAGCTCCTCCACCAGGCCGCAGGCGGAATCGTCCCTGACATCGACGGCTGTGCTCGAGAAGACGCACCCTGCTTGCCGGAATCGAGCGCGAAACCGACGAGTTGCTTTCACCGCCGCGGGGGCAGTAGGTTCGGGCCTGAGAAGTGTTGGGCGGGGCTGCCACAGCCCCATTCCCACAGGCTTGCGGCCCGGTTGGCCGCACGGGACGGAGGGCACATATGTTCACGAACCTGCTTCACAGCGGGCGATCTCGCGATCGGGATCAAGCCGACAGCGCCAACGCGCTGGCCGAACGAGTGAGCGTCCTCGAGGCGCTCTGTGCGCGCATGGCCACAGAGAACGGCGAGCCGCGCGCGGCACCGCAGGGCCCCAGCGCCGAGGCCGAGGCGCCGGCGCACCCGTCGTCGCGACCCCATGCCGACGATGATGATGCAGCCGTGACGCCGAGTGCGACGGTGAGCCGCCGTGGCCTGCTGCGCGCAGGCCTGGCAGCCGCGGGAGCGGCGACCGTGGTGGCGCTGGAGGGCTCCGACCAGGCCCAGGCCAGCGACGGCAATAACCTCGTGCTCGGCAACGTCAACAAGGCCGAGGTCCGCACGACGGTGCTTTGCGACGGGGTGTCCGACTTCGGTGGGGTGATCCTGCTCGGTAACGACAACTCCGTCTACGACGGCAGCAGCGCATCCTACCCCGCGGCCGTCGGTGGTTGGGCCGGCGCCGGCGCGACAGCCGGTGCCGGAGGGGTGGCTAAGCAGCAAGCTCGGCACGGGCATCCACGGATCCAGTGATTCCACCGATGGCTCGGCGACGGCGATCGTTGGCATTCTGACGAGCACCAGCCCCGGGTCGTTTTCCTCCGCCGTGCGCGGCCAGAACAATGGGACCGGTGGCCTCGGCATCGGCGTCTGGGGTTCACACGCGGGCAATGGCTGGGGCGCGTACTTCACCTCCGCCTCCGGTATCGGCGTGAACGCCGCCGGCGGCTCCGGCATCGGCGTCAACGCCAACGGCGCCACGGGAGTGACGGCGCTCGGCGACACAATCGGGGTCGCCGCATCC
Source organism: Solirubrobacteraceae bacterium (assembly GCA_035551915.1). Taxonomy (GTDB): domain Bacteria; phylum Actinomycetota; class Thermoleophilia; order Solirubrobacterales; family Solirubrobacteraceae; genus Palsa-465. The sequence goes on along the minus strand of DASZMI010000007.1, from coordinate 25,018 downwards.
TCGGCCGGAGGTCGCGGCATCGTGGCGTCGGGAAACGCGGCGCAGATCCAGCTGACACCGGGAGCGCGCGCGACGCACCCAGACTCGGGCGCTGCCGGTGATGTCTATGTCGATTCCTCGGTGCAGCCGTGGTTCTGCCAGGGCGGCACCACATGGCTTCCGTTGATCGCGGGCGGGGCGCAGGGTCCAGTGGGGCCAGAGGGGTCTGAGGGCCCGACCGGAGCAGAAGGCCCGACCGGGGCGCAGGGCCCCGGGGGAGCGCAGGGTGCGGCCGCAGCCCAACCAACGGCAGCGACCGGGCTGACCCCGTCCAGGCTGCGCCGCCCGCCGAAGGCCGGAAAGACCGGGCAGCTGTTTGTCGACTCACGCCACCGCCTCTGGTTCTGCAAGCAGGGCGGCGCCGTGGCCCACTGGAAGCAGATCGCCTGAGCGAACCGGTGTCCGCAACGCTTCGACCAGCGCCCGAATTTATCCGCCCCTCCCACCCCCACGTCAGCACGGACGCCGAGGAAATGGATCGTGCACCCTCCTCTGTGGTGTCGGGCCACGGGGCGGTCCTGTGGATGACTCCGACCTGGCATCCCCTACGCGCCTGGAGGTGACCGCTTAAGGCTGCTTCCTTCCGGACCTGACCTGGTTCACGGGCCTCCATCGCTTTGGGACCAGACCATCACCGCCACACGCAGGATGCTGTCCGCAGACGTCCACCCCTCGAGAGGGAGTTCAGCCTCGCTGGAGCGGATTGCGAGTTACAGGGCACCGCTAGCGCCCCGCCTAGCACGATCCGCCACTGATCGTAGAGCCTCAGCGGTACATCTTGCACGCCGAGTTGCCGGGATCGGGCCTCAGTGTCGCTTGCCGATACTGTGCCCATCATGGCTATTGGTGTCGTAGGTCTTGGATACGTAGGTTTGCCGCTAGTCGTCGCGTTCGCGGAGGCTGGCGAGGAAGTGATCGCGGTAGACGTCGATCAGCGCAAGGTCGATTCGATCTGCGCGGGTGAGTCCTATATCGAGGACATCCCCTCAGAGCAGTTGCGTGCAGTGCTCCCGAAGATTCACGCGTCCACCCACTACTCGCCGCTCGCGCGGACCGAGGCGATCATCGTCTGCGTTCCGACGCCGCTCACGGATAACCGCGAGCCGGACCTCGGTCCGATCGAGGCCTCGGCGGAGGCGCTCGCGCAGGTCGTGCAGGAGGGCCAGCTGGTGGTGCTCGAGTCGACCACGTATCCGGGTACGACCCGTGATCTGCTGGTGCCGATGATCGAGAAGCACTCGTCGCTGAAGGTCGGCGAGAACGTGAATGTGGCCTTCTCCCCCGAGCGTGTCGACCCGGGTCGCACCGACTTCACGCTGCGCAACACGCCAAAGGTGATCGGTGGCATCACCGACACCTGCACCGAGCGCGCCGCCGAGCTCTACGGGCGCGTGTGCGAGAACATCCAGCGTGTCTCGACGCCCGAGGCGGCGGAGATGACCAAGCTGCTCGAGAACATCTTCCGCTCGGTCAACATCGCGTTGATGAACGAGATGGCGATGGTCGCCAACAGCATGGGCATCGACATCTGGGAGGTCGTCGACGCCGCCAGCACGAAGCCCTACGGCTTCATGCGCTTCGAGCCGGGGCCGGGCATGGGCGGGCACTGCCTGCCTGTCGACCCGTTCTACCTCACGTGGCGCGCCCGCGAGTTCCAGATGTCGACCGAATTCATCGAGCTCGCCGGCAAGATCAACCAGCAGATGCCGCACTACTGCGTGGAGCGCATCGAGCTCGCTCTGAACGACGCGACCAAGCCGATCAGGGGCTCGAAGATCGTGATCCTCGGCGTCGCCTACAAGGGCGGCATCGGTGACATCCGCGAGTCCCCGGCCCTGCGCATCATCGAGGTGCTCCAGCGGCGCGGCGCCAACCTCGTCTACCACGACCCGTACGTGCCGGAGCTGCGCAAGCTCGGGCTGCGGAGCACCGACCTGCCCCAGGCGCTGAGTGGCGCCGACGCGGTCGTGCTGGTGACCGCGCACCCGGAGCTCGACCACGACCAGATCGCCCAGGACGCGGCCCTGTTCGTCGACCTGCGCGGGATCACGCGCGGCTCCAGCGGCGAGAAGATAATTCGCCTTTGATGAGGCCGGCCCGCTGGCTCGGACTCCCTACTGCGGGGCGGGCGGCTCGCTTGCTCGCCCGCCCCGGCGCATTCTCCACGCCTCCACTTCGTAATTACGAAGTTTTGGCGGGGAGAATGTCGTCATGGACCTGATCGAGCCGGTCACACGGGTCGTCGGCGAGGCGAACCTCGAGCGCGACGTGCGCATCTCTGACGCGAGCGGCCTGAGTGGGGTCGCGCGCGTGGTGGCGCACCCGGGGAGCGCCGAGGAGGTGCGCGACCTGGTCGCCTGGGCCTACGCGGAGGACGTCGCGATCCTGCCGGTCGGAGGCATGACGGGCTTCTCCGGCGGGGTCGTGCCCGCCTTTCAGGGCCCGGGCGTTGCGATCGCTCTGGACCGGCTGAAGCGTGTGCGCTCGTTCGATCCGCTGCTCTGGCGCATGGAGATCGAGGCCGGCGCCACGACCGCGACCGTGCAGCGGCTCGCGCGAGAGAACGGCCTGCTGTTCCCGCCCGACCCGGGCGCCGCCGAGCAGTCACAGATCGGAGGCAACCTCGCGACCAACGCCGGCGGTCCCCACGCGTTCAAATACGGGGTGACGTCGCGCTGGGTGACCGGCATCGAGGTGGTGATCGCTCCCGGTGAGCTGGTGCGCTTCGGCGGGCCGCTGCGCAAGGATGCCGCCGGCTATGACCTGCGCGGCCTGCTGATCGGCAGCGAGGGCACGCTGGGGATCATCACCGCCGCCTGGTTGCGCTTCGTGCCCGCCCCGCCGATGGCCGTACCGGTGGTGTGCGGCTACGACTCGATCGACGCGGGCGTCGACGCGATCGAGGCGACGCTCGCCTCGGGCGTGGTGCCGGCGACGATCGAGTACCTGCAGGGCGATTGCATCCGCCATGCCCCTCCCCCATTCCTCGAGGACGAGCCGCCGGAGTTCATGGTGATCTGTGAAGCCGAGTCCGAGGCCGAGATCGAGGCGCTGCTCGAGGCGCTCGGCCCGGGCGCGGCGACGCATGACCCGCGCGAGCTCTGGCGCTGGCGCGGCGGGGTCTCGATCGGGGTGCGCGCGGCGCGCGGCGAGAAGCTCTCCGAGGACATCGCCGTGCCGCTCGACCGGCTGCGCGAGGCGATCGCACGCACGCTCGAGATCGGTGCCGTGCACGGCGTACCGGCGACCTCCTGGGGCCACGCCGGCGACGGCAATCTGCACTCCAGCTTCATGTATGACCCTCAGAATGAGGGTGAGACACGGGCCGCAGAGGCTGCTGCGATGGCGCTTTTCGACCTCGCCCGTGAGCTCGGCGGCAGCGTCAGCGGCGAGCACGGGCTCGGGCTGCTGAAGCGCGGACAACTGCTGGGCCAGTGGTCGGACGCGGCCGTCGGCGCGCACGAGACGATCAAGCAGGCGCTCGATCCCAAGGGCCTCTTCAACCCCGGCAAGAAGCAGCCGCGGCCGAGCAGCTGAAGGCGACGTCCGCGATGGTTGACGCGCTACGTGGTTTCCCGCATCGGCTGTACGGCGGAGCCCTGAGGAACTGGGGCCGCGCATGGCCCAACATATGGACTTCGGGCGGAAGGACTCCGCCTGACTCTCTTCATTGGGGGAAGTAGCTGTTGGGCCCTGGGGCGCATCCGGTCGTTCAGCTCAGGGAGATGCAAAGCGTGGGACGGTCCCGGGGGCCGTCCCTTCGCCGTTAAGCCTCGGCTGCCTTCTCCAAAGCCGCGAGCCGACTGCCGGATTCTCCCACGCACGAACGGTGGTCTCGCGCACAAGCCCGAGGGTTCCAACCGCCCTCCGTCATTGCATATGGGCATCGTCCTACTCGAAGAGCGCCGCAGCAGAGTCCGAACAAGAACCTCCAGCGCGGCATCGTCGCCAGGTCCGGCACCCACGCCTACAGGCTGCTGGTTCAGAAGAGCGGTGTCTTCCGGTGGTACTGCAACTACCCATCGACATGCGCGGCACGATCACGTCGATCTGAGCGCTTCGCTCTCCGCTCAGGGGTGGACGGGAGGCGGCCAGCGGGCCGCCTCCTCGCCGATCACGACGCGACGACGCAGTCGCGGCCGGCGTTCTTGGCGTCGTAGAGCCGCTGGTCGGCCAGGTTCACGAGCGCCTCGAGGTCGCTCGCGTTGTCGGCCGTGGCGAGACCGACGCTGGTCGTCAGCGCCAGCCCGTCCGCGATCTCGGCCCACGGCTCCTCACGGATCGCGTGGCGGATGCGCTCGCAGCCCGCCAGGGCGGCGTTGGCGTCGGTCTGGGGCATCAGCACGAGGAACTCCTCGCCGCCGCTGCGCACGATGATGTCGGAGGCACGCAACACCGTGCAGAGCAACTCGGCCGCGCGCACCAGCACCTGATCGCCGATGCTGTGGCCATAGCGGTCGTTGATCTGCTTGAAGTGGTCGAGGTCGACGACGGCCACGCTGACGACGCCCGAGTGGGCCGGTGACGGGCTGGCGAGCTCGCGGGCAAGGAAGCGGCGGTTGTGCAGGCCCGTGAGCCAGTCGCGCTCGGCCTGGTCGCGCAGCTGCTCCTGCAGCGTCTCGAGCTGTGAGGTGCGGCTCTCGAGCTGTGCGTGGGCCTCGGCGATCTCGCGATTCTTGATCGCCAGCGCGTCGGTCTCGTTGCGCGCCAGACGGGCCTGCAGGACGGCGCGCTCAAGGCTCAGCTGCAGCTCGGAGATCTCGGTGAAGGCCTTGCGCTCGAGTGCGGCCGAACGTGAGAGCGCCTCGTAGGCCTCCTCGAGCCGGCCGGCCTCCCTGAGCGCCTCGGCGACGGCGGCGAGGATCGTGCTGCGGGTGTGCGGCATGCGCTCGCCGAGCCAGCTGAGCGCGGACTCGCCGGCCTGCTGGGCGCCGTCGTACTCGCCGAGCTCCATCCGCGCCACCACCTGCGCGCGGACACTGGCGCCGAGCACGTAGGGGTTGGGCGGGTTGCTCTCGGCCAGCAGCGCGAGTGAGCGCTCGGCATCCTCCAGCGCCGCGGCCGGGTCGCCGGTGGCCAGGTGGATGTCGGCGCGGGTCGAGTGCACGACGGCCAGCGCGAAGCGGTTGGGGCGGGTCATGGCCGCGATCGCGATTCCCCGCTCGATCGCGGTGCGGGCCTTCTCGGTGTTGCCGATCGCCTCGTTGTAGGTGGCGATGTCGTTGTAGGTGATCGCCTGCTCCCACATGTCACCGGCCTCGACTGTCAGGTCGAGCAGCTCGTCGAGGCGCTTGTCGAGCTCCCGCACGCTGACATTGCCGAAGACGATGAAGGCGGCGCGACGGGCGAAGATGCGCATGTCAATGTCGCCGCTGGCGTCGGCGAACTCGATCGCGCGCTCGGCGCTGGCCAGCGCGTGCGAGTAGGCGCCGGTGAAGAAGCTCACCTGGGCGCGGAGCGCGGACACCTCGGACTGGGCGAGCGGGGACTCCTCGCGGCCCCCGAGCAGCCGCTCGCCCTCCAGCGCGAGGGCCAGGCCGCTGCGGATATCGCCGCGGTGCAGGGCGACGTGCCCCTCGAGCGCCAGTGCACGAGCGACGAGCGTGTGGTCACCGAGCGACCCGGCCCGCTGGTTGCAGCGGATCGCGGTGGCCAGGGTCGCTGCAGGGTTCTCACGGAAGGTTGTGCGCGCAGCGGAGAGCACGGCACCGATCTGGTCCGTGTCGAGAACGCTCTCGTCCTGGCTGTCGAGCTGCTGAATCGAAGACATGCCTCTGCCCTACAGAGTCTTATCGGCTCCCCCTGACGGCACTGAAGCCTAAAGGGCGAGGCTGATCGAACGTACTACCCCTGGCGAAATACCGCCGCGCCGGCGTTTTCCGGCGCGGCGGCACACGGGCGGAGGCGTACGGCGTCTACAAGCTGAACAGCTTGGTGATCGTGTGCTTCTTGTGCAGCGTGTTGGTCGCAATCACCGAAAGCTTCACGCGGATCTTCTTGTGATGGTCTGCCGCCGCGATCACCGGGCCGCTGAAGCGCAGCACGCTGCTGAGTCTCACGCGGAAGGACCTCTCGGGCCTGCGCAGCTTGATCACCAGCCGACCGTGAGAGATGGCCAGCGATTTGATCTTCGCGCCTGCCAGAGCCACGCCGGTGATCTTGGTGCGCTTGCCGACCTTGTGGGCGACGAAGCTGATGCCCGGGGTCAGCTTCAGGCTGACCTGGGTGAGCTTGGCAGCGTGCTTGCGCACGCTGACCCTGAACGTCAGCGCCGGGTGGTTGGAGTTCGCACCGACGAGCGCCGGAGTGCTCAGCGTCGGCACCGCGTTCGGCAGCGCCGGGGTCGTCTTCTTCACGCCGGTGAAGGACGCGGCCGGGCAGCCGCTGATCTCGTACGCGATCGTCGCGGTCACGCTCTTGTCGCCGTTCTGGTCGGTCGAGGCCGCGTCGGCCACGCCATTGCCGGGGTTGCAGTTCGTCAGGAACATGCCGTTGGGGCCACCGTTGAAGACCAGCCTGAGGTTCGTCAGCGGGATGTCCGGCAGACCGGTGAAGACCGCGTTCTTGGTCGCCAGCGCGACGGTGCCGATCAGCTTCAGTGGGAACGGCGCCGGAAAGACGAGCTCGAGCTCGGGCCCGAGCGCGGTGCCGGTCAGGTAGGCGTTCGCAGTCAGCGGCGTCGGGTACAGCGGCGAGGTCGCCGTTGCCGTACCCACCGGGGTGCAGCTGCTCGAGACATTCACGCAGAGCAGCTTGACGGCGGCCAGGTTCACGCCCAGCGCCGCGTCGGGGAAGGACAGGGAAAGGTTCTTGCTCGGCGACTCATCCGCCGCCTGAGTCACGGCGGTCGTGACCGCGACGACGCGGTCGCCCGAGTCCTTGACGGCCGTAACGGTCGCCTTCGGCGCGTACGGCAACCTCGAGCAGCCTGTGACGCTCAGCGGCGCGGCCAGGTTGTGGACGGTCGAGTCCGAATACGAGTCGACGCTCACCTGCACGTTGGCGGGCGTGGATGGGCACGAGGTCGGATAGCGCAACTGACTGAACGTGCTGTTGATCTCAGTGATGTCGATCGGGGCGCCGTCGAGCGTGTTCGGCAGCAGGAAGGTGATCGTCACCCCAACGCCGTTGGTATCGCCGGAGGGCCTGACAGCGATACCTGCCGTGGAGCCGATCTGCGTGCCGCCGCTGTTGACCGCGAGCCCGGCGAGGTCGCCGGGGACCGGCGGCGCCACTAGGTCAAAGGTGACGTTGGTGGGTACCGGAACGAGGCCTGCCGCATACGCCGTGACGGTGCCGCTGCCGACCTGACAGTTGTCATCGAGCGTCGTCTTCGTCAGGCACGTGCCGCCGTTGATCGTCGCGTTCGCGAGCAGCCCCGGGGGCAAGACGATTGACATGTCCTTTGGGGAGTCGGAGACCGGGTAGGCGCTGCCGTTGTTGAACTTCAGGTCCATGCCGAGATCCTGGTAGGCGCCGGCCTGGGTGCCGGAGGTGCTGTCGACATTCTGGTTGAGCGTCAGGCTCGGCGTGATCGCCGCCTGCGCGCCGGCCGCGAAGACGGCGGTCGCAATTCCCACCAGCGCTCCGATCAGAGCGCTCCGTCCCTTTCTCAACGACATCTCCCTCTCTCCTTCGCTATCCGGGCGCTCTCGCGTTGAGCGCCGTGCCGACACACGTGTCGGTTCACGCGCACATATACCCGCGAGTTCCGGATTTCAAAAACACCTCTTTACGGAGGCTGAGGGGCGGGCGGGCGCACGGAGGCCCTGAACCGCTCGTGGAGGCGGCCGGCGTGATCCGCGCACGGCCGGGGCGCCCAGCACGGCGGAACGTCGGAATTTGGTCGGTTTCGCTCTCCGAGGCACGAGCGCGGACGTGATAGCTTCCGGCCCCCGTTTCAACAGGAGAGGGTGTGAGGTAGTGGCGATTGTGGATCAAGGGAATGGCGTCGTCGCCGAGGTTCGCGATGGGACATACGGCGACGCGGTCGCGACGGTTGAGCCCGGTGGCGCGGAGTTCATTCCGCTGTCGGAGCGGCACGGGGAGACCCGTACATTGTTCGGGACGTGGACGTCGCCGAACCTGGAGTTCGCGACGGTGTTCGTCGGGGTGATCGCCGTCTCGTTCTTCGGCCAATCGTTCTGGGATGCTGTCCTGGCGATCGTCGTTGGAACCGCGCTCGGCTCGGTCGCGCACAGCTTCCTCTGCAGCCGTGGGCCAGAGTTCGGTGTGCCGCAGATGGTCCAGAGTCGGATCTCGTTTGGTTTCATCGGCAACATCCTGCCGGCGGGCCTGAACTCGGTCACGGCCGGGATCGGATGGTTCGCCGTCAACAGCGTCAGTGGCGCGCTCGCGCTGAATGCCCTACTGGGTGTCAACGACTGGGTGTGCCTGGCATTCGTCGGGGTTGCGCAGACGATGCTCGCGTTCTACGGTCACAACCTGATCCAGCTGTTCGAGCGCTGGATGCTGCCCCTCCTCGGCGTCGCGTTCGCCATCGCCTCGGTCGTGATCATCTCCAAGAGTCACCCCGGAGCCGTGCATACGACTCAGGGATTGGGTGGCTTCCTGCTGAGCGTCGGCGCATCCTTCGGGTACGCCTGCGGCTGGAATCCGTTCGGTTCCGATTTCACCCGCTATTTCAAACCTGGCACGGGCCGCAGCGCCGGCTTCTGGTCTGGAGCCGGTGTGTTCGTGTCGTGCGTCGCGCTCGAGATCGTGGGCGCGGCGTCGGCGACGATCCCAGGGTCGAACTCGAACCCCACCGCGCTGTTCACCTCTCACATGTCGACCGCGGTGGCCGACATCACGCTGATCGCGATCGCGTTCGGAGCGATCTGCGCGAACGCGCTGAACGTCTATTCGGGCGTCATGTCGTTCCTGGCCACCGGAATCCGGATGCCACTGAAGTGGCGCCGCGCGATCGTCGCTCTCGGCTTCGGGTCGATCGGCTTCGTCGTTGCCGGCACAGGTCTGCACAACGCGGGCACCGATTACGAGAACTTCCTGCTCGTGATCGCGTATTGGATCGGCCCGTGGCTCGGCGTGTTCTTCACCGACTGGCTCCTGCGTCGTGGCCAGCGCATCGACGGATTCCTGTTCGACCGCAAGCACAACCCGTGGTCCGGGGCGGCCGCGATGCTGATCGGCATGGCGGTCTCGATCCCGCTGTTCTCCAACCAGACCGAGTTCGTCGGGCTCATCGTCAAGCACAACCCGAGCATCGGCGACCTGACCTTTGAGGTCGGGTTCGTGGTCAGTGCGCTGCTCTACTGGCTCTTCTTCTCGATCAGCTCCGACAGGCGCTCGGAAGCACTGGTGATCCCCGACGAAGCACTGGTGATCCCCGACGCAGCCACGTGAGCTGCGGGCACGGCAGCGCAACCGCGCCACGGTGCAGGAGGCGAGAGCTCCGCTGATGGTCGGCCGATGCTCGATCTGATCGTTCGCAACGCACGCCTGCTCGACGGTCGGCTGCTCGACATAGCCGTGGAGGGCACGCGCTTTGTGCGGATCGCGCCAGGGCTCGAGCTCGACGCGGCGACCGTGATCGACGCCGAGGGGCGCCTGGTGACGGCGCCGCTGGTCGACTGCCATCTGCACCTCGACGCCTCGCTGTCGGCGGGGCGCCCGCGGTTCAACGAGAGCGGAACCCTGATCGAGGGGATCCACGTGTGGGGCGAGCTCAAGCCGACGCTGACCGAGCAGGACGTCTTTGACCGTGCCAGCGAGATCGTCCGCTGGTCCGCCGCTCAGGGGACGCTCTGGATCCGTGCGCACGCAGACGTCTCCGGAGACAACGACGCGATGCTCCGCGGGCTGCTGCGCGTGCGCGACGAGCTCGCCGACCTGTGCACGATCCAGGTGACCGCGTTCCCGCAGGACGGGATCTATGCCAACGAGGGCGATCCCGAGCGGCTCGAGCAGGCGATCCGCCTGGGCGTCGATTGCGTCGGCGGCATCCCCCATTACGAACCCACCACGGAGCTCGGCCTGCGTGAGGTGCACCGTGTCTTCGAGCTCGCGAAGACGCACAACCGCCGGATCGACATTCATTGCGACGAGACCGACGACCCGAACTCGCGGTTCCTCGAGGTGATGGCCGACAACACGGTCAAGAGCGGACTCGGCGGCCGAGTGACCGCCAGCCACTGCACGGCGATGGGCTCCTACGAGCCGTATTACTCCTCGAAGCTACGCGGCTTTCTGCGCCGCTCGGGCATCAACATCGTCGTCAACCCGTACGCGAACTCGCTGATCCAGGGACGGCTGGATGCCTACCCGAAGCGCCGTGGCTTTGCGCAGTTGAAGGAGCTGCTCGCCGAGGGTGTCAACGTGTCGCTCGGCAACGACGTGATCATCGATCCGTGGTACCCGATGGGCAGGGCCGACCTGATCGACGCCGCCCATCTGGCGCTGCATTTCACCTACATGAGCGGCCGCGAGGAGATCACCGAGATGCTCCGGGTCGCGACCGAACGTGGCGCCCGGACCCTCGGCGTCGAGGATGAGCACGGGATCGAGGAGGGCAAACCGGCCGACTGCGTCATCTTCGATGCCACCACTCCGATCGACGTCATCAGCCTACGCGCGACGCGCCGCTACGTGATCCGTCGCGGGCGCGTGATCGCCGAGACCACCCCGCCGCGTACGACGCTGCTCGGGGACCCCGTCAACTTCGCCGTGGCCGGCGAGAGATAGCAAGCGTGCGAGCGCGGAGCGCCTCCAGGTGGTTATCCATGGTGGCCGGACTCCAGCGAGACCAGGACGGGGTATGCGACCAGGGTGAGGAAGGACGGCAGGTCCTCCGCCAGTGTCGCCTGCTCGAAGACCGCACGCGTTTCGTCCGGTTTTCCGGCGAGCCAGACCTGCTCCCCGACCTCGGCGCGGATGCTCGCCAGCTCCTCCTCGAGCAGCTCGATCACCAGCTCCCGAGTCACGGTGCGACCGTCGGGCAGCTTCACCGCGTGATGGATCCACTGCCAGATCTGGGCGCGAGAGATCTCGGCGGTCGCCGCGTCCTCCATGAGATCGTTGAGCCCCACCGCGCCGCGTCCCCCGAGCCAGTAGGAGATGTACTGGAAGGCGACGTTGAGGTTGCTGCGCAATCCGGCTTCCGTGATCTGCCCGGGGGTGGCTGCGACGTCGAGCAGCCGCACCGCGGTGGCCTCGACATCCTCGCGTTGGCGTTCCAGCTGGTTCGGACGCTCGCCGAGGACCTTGTCGAACTCGGCAGCGGCCACCGGGACAACGTCCGGATGCGCGACCCAGGTCCCATCGAACCCGGCTGAGGCCTCGCGCGCCTTGTCCTCGCGCACCGCATCCACGGCCCGCTGGTTCGCGTCCGGGCGGTTGCGGTTCGGTATTAACGCGGCCATCCCGCCCATTGCGAAGGCGCCCCGCGCGTGCGTGGTGCGGACCAGCAGCTCCGAATAGCTGTGCATGAACGGGACCGTCATCTTCACGTCGCCACGGTCCGGCAGGATGAAATCGGGGCGCTCTCCGACGCACTTCAGCATCGAGAAGATGTAGTCCCAGCGGCCGGCGTTGAGGCCCGAGGAATGCGCACGCAACTCGTAGAGGATCTCATCCATCTGGAACGCGGCCGGCAGGGTCTCTATCAGCACGGTGGCGCGGAAGCTGCCGCTCGGCACGCCGAGCGCAACTTCGCTGTGGGTGAGCACGTCGTTCCACCAGCGCGCCTCCAGGTGGTGCTCGAGCTTGGGGAGGTACAGGTGGACGTGCCGGCCCTGGCCCGCGATGTAGGCGGCGTTGTGGAAGGCGTACAGACCGAAGTCGAAGAGTGAGCCGGAGAGCGGCTGTTCGCCGTCGCTGACGTGGGCCTCGTCGAGATGCAGGCCACGTGGCCTGACCAGCAGCGTTGCGGGCTGGTCGACCAGCTCGTAGCGGCGCCCGTCGGCGGACTCATACGTGATCGTCCGCCTGACCGCGTCGCACAGGTTGAACTGTCCCTCGACCTGGTTTCTCCAGGTCGGGGAGTTCGCATCCTCGAAGTCGGCCATGAATCCGCGAGCGCCCGAGTTGAGCGCGTTGATCACCAGCTTCCTGTCGGTCGGCCCGGTGATCTCGACCCGTCGGTCCAGGTAGTCGGCCGGCGGCGCGATCACGCGCCAGCTGCGATCCTCGCGGATCGCGGCCGTCTCGGGCAGGAAGCCGGACGGCGCCGGGCGGCGCCTGCGCTCGGCAAGCAGCTCGAGACGGGCCAGATTGAAGCTCTGGTGCAGGTCCGTGAGAAAGGTGATCGCCTCGGCCGAGAGGATCTGCTCGAGCGCCTCGGTTGGCGCGGGCGCGGCTGACAGCTTCATTCGGGTGTCTCCTTGCGGCGGCGTCGCATGCGAGCTGCTCAGCTACCGCGGTAGGTCGAGAAGGCGAACGGACTCAGAAGCAACGGCACGTGGTAGTGACGTGCGGGGTCGTTGACCACGAAGGTGACGAGCACCTCCGGGTAGAAGGTCTCGACCCCGCGCGCCGCAAAGTAGGCGCCGGTGTCGAAGCGGATGCGGTGCACCCCGGCAGCGGGTGGATCGAAGCTGCCGATGCGGCCGTCGTCGTCGGTATGGAGCTCGGGGCCGGCGTGCCACCGATCCCCGTGCTGGGTCTCTACCCGCACCGCCACGCCCACCGCGGGCGTCCCGGCACCAGCATCCAGCACATGGGTTGAAAGGCTCACGAGGCGACCTCCTGGGAGAGCAGCTTGATCAGACGCAGACGATTGATCTTCGCCAGCTCGTCCAGCACCACGCCGCGCTCGGTGGCGGGATCATGCTCCAGCCGGACTCGACAGACCTCGAGCAGCTCGGCCGCGCTGCGACCGGACGCGCACACCAGGTAGACGTGTCCGAAGCGCTGCTCGTAGGCGACGTTCGCGGCCGCCAGCTGAGCCAGCAGCTCGGCATCGGCACTCGCCACCCCCGCCTGTTCCTGCCGCGACCAGCTCGCGGCCCGGGCCTGAGCGCCGTGCTCGGGACTGCGCTCGCCGATCCGAGGATGGCCGCCAAGCGCCTGCTCGAGCCCGGTGCTGTCGAGCTCGGCGGTGGCGGCGTCGGCGACGGCGAACAGCTCGGCCTCATCAGCGTAGGGCCGCCCCGCCAGTACCCGCGCCACCCAGGACTGGGCCGCGCAGCAGCTCGACAGGGCGGTGCGCAGATCGGCATCGTTTCCGCGGTTGAACTCGGCCAGCCCAGGCGTCAAGACGCCACCCTCGCGGCAGTTACCCGTGGCCACAACGGCACAGCCTAACCGCCTAGCCGCTCTGTTTCGTCTCGACACCGCCAATCCAGACGCCGGCGATGTCATAGCTGGTCGCGAGCGCGAAGGCCCGAGCAAGCGCCTGCTCCGAGCTCTCGGCGTGGCGCAGGCCGACGCCCAGCGGTGAATCCGGCGGCGGGCGCAGCCACAGCGCATCAAACGCCTTGCCGACGCTGAGGTCGCCGACCTCATCACCGAGGCCAAGTGCCGCGGCGCCGGCGGCGGTTGCGAGGTAGAGCAGATGCTGAGGGCCGAGCGCCACGCCGTCAGCACCGCGCTGCTGCTGGGCGAAGTAAGCCTGCAGGCCCTCCTTGAACAGGGAATATCCCGTGCCGGCACCGACATCGCAGCCGAGCGCCACGTGCACGCCGTGCGCGAGGTGCCGATCGAGCGGGAAGAGGCCGCTGCCGAGCGCCGCGTTGCTGGTCGGGCAGTGAGCGATCGCCGAGCGCGCGTCCGCGAGCCGATCGAGCTCGGCGGGCTCGGGATGAACGTTGTGTGCAAAGACGCTGCGCGGACCGACCAGGTCGTGGCGGTCATAACTCTCGACGTAGCCACCGTTGCAGAGCTCACGCACGGTGGCGATCTCGGTCAGGTTCTCGTTCAGGTGCGAGCTGAACCAGCTCCCGGCCACGGCCTGCTGCAGGGCAAAGCAGGCCGCGAGCAGATCGTCGCTGCAGGAGAGCGCGAAGCGCGGCATCACGGCGTAGCGATTGCGGCCGGTGCCGTGCCATTTGCCCGCCAGCTCGAGGCCCTCGTCATATGCGCGCTGCGCGGTCGTATGCAGGTCGGGGCGCAACATGCGATCGCCGACGACGAGCCCGCTGGTGATGCGCAGCCCGAGCGACGATGCCGCCTCGAACAGCGTGTCGACGGCGGCTGCGAAGTGCGCACCGAAGACAAGCGCCGTCGTCGTGCCCGCATCGACGAGGGCTCTGACGAACTCGCCCGCCACCGCCTCGGCGTAGTCGAGCTCTGCGAACCTCGCCTCCTCGGGCAGCGCGTAGCGCTCCAACCAGTCCAGCAGCGGCAGGCCGAGCGCACCGATCACCCGTGCCTGCGGGAAGTGCACATGGCAGTCCACGAAGCCGGGCAGCAGCAGGCCCTCACCGAGATCCTCCACCGGCTCGGCCGGATGGCGGGCACGGACGTCCACGAAGTTGCCGCGATCGGCGATCTGGCCGCCCGCATCGACATAGAGGCCGGCGTCGGGCTCGCTGCGCAGGCCGCCACCCTGAAACGGGTCCTCGGGGGTGTCGAGCACCCGGGCGCGGTAGATCATCGACGCGTGGCCGCCACAACGATCTCGTCGGCGCTCGCCTGCGGGGCGCCGCCGGCCTCGTCGCGGCCCGCCACGGCACCCGCGCGTTCGCGCTCGAAGGTCCGCAGCAGATCGGCGGCGACGCTCACGGCGATCGTTGCCGGCTCGCTGCCCCTGATCTCGGACAGGCCGATCGGCGTCTTGATCCGAGCCACGGTCTGAGCGTCGTGTCCGGACTCCTGACCCAGTCTGCGCCGGAAGCGCGCCCACTTGCCGCGTGAGCCGATCAGCCCGATCGAGCCGAGATCCTCACGCCTGAGCGCGACGTCGCAGATCGCGAGGTCCTCGGCGTGATCGTGGGTCATGACCAGCACGTGGCAGCCGCTCGGCAGCTCGGCGATAACAGCCTCGGAGAGCAGTGCGATGCGGTGCACGCTGACGGCGGCGATCGCGTCGGCGAGCAGCTCGAGACGCTGCTGGCTGAGCATCGCCGCACGCGTGTCGATCAGGTGAAGCTCGATGTCCTGGCGGGCGAGGATGCGAGCGAGTTCCCAGCCGACGTGGCCGACGCCGAAGATCGCCACCGCGGGCACGACCGGCAACGGCTCGAGCAGCACCTTGACGACACCTCCACAGCACTGCCCGCCATGCTCATGGGGAACGCGGTCTGAGAGCTCGCTGCTGACAAGCTCGGTGCGGGCGCCGGGCTCGGCCAGCTTCGCGCGTGCCCGCTCGATCATCTCGGCCTCGAGATTGCCGCCGCCGATCGTGCCCCAGGCGCCGCTCGTGCTCACGACCATCTTGGCACCCGCCTTGCGCGGCGCGTGTCCGCGGACCTCGGCGACCGTGACCAGCATGCCCGCCTCGCGCGCGGCGCGCAGCCGGCTGACCGCATCGAGCCAGAGCCGCTCAGACATTGGTCGTGTCCTCGAGTCGCCGCGGTGAGCCCGACACCGGGCCGACATCGGCCGAGGTGATGGCGCGATGCCCGTTCATTTCGCCAACCCTGGCGCTCGCCCCTGCACGCGCGCGAGCCAGCGCCCAGAACACGGCCTCGGGGGTGGCAGGGCTGGCGAGCTGAACGCTGGCCCCGTCGGGCCCGAACGCGGCGGCGGCCTGGCGCAGCGCCTCGCGGACCGAGAAGGCGAGCATCAGCGGTGGCTCGCCGACGGCCTTTGATCCGTAGACAACGCCGTCCTCGGTCGCGTTCTCAAGCAGCGTGACGTTGAAGGTCTCGGGCATCTCCGAGAAGCTCGGCAGCTTGTAGGTGCTGGCCGCCTGCGTCAACAGGCGCCCACGACCGGGGCCCTCACCCTCGTCCCAGCGCAGGTCCTCGAGCGTGAGCCAACCCGCTCCCTGGACGAAACCACCCTCGATCTGCCCGAGGTCGATCAGCGGCGAGAGGCTGTCACCGACGTCGTGGACGATGTCGACTCGAAGCGTGCGATACGCGCCCGTGAAGCCATCGACCTCAACCTCCGTGGCGGCGGCCCCATAGGCGAAGTACTTGAACGGCGTGCCGTGCATCGCCTTGGCGTCCCAGTGCAGGCCCTCGGTGCGGTAGAAGCCGGCCGCCGAGAGCTGCACGCGTTGCCAGTAGGCGGCCTGCACGAGCTCGTCCCATTCGATGCCCGCCGGCGCGCCACCAAGCAGCTGGGCCACACCGTCGATGATGCGGATGTCACTGGCGTTGGCGCCAAGCCGGGTCGCGGCGACCGCGATCAGCCGTTCACGCAGCTGCTCGCAGGCGTGTTTGACAGCGCCACCGTTCAGATCGGCGCCGGCGCTGGCCGCTGTCGCCGAGGTGTTCGGAACCTTGTCGGTGCGAGTCGGTGCCAGCCGCACCTTGCTGAGCGGCACCCCGAGCGTGGTCGCCGCCACCTGCAGCATCTTCGTATGCAGCCCCTGCCCCATCTCGGTGCCGCCGTGATTGACGAGCACGGAGCCGTCCTTGTAGATCAGGACCAGAGCGCCCGCCTGGTTGAAGGCCGTCAGGTTGAAGGAGATCCCGAACTTCACCGGTGTGACCGCAAGGCCGCGCTTGACGTGCTCGTGGGTGGCGTTGAAGCGCTCGACCTCCAGCGAGCGTGGATCGATCTCGGCTCGCTCGAGCACCCGTCCCCACACGGCCTCGAGCCGCTCCGGGTGGCGGACCGGCTGCCCGTACGGTGTCTCCTGTCCGGCCGTGTAGAAGTTGCGGTGGCGCAGTTCGCGCGGGTCGATCCCGAGCAGCGGGGCACAGCGGCCGAGGATGTCCTCGGTCACAAGCATCCCCTGTGGCCCGCCGAACCCGCGGAATGCGGTGTTGGAGGTCTTGTTGGTCTTCGCGATCCGGCCGTGGATCCGCACATTCGGGATCCAGTAGGCGTTGTCGACGTGGCACACGGCGCGGGCGAGCACGGCCTCGGAGAGATCTAGGCTCCAGCCGCCGTCGGCGGTGAGCGTCGTGTCAAGGGCGAGCAGGTGCCCGTCGTCGTCGAAGCCGGCCCGCCAGGAGGCATGGAAGCCATGGCGCTTGCCGCACATCGTGAGGTCCTGGGTGCGGTTCAGCCGCAACCGCACCGGGCGACGGGTGAGGACCGCCCCCAGCGCAGCGATCGCGGCAAAGCCGTGCGGCTGCACCTCCTTGCCACCGAAGCCGCCGCCCATCCGCAGACATTGCACGGTGACCTCGGAGCTCCGCCGGCCAAGCACGTGCGCGACGATCTGCTGCGTCTCAGATGGGTGCTGAGTGCTGCTCTGGATGAAGATCTGGCCGGCCTCGTCGAGGTATGCGAGCGCGGCCTGCGTCTCGAGGTAGAAATGCTCCTGCCCGGAGAATTCGATCTCGCCGCTGAACGTGTGCGGGGCCTCGGCGAGCGCCCGTTCGACCTCGCCGCGGACGACCTGGGGCTGTGCTCCCTGGAAGCTGCCCGCAGCGATCGCCTCGCTCAGCGTCAGCTGTGCCGGCAGCGGCTCGGCCTCCAGCTGGACGGCTGCGGCGCCCAGTCGCGCGGCCTCGAGGGTCTCGCCGAGCACCCAGGCGACGGCCTGCCCGAAGAACATGATCTCGCTCGGGAAGAGCGGCTCGTCGTGCTTGACCCCGGCGTCGTTTACGCCGGGCACATCGGCGGCGGTCAGCACCCGCACCACCCCGGGGAGTGCGAGCGCGGCATCGACCTTCAGCTCCAGCAGCCGCGCGTGGGCGTGCGAGGTCTGGACCGGCCAGGCATGAAGCGCATGCCTGGCCCGGTAGACCAGGTCGTCGGTGTAGAGGGCCTCGCCGCTGACGTGCAGGGCCGCGCTCTCGTGGGGGACCTCGAGCCCGACGGCGGGGCTCGGCGGACGCTGCGCGAGCTCACTCACCGCCCACCGCCACGAGCTCGACGCTGCTCTCGGCATACATCTTCAAGAGGCTCGTGCGCAGCATCGCCCTGCGGTAGGCGGCACTCGCGCGGTGATCGTCGATCGGCGTGCCCTCGCCTGCGAGCACCTCCGCGGCGGTGCTGAGGCTCTCGAGCGACCACGGCCGGCCGGCCAGCGCAGCCTCGGTGGCGAGCGCCCGTATGGGGGTCGCGGCGATGCCACCGACGCCGATGCGCACGCGCTCGATCATGCCCGCGCCGGCCTCGTCGAGGTCGATCGCGACCGCGACGGCCACGCTCGAGATGTCGTCGAAGCGGCGCTTGGCGATCTTATGAAACGCCGTCAGGCGGGCCAGCGGCAGCGGGATCCGGATGGCACGGATCAGCTCGTCGGCGCGACAGACGCTGGTGCGGTAGCCGGTGAAGAACTCGGCCAGGTCGACCTCGCGCTCTGTCTCGCGCCCGGCGAGCACGACCCGCGCGTCGAGCGCAAGCAGCGCGGGCGGACAGTCGCCGATCGGCGAGCCGGTCCCCAGATTCCCACCGAGGGTTGCGCTGTTGCGGATGAGGCGCGACGCGAACTGCGGGAAGAGCGCGGCCAGCAGCGGCACGCGCCCGGCGAGCCGTCGCTCGATCTCCGTGAGTGGGAGCGCGGCACCGATCTCGATGACGTCGTCGCTCTCGCTGAAGCCCTGAAGCTCCGGGAGCCGGTCGATCGCGAGCACCGACCGGGGCCGCGCAGCGCGCAGGTTCACCTCGACGCCGTAGTCGGTGCAGCCGGCGATCACGGTCACATCGGGCTGATCACAGAGGACCTCGAGAGCGTCGGTGAGCGTCGCCGGCCGGATGAAGCTGCTGCCGCCCTCGTTCAATCGCGTGGCCGCGGGCTCGGGCGCCGGCCGGCGAGTGCGGGCCGCGAGCGCGTCCTCGTCGCCGGGCGCGTCCAGCGCGTAGGCAGCATCCCGGATCGGCCGGTAGCCGGTGCAGCGACAGAGGTTGCCGCTGAGCGCGTGCAGGTCAAAGCCATTGGGCCCGTGCTCGGCATCGGCCGGCTCACCGGAGCCGCCGCGGCCGGGCCGGTAGTACTCGGCAGCCATGCTGCAGATGAAGCCCGGGGTGCAGTACCCGCACTGGGAGCCGCCGCGCACGGCCATCTCGTGCTGCACCGGATGCAGAGCCGAGGACTCGCCGAGGCCCTCGGCGGTGACCAGCTCCTGGCCGTCGAGCGCAGCGATAGGGATCAGGCAGGCGTTGATCGCGGTCCATTCCGTGGCCGCTGCCAGCCCGGGCTTGGCGAGCATGACCGAGCAGGCGCCGCACTCACCCTCGGCGCAGCCATCTTTGCATCCCGTGAGACCCTGCTCGCGCAGGAAGTCCAGCGCCGTCGTCCAGACGCTGACGCCATCCAGCGGCGTCAGGCGCCCGTTGATCGTCACTGCGGCAGCCGACATCCGTCTAGCCTCCCTCCATCTTGGAATGCTAGCGCTACTGGCTTGATAGCTAGTTCAGTGGCCGAATTGAGGGGTGGTGAGGGTGCGCCGCGAGAGCGACCAGCTCGCTTTGGATCTGATCAGTGAACTGGACGCGAGACTGGTCGCGGCCGACGCCGCGCTGGCGGCTGACTTCCCCGGTGACCGAGCTGGGCGCCAGCCGATCCACACCGTCTACACATCCGCCGACAGATTCCACAGCGCGCTCGTGCAGAACTGGGGTGAGGAGGCGCGACAGGCGCTCGACGCCAACGCGGACCTGTTCGCCGAGCTGGTCGGCGACGCCGAGATCGTCAGGCGGGTCCGTCAGAAGCTGCAGGTCGAGCCGATCGAGGACCTGCGCATCGACTTCGAGGACGGCTACGGCACCCGCAGTGACTCCGTCGAGGATGAGGACGTGGCACGTGCGGCGGCCGCGCTCGCGACGAGCATCGGCTCGGGTGCCATGGCGCCGCTGTGCGGGATTCGGATCAAGAGCCTCGAGGCCCCCACGCGAGCCCGCTCGGTGCGGACGCTCGTGGGGTTTCTGACGGTGCTCACCGACGCCGGCGTGGGTGCCGAGCGATTCGTCGTGACGTTGCCGAAGGTCACCAGCGTCGAACAGGTGCAGGCCATGGTCTACCTGTGTGCGCAGCTCGAGGCCTCGCTCGGAGTGCGGCCGCTCCGCTTCGAGATCCAGATCGAGACTCCGCAGTCCGTGCTCGCCGCCGACGGGTCGGCGCTGGTCGCGCGCATGGTGCACGCCGCCGAGGGCCGATGCAGCGGCCTGCACTACGGAACCTACGACTACTCGGCGTTCTGTGGGATCGCGGGCCAGTACCAGAGCCTCGCCCACCCTGCCGCCGATCACGCCAAGGCCGTCATGCAGGCGGCCGCGGCCGGGACTGGCGTGAGGCTCTCGGACGGCTCGACGAATGTGCTCCCGATCGGCGATGCGGCGGCGGTGCGCCGCGGCTGGGAGCTCCACCTGAGGCTCGTCCGACGCTCGCTGGAGCGTGGCTATTACCAGGGCTGGGATCTGCACCCCGCCCAGTTGCCGACGCGCTTCGCGGCTAATTACACCTTCTACCGCGACGGTCTGGCGGACGCCGAGCGCCGCCTGCGCGATTACTTCGAACGCACCGACTCGGCGGTCATGGACGAGCCTGCAACCGTGCGGGCGCTCGCCGACTACGTGCTCAGAGCGCTGCACTGCGGCGCCAGCAGCGCTGAAGAGGTGAGGGCCAACACCGGCCTCGATGCGGGTCGGCTCGCCGGCCTGGCGGGACGGGCGACTTGAAGATCCGTGACCGGCGATATAGAAGCGTGATCGCCGGGCGCCTGCTCGTGCAGCCGGCCCCGCTGGGCCGGCTTACCTAAACCGACCAGTGATACGAAGGAGCCTCCCACATGGGCATCTCACTTGGACCAAACCGGTACGGCAAGGCCGAAAGCCGTGTCGTGCGGATCTATCGAGACAGCCCTCGCCACGAGATCGTCGACCTGAACGTGTCGACTTCGTTGCGCGGCGACTTCAACGACGCGCACATCACCGGCGATCAGAGCGGGGTGCTCCCCACCGACACGCAGAAGAACACCGCTTTCGCCTACGCCAAGAGCCACGGCATCTCATCGCCCGAGGATTACGCGATCGCGCTCGCACGCCGTTTCCTGGAGGCAGCCGCGCAGGCGCACAGCGCACAGATCGGCGTCGAGCAGTACGCCTGGGACCGGATCCCGGTTGGCCCGTCGGGGCACGATCACGCCTTCGTGAAGCGCGGTGGCGCGGTGCGAACCACGGTCGTGACGGTCAGCGGCCGTGGCGAGCACGAGCGCGTCTGGGTGGTCTCCGGGCTGCAGGATCTGGTGCTGCTGAAGTCGACCGGCTCGGAGTTCAGGGGCTACCTCAAGGACGAGTACACGACGCTGCCGGAGGCCGACGACCGCATCCTCGCCACCTCGCTCGTGGCCCGCTGGAGGTACGCCCACGCTGACGCGGACTGGAGCGGGCGGCACGCCGCGATCCATGCCTCGCTGCTCGAGACCTTCGCGACCACCCACAGCCACGCCCTGCAGGAGAGCCTCTACCAGATGGGGAAGCAGGTGCTCGAGAGCTTCGACGACGTCGCCGAGATCAGGTTCTCGGCGCCGAACAAGCACCACTTCCTGGTCGATCTGAGCCCCTTCGGCCTGAGCAACGAGGGCGAGGTCTTCATCGCCGCCGACCGGCCATACGGCTTGATCGAGGCGGCGGTCACCCGCGACGACGCCCCCGACCCGGGCGAGGCCTGGCTGCCGGCCTTTATCTGACCCGATGGCTGACCAGGTGAGCGAGATGACGAGTTTTGACATCGCCTTCGTGGCGCCGCGGGCGGTCGTCGGCGAGGTTGAGCGGGCGTGTGTGATCGGCGTACGCGACGGCCGCATCG
The DNA here is from genome assembly GCA_035551915.1 of Solirubrobacteraceae bacterium. Taxonomy (GTDB): domain Bacteria; phylum Actinomycetota; class Thermoleophilia; order Solirubrobacterales; family Solirubrobacteraceae; genus Palsa-465. Next base: position 3,204 of record DASZMI010000007.1, on the reverse strand, counting down.
CCCTGATCGCACCCCACGACTCCGAGCTGCACGCTCGCGAGACCGTCCGCCTCCCACAGAGCGAGGTGCTCCTGCCCGGACTGGTCGACACCCACGTGCACATCAACGAGCCGGGACGAACGGAATGGGAGGGCTTCGAGACCGCCACGCTTGCGGCCGCCGCGGGCGGCGTGACGACGCTCGTCGACATGCCCCTCAACAGCATCCCGGCGACGACGACATCCGATGCACTCGAGGTCAAACGCACGGCCGCCGGCGGTCAGGCGCACGTCGACGTCGGCTTCTGGGGTGGTGCGGTGCCAGGGAACGTCGAGCAGCTCGCGGCGCTGCACGAGGACGGAGTGCTCGGGTTCAAGGCCTTCCTGATCGACTCCGGCGTGCCCGAGTTCGCGGCGCTCGACGAGCGTGGACTGCTTGCGGCGATGCGCGAGACGAGTCGACTCGGCGCCCTGCTGATGATCCACGCCGAGGATCCCGGCGTGATCGCGGCCGCGCCGCCCCCGCGCGGACGCAGCTACGAGGCATTTCTGCGATCACGGCCTGCCGCAGCCGAGGATGTGGCAATCGGGCATGTGCTCGACGCCGCCCGGGCGACCGGGGGCCGCGCGCACGTGGCGCACCTGTCGAGCAGCAGCGCGCTCGAGAGCCTGTGCGCCGCTCGTACCGAGGGGGTCGCGGTGACGGTCGAGACCTGCCCGCACTACCTCGCGCTGGAGGCGGGCGCCATCCCAGATGGGGCCACACAGTTCAAGTGCTGCCCGCCGATCCGCGAGGCCGAGAACCGGGACCGGCTCTGGGAGGCGCTGTTCGCCGGGGAGATCCAGACGATCGTCTCCGACCACTCCCCCAGCCCCGCCTCGCTCAAGCGGCTCGACAGCGGTGATTTCGGTCAGGCCTGGGGCGGGATCGCCTCCCTGCAGCTGGGCCTGCCGATCGTCTGGAGCGCAGCCAGGGCTCGCGGCCGCGCCCTCGCCGAGCTCGCGGGCTGGATGGCGCGCGCGCCGGCAGATCTGCTCGGCCTCGCACACAAGGGCCGGATCGCCGTCGGCGCCGACGCCGATCTGGTCGCGTTCGACCCCGAGGCCAGCTTCACGGTCGAGCCCGAACGCCTCCTGCATCGCCATCCTGTGAGCGCATACGCGGGCCGCGAGCTTCAAGGCGTGGTCCGGCGCACATGGTTGCGGGGCGCACCAGTGAGCGGTGCGCACGCCCGGCGTGGGAGACTGATCGCCCGAGGGGAGATCGGCCAAGCGGAGATCGCCCAGGGGGAGCAGAGGTGACGAGCTACTACGTTCCAAGCGGCGGGCTGCCCAGTCAACGTGAACTGGCCAGCGATCGCGCGATTTTCACTCAAGGCTACGCCGTCCTGCCGAGGGGCACGATGCGGGACATCGTTACCAGCCGGCTGCCGTTCTGGGAGGACACGCGGTTGTGGGTGATCGCGCGGCCGCTGTCGGGCTTCGCCGAAACGTTCTCCCATTACGTCGTCGAGCTTGCCGCCGGTGGTGGCAGCGATCACCCCGAGACCGATACGAATGCCGAGGCGGTGCTGTTCGTGGTCGACGGCAAGCTCGAGCTGACGATCGGCGCGGCCCGCCACGAAATCGGACCGGGCGGCTACGTCTACCTGCCGGCGGGCACCGGTTGGACCCTGCGCAACCGTGGCCAGAGTGCAGCCTGCTTTCACTGGATCCGCAAGGCCTACGAGCCCGTGACCGGGATCGACCCTCCCCAGGCCCTGGTCACCAACGAGCGTGAGCTCGACGCGATCGCGATGCCCGACACAGACGGCTCCTGGGCGACGACCCGCTTCGTCGACCAGGACGACATCCGCCATGACATGCACGTCAACATCGTCACGTTCCAGCCGGGAGCGAGCATCCCATTTCCGGAGACACACGTCATGGAGCATGGCCTCTACGTGCTGCAGGGCAAGGCGCTCTATGTCCTCAACCGGGACCCGGTCGAGGTGCAGGCCGGAGACTTCATGTGGCTGCGGGCGTTCTGCCCGCAATCGTGCGTCGCAGCCGGACCGGATCCGTTCCGCTACCTGCTCTACAAGGATGTCAACAGACATGCTGGCCTCGGCCCAGTCCCGCGGCTTCCGTAGGACTCGACTCATTTCGGTAAGGAGCGAGGCGTCTACTCCGTGTCACCGCGCGCGGCGCTGCCCGCCGATCTGCGAGCGCCGTCATCTCCGCCTCGCCGATGCTGAGCCTGCGAAGATCTCCGCGGTTGTGATCACGTCCTCGTGGGCTGCCACACGCATCGCCCACCCACGCTAGAGTCGGCTCCCAGACCCAGCGGCAACCCAACTGAAGGACACCGTGTCCTTTATGGGGGGGTTCTCAGGGGCCATTCAGGGTCCCAGGAGATCTCGGGCGTCAGGTCAAAACCCTGTGTTTTCAGGCATAAGGGCGCGTAGCTCAGTGGGAGAGCGCTCGCTTCACACGCGAGAGGTCGGTGGTTCGAAACCACCCGTGCCCATCAGTAGCAAAGGCCTGCTAATGCAGGCCTTATCTCTTATCCGAGACCTGCTTCCGGAGACTCCAAAATCGCCTTATGGAAGCATTTTGGAAGCACGCGGTTGAATCAGGCAGCTCTCAGGTGACGGTTTCGGGCCGCTCGGGAGGCACCGCTCAGCCTCCACTCGTCGAGCTCGGAGCGCAGAAACCAGAGCTTGCAGCCGGGACCATCCTGGTGGAACGGGATCGTCCGCGCGCTGGTCAGCTTGTAGAGGGCCCCCTTCTTCATCCCCAGATGCTCGAGCGCGCCATCAAAGTCGAGCCAGCCGTCTGACTCGCCCGCCGGCGCTGCCTGCGAGAGATACGGACCGAGTCGGCGGACAAGAGCGAGGACGACGTCGTCACTGAGCGCTTCGATGTCTTGTGGGCGCATCGAAGCGATGATCTGCAGCCTCAGGTCACTCATAGAACTGCCCCGCCACGCCCCGACGAGGGCGCCTCGCAGATGAACTAATCGGGCGGCTGTTGGTGTGGGCGAGGACCATGCTCACCCATAGGACGAGCTAGAAGGTCGTTTGGGAGAGAAATCAAGACAAGTGGGCCAGCGTATCTCCGCCGCAGTCGCGGAGGGCACTCCCACAATCACGGGAGACTCGAGATGAAGCATGAGCGCGGATCGTCGCCAAGACATAGCGGCGGCGTAGCGGGCTCGTCGGGGAATGCGATCGTGCCGGCGCCT
>DASZMI010000006.1:0-1922 GCA_035551915.1 Solirubrobacteraceae bacterium | reverse complement strand
CGTTGTCGACGACCAGCGGCTCAAAGCCGGGCGGGAACGCGGATAGAACCAGCGGTAGCGCTTCGGCCTCGTCGAGCACCGGCAGGATCACCTCGATCATGCCGCCGACGCTACGGGCAAACCCTTACGAGTTTGAGAACGGTGTTTCCGTGGACGCGAAATCTGCGCTGCCAGGGGCTACCTTCAGGACATGATCCTCGTAACCGGCGGCGCCGGCTTCATCGGCTCGCACATCGTTGAGCTGCTGATCAGCGACGGGCATGAGGTGCGCGTGCTCGATGCGCTGCTGCCGAGCGCCCACCGGGAGCAGCCGGAGATTCATCCGCAGGCGGAGTTCGTCGAGGGTGACGTGCGCGACCCGGTGGCTGTCTCGAGAGCACTGCGTGGGGTCGACGCTGTCTGTCATCAGGCCGCGATGGTCGGACTCGCGGCGGACATTCTCGATCTGCCGGAGTATGTCGGCCACAACGACCTCGGCACCGCTGTGCTGCTCGCCGAGCTGGCGCGTCGCGGATTCGACGGGCGCGTCGTGCTTGCGAGCAGCATGGTCGTCTACGGAGAGGGGCGCTACCGCTGCGCAGAGCATGGGGTCGTGAGCCCGCCCCCGCGTGCGATCGAGGCATTGGCGAGCGGCGAGTTCGAGGTCGCATGCCCCCGGTGCGGGAAGCCGCTGCAGCCGCAGGCCGTGCCTGAAGCGGCGGCGCTCGAGCCGCGCAACGTCTACGCCGCGACCAAGCTGCATCAGGAGCACCTCTCGTTCTCGTTCTCGCGCGAGACGGGCGTGCCGGTGACGGCTTTGCGCTACCACAATGTCTACGGACCGCAGATGCCACGCGACACCCCGTACGCCGGCGTTGCATCGATCTTCCGCAGCGCGCTCGAGCGTGGCCTGGCACCGCGGGTGTTCGAGGACGGCGGCCAGCTGCGTGATTTCGTGCACGTACGTGACATCGCGCGCGCGAACGTCCTTGCGCTCACCTCTCGGGCGGCGACGGCGGGCGCGTTCAACATCGGCAGCGGCCACCCGCGCAGCATCCTCGACATGGCCCGTGCGCTCGCGGCGGGGTTCCCGCAACGGCTCGAGCCGATCGTCACCGGCGAATTCAGGCTCGGTGACGTCCGCCACGTGTACGCGTCCACCGACCAGGCGCGTGAGGCGCTCGGCTTCGACGCGCGGGAGCAGTTTGACCACCGGATGGCCGAGTTCGCGGCAGCCCCGCTGCGGGCCTGATCGGGATCTCGTGTCTGCGCTGCGAAAATCGATGAGGACCTGATGATGGAGACCGCTGAGCGACGCACGGTGCTGGTCGTCGATGACGAGCCGACGATCACCGAGGTTGTGGCCCGCTACCTCCAGCGCGCCGGCTACCGGACCGCGATCGCCGCAGACGGCGCTCAGGCACTGGTGGCCGCCGCCGAGCAGCGCCCGGATCTGGTGGTGCTGGACCAGATGCTGCCCAAGCTAGGCGGGCTGGAGGTGATGCGACGCCTGCGCGAGCACGACCACGCGCGCGTGCCGATCATCCTCCTGACCGCCAAGGGCGAGGAGTCCGACCGGATCACAGGCCTGCGGCTGGGCGCCGACGACTACGTCGTGAAGCCGTTCTCCCCGGCCGAGCTCGTGGCCCGCATCGACGCGGTCCTGCGCCGCGTCGACCTACCGACCGGCGAGCAACCTCCGATCGAGGTGGGGGAGCTGACGATCGACCCGACCGCGCGACGCGTAGTCGTCGCCGGCGAGGAGGCACAGCTCACCGGCCGCGAGTTTGATCTGCTGCTGTTCTTCGCCACCCATCCCGGACAGGTCTTCTCCCGCACCCAGCTGATGGACGCCGTCTGGCAGTACTCCTTCTACACCGACACCTCGACCGTGACCGTCCACATCCGCCGCCTGCGCGCGAAGATCGAGGTCGACCCCGCCG
>DASZMI010000005.1:0-24657 GCA_035551915.1 Solirubrobacteraceae bacterium | reverse complement strand
GGCGACGTTCAGTGCTTTTGAGCCGACGGCGCCGTGTCCGTTGCAGCGCGTACGTTTGATTGATGCCGAAGAAGTACCGCGAGGTCCGTGCGGCCCTGTTCGAGGCAGGTTGAGAGGTTGTCCGTCAGCGGGGCTCACACGAGGTGTGGGCGCATCCGCATCGGACCGAGCGGGTCGTAGTGGCAGGCAAGGACAGCGCTACGGTGCCGGTTGGGACGCTCGGTAGCATCAGGAAAGCGAGCGGCTTGGAGCATTTGCGTTGAGCGAGTACGTGGTCATCTATGAGCAGGCCGAAGACGGCGAATGGGGGGCCTACCTTCCGGACGTCCCGGGGGTCGTTTCGCTTGGCGCCACGCGCGACGAGGTCGCGGCCGGGATCGAGGAGGCGCTCGCCGCCTACGCCGAGGACCTTGCCGAGCGCGGCCTTGGCTTGCCGGTGCCTCACCACGTTGCCGGCACCGTAGCCGCATAGCGAGGGCAACCCGGAACGAGTCACTGGCTCGTGCATCGTGATCGCTTTGGCGTTCAGGACGGTAAGCGGCTCGCGATTGCAACGGCGACGATCCAGCTGGTCGCCACGTCCGCTCGCGGCTGTCGAGGGGGACCGAGCGAACGGGGTGCTTGTCGCCGCCAGGGTCGAGCTACCGGCTCTGCGGTCTAGCTCGGTCGGCGGCTACCAGTGCTCAGAGGGTGAGAGGTGGTAGCGGAGGAACTTGCCAGCCCTGATGAGCGCGTCGTCGCCTTCGTCGAGGATCGCGGCGAATCCTTGGAACACGTGCGGAGCGCCGGGCGTGATCTCGAGCGTGACGGCGACGTCATCGGCTGCGGCGCGGGCGGCAAGTCTGGTGGCGTCATCGAGCAGGATCTCGTGGGAGCCCGCCTGTATCAGCAGTGGCGGGAGGCCGCTGAGGTCAGCGAAGAGGGGGCTGATCAGGCCATTGCTGCGGTCTTCATTGGGTGCGTAGTCGTCGGCGCGCCGGGCGAGGCCGTCGGGTGTCAGTGCGGGATCGAGTTCGGCTTTGGTGGTCAGGCTTGTCCCCGACAGGGTCAGGTCGACCCAAGGCGACATGAGCACTGCTGCTGCGGGTAGGGGTAGTCCCGCGTGTTTGAGCGCGATGAGTGTTGCTGCCGCCAGTCCGGCACCGGCCGATTCGCCGGCTATCGCGATGCTGGACGGACGCACTCCGGTGTCCAGCAGCCCGCGGTATGCAGCAACTGCGTCGTCGATCGCTGCCGGATAAGGGTGCTCCGGCGCGAGCCGGTAATCAACAGTTGCCAGCTTGGTGGCCGCTCGCCGCGCGAGCTCTGACGCGAGCCCCACAGACGATGCGGCGGTACCGATGGCATATGCGCCGCCGTGGAGGTAGAAGATGGCCGCGTCTGAGTTGATGCGCCGGATCTCAACGCTGATCACAGGCACTCCGCCGAGTCTCGCGGTGGCGGTGGTCACGTCGTCCGGGATCGGGATGGCCGCCATCATCTGCTCGAAGATCGCTCGTTGCTCTGTCACCTCGCCACCGAGGTCGAGCGGCCCTTCCCGCAGCAATTGGTCGAGGGCGTCACGCTGTTGCTGGCTCATCTTGTTCTCTCGATCGCTTCACGGGTTAGGACGCTGGTCCGTCGAGCAGCAGTTCGGTGCGGTACTTCGGTGCGAGGGCTATCGCCTTGGCGACGAATGCAGCGGTCGCGGCCGCATCGAGCGGCGGCGGAGGCTCGGTCCGCGACGCCACTGGCACGCCGACCTCCCGGAAGAACTCCTCCTGACCAGCCGGAGCGCACAGGCACAGCAGCCGTGCGGGACGACCGGAGGCATTGCGGAACACGTGCGGGGCATTGGCCGGTACGTTGATCGTCGATCCCGCCCGCGCGGTCGTTGTCTCGCCACGGAAAGTCAGCTCGATCTCACCCTCCAGAACGGTGAACATCTCCTCGAAGTCATGCCGGTGCGGCGGTGGCCCGCCGCCCGGGGGGACATGCATATCGATCAGCGTGTAACGGCCCGCCGTGTCGGCACCTGATACGAGGATCGTGTAGGTGTCACCAACCACACCGAGATGAACGAGCCCGTCGCCGTCGGCATTCACCCTGGTGAGCAGCCTCGCGGGGTCATCCGCCGGGACCGGTGTAGGTGAAGCTGCACTTGCGGTGTCGTTCATCGGCGTCCTCTCTAGGTCGTGAGCGTAAGCGGTCGAAATCCTCCGCTTATGGGGGAGCGTACCGAATAGGATCAGCGCACTCCACGCCGGATCTCAGGATGAGCACAAAACGAAACCAAGTCCCGATCCTGAGCAGCCCCGGCAAACGCCCGATGCGAAGCGACGCGACAGCAAACCGCGAGCGGATCCTCGACGCAGCAACTGTTGCCGTCCGGCGCGAGGGCGAACGCGTGCCGATGGCAACCATCGCAGCCGAGGCAAGGGTCGGCATCGGCACGCTGTACCGCCACTATCCGACCCGCACAGCGCTGCTGACCGCCCTGACAATGCGCTCCTTCAGCCTGGTGCTCGAACACGCACGCGCAGCCGCCGAAAGCAGCGACGCGGCTCCGCTGGTGCTCGCCCAGTTCTTTGAACAGACGATCGCCGCACGCGACCGCTTCATCCTGCCGTTCCACGGTGGCCCTGACATCCCCAACGAAGTCATATTCGCGGCCAGGAGCGAGATCCGCAGCTTGCTTGGTCAGGTCCTCGAGCGAGGCCGCCAAGAGAACACGATTCGACCGGATGTCACCCCGCTAGACATCATCATCACCGGAGCGATGCTCGCCCAGCCACTCCCGAACGTAGCCAACTGGGACCAACTCGCAAGACGACAAGCACAGACCTTCATTGCAGGCATCTCGACCTGACCCAGCTCACGCTACACGCTTCGGCGTCAGCCTCGACCGGCTCCGCATGACGTCGCTAACTGAAAAGGGTTGGGAGAAACTCTCTTACAACGAACAGCGGGGCAGTGCTGCCCCCGTCATTGCCACCATGCCATCGCAGGCGGAACGAAGCAAGCAGCGCGCACGAGGAGATGAACCGCCGAATTCACGACTGCTTTCGGTTTCAGCCAGCACCGAAACTCACGAGCGCTACGCCGACGACTCGCCTTCATACGTTTAGCGTGTTGTCGGATCTGGCACGTCTCGTTCGTGGATGTGATGACCGGCCATCCCTTCGACCCCGCCGAAATGAACTACCAGCTTGGCGACTACCAAGCCCTGGCCACCATCCCCGTGCCTTTCACCCGATATGGAGCCAAACCCGCACCCGGCAACTGCAACTTTTCACCGCTGCGGTCGCGGTCGGGAGGTAAAAGCTTCAACAGAGACTGCCGCGCGCCCTTCGATCCGCGTGCTAGCAGGCTTCCCACGAACAACCTCAGCTGGTGCTCGCCTGCCAGAAAGCCTCGGCTGCATCGACCCCCTGACGATACGAATGCGATCACCGGCCCTGGACGACCGGGACGAGCGCAATGCCCACGCGCACGATCACAAGACGCGCTTCAACCGCGACGATCGCATTCCTGGAGAGCACTCGTCCTGTCAGACGGCGCCCTCCCCGAATCATGCCTTTGGCGACAGAACTCAGTGGCCGGAACAAGTCCAGCGGTAGCGTTCCGACCCATCCCGGTGGGGGTCAGCTCAGCGTGAAGTCCGGGCCACCAAAGGCGGGACTTGACACTCCTCGGCGCAGACGTTCGCTCAGATGTCGTCTGCCGAGAAGAACCTCGTCAGTATCGGGGACGAGGCGAGAGACGAGGCCAGGTTGGTCTTGCCATCCCCGGCCCGCCAAGCCCGGTAGGCCGCATCGTGTTCCTCAGATGCCCATTTCTCGACTGCAACGATATGCGTCGGATCCTCGCTGTCGATCAGCACCTCGACCGCGAGGCAACCCTCGAACGCTCGCGTGTCGCTCAGAATCCGGTGCAGCTCGGCGTGCACCCCTTGATCGAGCGTCTCTGGCCTGACGCGTATCTCGAAGAAGGCCGTGATGGACATGTATCACTCCAGTTGTTCGGGGACGGCAGCAAACGTCAATTCGGCATCTTGCCAACCATCACTCTCAACAACGCGGGAGATCGCTCTTGCCCGAGCGGTCCCAACGAGCCGGCGCGCGCTTTGCGACTGAACGCGCCTGCGATGTCGGTGTCACGTGGCCGACTTGTGGCTATCCGGGCCTGTTGGGGGCTTCCGCGTCGATCGTGGACAGCAGCTAGCTGATTCCCCCCAATGACTAAAGGTGGATGTCATCTTCTGGCCGGAGCGGGCGAAGATAGCAGCGACGAGCAACGGGTGCGCGGACTGGGTAACGAAGGTGGTGTCAGTGTCGCCTCCCCTGAACCCCTTCGGAATGTTGCCGCGGATGCCAATCACCGACTTTCCGTCCAACTCACTTGCCGGCAACTCCACGAGAGGGCCCGCCGGCGTGACCTGGCTCAGCGCGGAGAGCAGCGTTGCGTCGGCAGCGACCGTTGGGTACCACGCATGATCGGATGAGGGAATCCGAACCCAGCGGACGCCAATCTTCTGAGCGACAGACCGCGGGAGGCCGAAGTAGCTCACCAGCGTCTGCTGGTTGCCCGAGATGTAGGCGACCGGTCCGAGCAGCCTGACGTGCGCGTGGACTCCACCGCTGCGGCGTATGTCCTGCCGACCATCGCGCAGCGAAACATCGTCTGAGGCTTGGAACCAAGTCTCGCCCGATACCTCGGATGTGAGTTCATGCACCGAGCCGCTCGCGCTGGCGTCCGCCAAGGCGATCTGAAACAGCTGGGATGCCGTTCGCTTCCCCGCCGCATGACCGAGCCCCACACCCAAGATGGACGCACCAAGGCAAACAAGGAAGGAGCCCCTGATCGAGAACGCCGGGCGCGAGGCTTGGACCATCGATGCGAGCGATTGGGTCCTGCTGGACGGGACCGCTGCCCACAGCTCGACGTCCCGCTCGAAGCTGCGCAGCTGATCCTCGGTTTCACGGGTTCAGACTGACCGCAACGCCACCCAGGCGGCGCCCGTGGCAATCGCCGCAGGCCGGCGCCCTCGACGGTCGCGCGCCGCCCGCGGCGCGCTACGGAACAATCGGGGAATGGCCGCGTACGCCAGAGCCAAGCGACCGACCCGCACGCCGAGGTTGCCGGTGCACGCGCTCGTGCTCACGAGCATCAGTTCCGTGCAGGTCGGGGCAGCCTGGGCGACGACGATCTTTCACCATGTCGGAGCAAGCGGCGCCTGTCTGCTGCGGCTGGCCGCCGCGAGCGTCGTGCTGATGGCCGTCGGACGTCCGAACATCCGGGCCTTCTCGGGCCGGCAGTGGCTCTGGGCAGGGGCGCTCGGACTCGTCCTGGCGACCATGAATCTGACCTTCTACCACGCGATCACCCGGATTCCGCTGGGCACGGCGGTGACGATCGAGTTCATCGGTCCGCTGCTGGTGGCGCTTGCCGGCTCCAGACGGCTGCGTGACCTCGTCTGGGCGATCCTCGCCGCCGCTGGGATCGTCGCCCTGTGCCGCGGGATCGCGAGCGGCACCAGCGTCGAGGGGCTGATCTTTGCCGGCATCGCCGGGCTGGCGTGGGCCGCCTACATCCTCGTCCAGGCGCAGGTCGGCAAGACGTTCAGCGACGGCGCCGGGCTCGCGCTCGCGATGATCGCGGGGACGGTCGTGGCGCTGCCATTCGGTGTCTCCGCGGGAGCGTCGCAGTTGTTGGTGCCGGGCACGCTCGCGATCGGAGTGGCCGTCGGAATGCTCAGTTCCGCGATCCCCTACTCACTGGAGCTGCGGGCGCTGCGCCGCCTGTCGACGGCGACCTTCGGGGTGCTGATGAGCCTTGAGCCGGCGGTCGCCGCGCTCGCGGGCGCCGCCGTGATCGGACAGGCGATCACGCTCAGAGACGCACTCGGGATCGGACTCGTGTGTCTCGCGTCGCTCGGTGCGTCGCTCACCTCAAGGACCCCGCCCGAGGCGCTCAGCCCCGCAGCCTAGGCTGCCCGCACCGCGGCGGCGAACCGCTCTGCGGAACCGGGCATCAGATCGAGGTAGAGCATCGGCTCAATCGCCTCGAGCTCGATCAACACGGGCGACCCCTCCGGTCCGGGACCATGTCGACGCGCGAACAGCGGCCGGCCGAAGCGATCACTGATCTCCGCATGAACCCGCCACGCGAGCTGCAGCTGCTCGGAGCTTGCGGTGCCGGGCACGACCAGATCCGCTTGTGGAGCACGTGAGAAGTCCCCGCCGAAGAAGACCACCGCCCGCTCGCCCTCGATGTCCCACACCGGGAAGCTAGGGTTGGACCTAGTTCGGTATCGGGTCGCCGGCTCCAGCAACGTGGTCGGAACGGTCGGAGCGTCGAGCTGCACGAGGTAGCGCTTGTCCCCGTTGAAGCGGATCAGCTCCGGGGTGTTAAGCAGCCGGTGGCGGCCGAGCCTCTCGGTCCACGCGAGGAACGTGTCGAGCTTCGTCGTGTAGTCCCAGACCGATCTCACCACGACGCGGTCGTATGCATGTCAGCCGACGCCATCATCGTCCCAAACCTCGAACTCGGCGCCGACCAGCCGGGCGGCGAGCTGGTCATCGTCGATCCCCGATGGGTGCGCTGAGTACGTTGCGAAGGCGATTCTCGACATCGATCAGGCAAGTAGCGAGCGGATTGGCGGCGCATGCTCGGGTCGCAGGTAGGCGCCCCTGATCACCGTCCAGGCGCGGATGCGGTGGTCACTGAGGCCCGCCCGGACGAACGCCGCTATCCGGCGCTCGAGGAGATCCCGATCGTCGAGCCGGCTGCCGATCGGGTTCCATAGGAAGGACGGGACGTCATATTCGCGGTCTGCCAGGTACGGCTTCGGGTCGATCGCGAGATAGCTGTCGCCGTGTCGCAGGATGTTGTGGTGGTGGAAGTCCCCGTGAACGACCCAGTCCGCGCCCGGGTTCAACTCCGTCAGCAGATCACGCGCCAGTGGCACGAGCTCGCTGCCCGCCTGTTCGGCTCGATCGAGCCACGCCCCGACCGCCGCGCGGACCGGCCGGAACGGCTCCCGCGCCGGTCGCCACAGTCGAGCGGCGAGGTCAACGGCCAAGGCGGTGGCGTCCGTCTCAGCAACTGCGCTGAGGTCGGTGCCGGGAACCGCACGCTGTTCGAGCAGCGCATCCCCGTGGCGAGCCAAAAGACGCACCGCGCCTTCGCCGGACCAGAGTTCGAGCGCATCAGCCTCGTGCAGCGACTCGTCGTCACCCTCCCAGGCGACCTTCACCACCGCATCGCCAGCCGGGGCTACATACGAGACGGCGGCCAAGTTGAAGGGCGGCCCCAATGACCGCTGCCAATGGCGCGCCGCCTGCTGAGCGGTCTCCCGCGCCCAAGTAAGGTTGAACTCTGCGTGATCCACCGAGGCGAGCTTAGGGTGCTCGCAGAGCCCCGAGCTCACCGCGGGCCTGATTCCGCCGCCGGTGCTGCCCGACGCGGTCAGCGGTGCGTCCTTGTAGCTTTGGCGCGTGCATGCAGATGAGCCTGACGCGACCGCTGAGAGATATGACGTCGTCGTTATCGGCGGCGGCAGCGGCGGAATAGCTGCCGCGATCGGCGCAGCGACGGCCGGCGCGGCGGTCCACCTGATCGAGCGCTACCCATTCCTCGGCGGAGCCGCAATCGCCAGTTCGGTGTTGAGCTACTGCGGCTTCTTCGATCAGCGCCGGGAACTGGTCGTGGGCGGGGTCGGCGGCGATCTGCTGGCTCGGCTGCGGGCCGGCGGCGCATATGAGGAAATCACGTTCAAGTGGTCCGGGAACACGGTCGTGCTGATCGATCCCGAGTTCACGAAGCTGACGCTCGACGCGATGGTCGCCGACGCCGGCGTGTCGCTCGGGCTGCACAGCTACCTGGCGGCCGCGCGCTGCGCCGGAGCCGAGATCACCGAGGTCGCCGCGATCACCGCCGGCGAGCAACGCAGGATCAGCGGGTCGGTGTTCGTCGACGCAAGCGGCGACGGCAACCTCGCGCAGGTCGCCGGTGCCCGCCTTGCCGTGCTTCCCGCTGCCGAGCGGCAGGCGGCGACGCTGAGCATGCGGATCGGCGGCGTCAGGCCGGATGCGGCGATCTCCTCCGAGCTGATGCGGCGGGCGGTGGCCGAGCACAACGCGGTCAGCGACCGCAAGCTCATCCGCGACCACGGCCCGGCCGCCCGGCTGCCGCTCAGCGGCGAGGTCACGATGCAGATCGTCGATCAGTGCGTGGACGCACTCGACGCCCATGACCTGACGCGCGCCGAGACCGCCGCGCGGATCGAGGCCTGGGACTACCTGAACGCGTTCCGCAGGTCGATGCCCGGCTGGGAGGACGCCTACTTGGTCGGCACCGGGCCGCAGATCGGCGTGCGGGAGACCCGTCACATGGTCGGTCGCGATCAGGTGACCGCGGGTGACGTGCTGTCCGCACGGCGTCGCCCGCATGACGGCATCGCACGCTGCGGCTGGCCGCTGGAGGCCCATCACGGCGTCGGCTCGACCAAGTACACGCCGATCGAAGGCAGGGCGTTCTACGACATACCGCTCGACGCCCTGCGCTCGCTGGACCGCGACAACCTGTGGGCTGCGGGACGGCTCGTCAGCAGCGACGCCGAGGCGTACTGCTCGTTGCGCGTCATGGGTACGGCGTTCGCAACCGGGCAGGCCGCCGGTGTCGCAGCAGCCCTGCAGGCGAAGCTGGGCTCTGCTCCCGAGCCAGCGGAGGTCCGCAGGGAGCTGGAGCGCCAGGGCGCGCTGATCTGACGACGATGCGGCGGCTTCAAGGCGCCTCGGAGGTCCCGGTCAACGCCGCCACTCGCTGCGAGGGCTGCGGCGGCGCTCGCCTCCGGCGCGATCGCAAATGCGGCCTGGTCGGAATCGAACCGATCAATCTGATCTGCTCCGGCCGCGCCGGCCGGCCGAGTGGTTGCCCCGGAGGCGGGCTAGTGGTCCCAGCCGTAAGTTCCGTCGTGGATTGACGGACGAAAACCGAGGATGGCGAGGACACAGGAGGCGTGGCGTAGCAGCGCTGCGCCAGCCTGCGAGGAAGATGCCAGCCGAAGGTTTGCGTCAAGACCGACGGGTACTTACGACGGGGAACCACTACGGGCCCTCCAGGCCCTAAGGACCTCTACGAGGAATGGGCGCCACGGCGGGGACGGTTGCGTCCGCCGATGCTGGTCGCAGGCGCCGAGTTCGAGCAGATGCCGAGGTCGCGCGTGACGGCGGCCGGCACGGTCTTCAGCGGGCAAACGAAGCTGCTTCCGGCTGCCGCCACGCCCCAGGTTGCGCCATTCTTCTGCTCCACGATCGTGCCGCTCGCGGCAACGGCGGCGCACGCCCTGGACAGCCTGGCCGGCCAGGTCAGCACCGCGTAACCCTGGTTCACGGTCGAGACGGTCACGCTCAGGCATGCGCCCTGGGTGCTGCTGATCTCGCCCTGGTGGACGGCAGCAGTCACGATCGCTCCGCGCTCGCTCCTGGACGCCGGACGCTGCGCAAGCGCCGCCGCCGGGGCGACCAGCGCACCCGCTGTGAGCGCGAGCAAAATCCGAATCCGAAGCATGAATCCTGAACCTACCTCAGTCTGAGACCAAACGGTGGACGATTTCGCCCTGGTACTCACGGGAGTATCGACCGATTTCGTCCAAAACAAACATCCTGGGACTGGAATCCGTCATTTCGCACATGAGCATGCACGTGGAGCAGCGCCCGCCGCCCGTTTTCAGATGTCAACGCGCGCCGTCCGGGGTTCGCACGGAAAACAGTAAAACACCGAGTTACCAGGGCTTATGCGCATTTCACGGCCTGGGCCAAGCCCCGCAAGCGAGCGGCGCACGGCCCCTGGCGATTCGACTGTGATTTACATCACACAGCCATGGGCGCCCCGGCACAGCGGGACAGAGCCGCTTGCCTGAGGCCGTCAATCCGGACTGACGTAGCCCGCGAGCGGGGCGCCCTGGCCGTGTGCCGTGTCGGCACGCAGCTGGTCGGTCCCGGTCTCGACGACCGAGAATCCCGTGCGGTCACCATCGCCGTTGACAACATCGGGCCCGCTCTGCCCCGCGGGCCCGCCGGTCACGATCGCGACATGCGCCGCGGACGGTGTCGTGCCCGCGCCGAGACTGAGACCATAGACAGCGACGTCACCCCCGCGCGGCCGATAGTCGCCGTATGCCGAATGCCAGGTTCCATGGGTGATGCCCCACGAGTAGAAGCTCGCGGCTCCAGCGTTGATCTCGCCGGCGCCAAAGCCGTAGCTGAACGGCACCCCGGCCTTCCGCCAGGCCCAGGCGGCAAAGTCGGCACACCATTCCTCGGAGGACTCCGATCCCGGGCAGGTCTGCGATCCGACGCCCCAATAGGCACTGAATCTGTTGCAGTACGAGTCCGACGGGTCGGTGCCGTAGCCGAGCTGGCTGTTGGCAAACGCCACGATGCGCCCTCCCATGCTCATGCCGGCGAGACTCGAACGGCTCGGCAGCGGAAAGGAACCCGTTCTCGCCGCGCCGCCTTCGATGATCACCACGAGGGCGATCACCGCGACAGCAGCCGGAAGCATGAGCCGGCGCCGGCGGCGTGAGCGATGCGCCGGCCTGGGCCGGGACCTGCTTTCACGGCGCGGCGCGGCGCGACCAGAGGGCCGTGGCGGCCGCTGCTGCTCACGCGGGCCGCCACGCCGCAGCTCGCGGACCTCCTGCCTGAGCTCGAGCAGCTCGGGCGGATCGCTGTGCCGCCGCGGCCGGCGTGCACGGTCACTGTTGATCGATGTCGAGTGTTCAGTCATTGTCTATGCCAGCGCGGCACGGTCACCACCGGGCCGGAGCTCGTGGCACAAACTGTGGCGTAGGTATCGGAGCTTGGCCATCCGGTCACAGCCGGAGCTGCATCCGGTATTTCCCTGATGATGATGCTCATACGAAATCGCTCCCGCTGGTCCGACGCGCAGCTGCTCGCAGCGATCGCGGCCTGCGACGACCGCGCCTTCAGTGTCTTCTATCGGCGCCACCTGGCGACCATCGTAGGTTGGTGCGTTCGCCGCACCCGCGACGCCGACCTCGCCGCCGATCTGACCGCGGAGGTCTTCGCCGCGGTGCTCGTGTCCGCCGCTCGCTACCGGCCAACCCATGATTCGGCCACCGGCTGGCTGATCGGCATCGCCCGCAACGTGCTCGGGCACAGCCTGCGCAGCGGCCAGGTCGATGCGCGCGCCCGCGCGCGACTCGGCGCTGCCGCGCTGGTCGTCGAGGACGACGACATCGAGCTCGTCCTCGAGCTCGCCGCCAGCGTGGACGGCGCCGCCGGCCTGCTGCTGGCCGAGCTCCCAGCGGACGAGCAGGCGGCGATACGCGCCCGCGTGGTCGACGAGCGCGACTACTCGGAGATCGCGAGTGAGCTCGGCTGCTCCGAGCTCGTCGTGCGCAAGCGCGTCAGCCGTGGGCTGTCGCGCATGAGAGCGGCCCTGGCGACCCGATGAACAGCGACTTCTTCACCCAGCTCGAGACCGAGCTCGGCGGTCTCACCCGCAATGGCATGCACCTCACCGACCCGGCAGCGCGGGGACGCCGCAGAATGCTGACCCTGCTCCGGCGGGGCGCGGCGGTCATCATGCTCGCGATCGCGCTCGCGGCTTCCCTGGACAGTGAGTTCCCGGCAACGGCCAGGGGCTATGCGCCGGCGGCGGTCGCCGCGATGGCGCCGAACTCATGACCGACACGGCCCCGAGCGACGGGGACGAAGCCGCGAACCTGACCCGCGACGGGGCGAGCGCCGCCGATCCCAGAGCCGGGCAGAAGCCGAAGCAGAAGCAGAGCTCCCCGCTGCGTTCGATCGCGGAGCTGCTGGCCACGGTGGCGGTGGCTGTGGCGGTGGCACTGCTGGTCCAGGCCTTCCTCGTGAAGCCCTACAAGATCCCGAGCGGATCGATGATCCCGACGCTGCAGATCCATCAGCGGATCCTGGTCGACCGCCTGGCGACGCACCCGGGGCTCGGCGACATAGTCGTGTTCCACCCACCGGTGGGGGCGCTCGAGGGCGAGGACGGCGTGTGCGGAGACAGATCCCAGGGGCTTGGCCACTCCCAGGTATGCGACCGGCCCTACGGAGGGGAGTCCTCACAGACCTATGTCAAACGCGTGGTTGGGCTGCCCGGCGACCACCTCACGATCGTCGGCGGCAAGGTGTGGCGCAACGGCATCGAGGAGCATGGCTCCTACATACAGTCCTGTCCGACGGTCAGCTTCTGCCGCTTCCCGACGGTGATCACCGTGCCTGCGGGCCAGTACTTCATGATGGGTGACAACCGTGGGTTCTCCGACGACAGCCGGTTCTGGGGGCCCGTCCCGCAGTCCTGGATCATCGGGACGGCGTTCTTCACCTACTGGCCGGTCGATCGGATCGGCACCGTCTGAACCCGCGTCTCAGGACCAGTCGATGACGGCATAGAGCTCCCGCAGCCGCAGTCCACGACCGGGATTGAGAGCTTCCATCCAGGAGATCCTGCCGAGCAGGTGCGCCCGGAAGTCCTCGATGCCGTCGCGGTTCTGGCTCGCGGGCCCGCTGCGGGCGGCGTTGTGGAGGATCGCCCTCAGTTCGTCGTACTCGGCGCGCCGCGCATTGGTGCGGACGTTGACCACGACCCCACAGACGACCTGGCGGCCGCCGGCCGCCTGCGTCATCGACTTTCCGATGTTCAGCTGAAAGCCCTCGCCACGCACGATCCTGCCGACCAGCGCCTCGAACTCGCCGCGCCGGCGGATCAGGCGGGTGCCGCCGGAGAAGGTGAGGTCGTCGGCATAGCGCGAGTAGCGCAGGCCGGTCGCCTCGGCCAGGCGGGCGAGCCGGCGGTCGAGCCTGAACGCCGCGAGGTTCGCGAGCGCCGGTGACGTCGGCGCCCCCTGCGGAAGGTGTGGCGTGGCGAGCTGTCGGCCGAACCAGAAGCGCGCCTGAACCGCGTCGGTCGGCGTGCTGCTGGTGATGTGCTGCCAGACAGCCAACGGTACGACGTTGGTGGTCAGACCCGTCAGCACGTGAGCGACAGACGGGTCGTAACCGAGCGTCCGCCACGTGCGGTAGACGCGGCCGGCGGGGACCGACGCGAAGAAGTCCTCGAGGTCGAGGCGCAGCACCACACGCCGGCCGGTGTGCAACTCCGCGTGGCTGACCACGGACCTGCCGGCGACGAACCCGTGCGCCGCCGAATGCGCGGGAACCTCGACCAGCACCTCACGAAGGATCCAGCGCTGGACCTGCTTGAGCCTCAGCTTCGGCGCCTCGATCACCCGCGGCATAGCCCCGCGGCGCGGTAGCGCGAGGTAGCGGTAGTTGCGCAGCTGCTCGCGGGTGACGGTGCGCTCCAGGCCACGTACATCCGCGAGCCATTCGAGCTGCCCAGGGCTCAGCTCGAGTCGCTCGGCAAGGTCGGTGACCGTGGGGATCTCAGGCAGCTGCCATGCGTCGAGGCCGGGCGGTCGGCCCGCCCGCGGCTGCACCTGCCGCTCGCGTTGGGGCTGCGCGATCGGGCGCTGACCCGACCATGGCGTCAGGTCCTCCTCGGCGGTCACGTGGGCGTCGAGGAAGTCGAGGATCAGAGTGAACAGCTGCCGGCGGCGATTCAGCGGCGCGCCACCATGGACCGCCACGACGTGCTCGGTGAGCCCGTACATCCAGGCCGGCCAGCGACCGAGGCAGGCGGCGCCGGTCTCCGCAAGCCGCTCGGCCGTCCACGAAGCGTCGAGGAACGCCTGCGTGAGCTCGCTGGCCAGCGTATATCGGTCACCGAGATTCGCCACGACCGCACATAATGGCGGCGCCGCGCCCCGACTGCTCCTGTCGCGCGTGCCTGGAAGTGCCTCCGAAGGAGTGCACCCCAAGGCCCGCGACGTACTGCTCGAGGTAGTTGACTATCCCCGGGGTAACCCCGGAGAGGCGACGCACCCTCAGGTGCGCCAGCCCGACTCGGTGCAGCGGCGCCGCAGGCTGAACGCTAACCGGCGTCGACCGCCGAGGTCAAGCGGTGACGCTGTCGCGCCGGGGGAAGTGGCGCTGTCGCGAGCGGGTCAGATAGCGGATGAGCCGACGGCCGGCGCCGCGTCGACCAGCTGCCGCGCGGCCGCACCGGCATCGGCGCGCCCGAGGAAGCCTGCCAGCTGACCGTCGGAGAGGTAGTCGGTGACGCCGTCGGAGCAGAGCAGCAGGCGGTCGCCCGCCCGCGCGTCGACCACGCGCAGCACGACCGGCTGCCGATCCTCGCCGTTGAGTGCCTTGAGCACGACCGAGCGGTGCGGATGACCGCGCGCCTCTGACGCGGTGAGGTCGCCCTGGTCGATCAGCTCCCGCATGAGGCTGTCGTCGCGGGTGAGCTGCGCGAGGCGACCGTCGCGGAAGACGTAGGTCCGGGAATCGCCGACGTTGGCGATCAGGTAGCGGCTGTCATTGGCCATCGCCACGGCGGTGAGCGTCGTCGCCATGCCCGTATGGCGCGGCTCGTAGACGGTCGCGAATGAGATCAGGTCGTTGGCATCCGCGACCGCGTCGGTGAGCTCGTCCTCGAGCCTGTTGACCAGACGGCGCTTGTCAAGCGGTCATCTTCATGATCGCCGCGTTGCTCGCGACCAGGCGCGAGGAGGCGAACGCCGCATCCTCGTTGTTGTGCCGCAGACCGACCTCGCTCAGAACCGTCGGCTGCAACATCAACACGGCCATGTGGCACACGGTAGCCGCCGAAAGCCAAGCACCGGCGCCCGCCGGGCAGCGCTGCGTGGCGACAGTAGCGCCCGGTGCTTCGCCGCAGAAGGGCACGGGTAAGCCCGAAGCACGGGCGTTGACGGTCTGCGGAGGAATCAGGCTTCGGATTTGACAAGTGGCCGGGCGTGCCTGGGAAGGACCGTTTCACAAGGCCCGGACCGAGGTACCTGCCGTGGAACGGGCGCGCCCAGGTGCGTCCAGACGCCGTCCAAACGAAAGGTAACTCCTCGACACGCCGTAAGCTCATAGTCAAGGAGCGGCATGGCTAATCGGCTCGAGTCCAGCCCCACGGACGTGCACGGCGCGATCCACGAACAGACGTCCGCGGAAAGCTCCGACGGGCGCTGGAATCACGACCCCCTATGCCGCGACAAGGACACGCCGCAATCGGGGTTGCGTCAGTTCCTGCGCGACCACCGGCGCTCGCTGATCGCGCTGCTGGTGATCGGCCTGGTGATCATCTTCATCTTTGCCGTGCTGCCGCAGCTGGCCGGCTTCGGCAAGAGCCTGCACCGCCTGCGCTACGGCAACAAACTGTGGCTGGCGGCCGGCGTCGGGCTCGAGGCCATCTCGCTGTCGGGCTACATGTCGCTGTTCATGCTGTTGTTCACGACCGAGCAGGTCCGGATCGGCTGGCGCTCCAGCTACCAGGTCACGATGGCGGGAGCCGTGGCGACGAAGCTGCTGGCCGCCGGGGGCGCGGGCGGCATCGCCCTGACCGTCTGGGCGCTGCGCGCCGCCGGGCTTGGCGCCGAGACGGTGGCTCGGCGGATGACGAGCTTCGTGCTGCTGCACTACCTCGTGTTCATGCTGGCACTGGTGGTGTTCGGGGGCGGCATGGCGATTGGATTGTTTCCCGGCCACGCGCCGGACGCGCTGACGGTGCTGCCCGCCGCCATCGGGGGTGGTCTGATCCTGTTGGTGTCGACGATGGGCTTCTCCGCCGACCGTGCCGAGCGCTGGCTCTCGCGCTTGGCGCGGAGCCACCGCGGCCCGAGATCGCTCCTCGCCCGGCTGGCGACGCTCCCCCGCACCCTGCACGGCGGTGTGATGACCAGCCTGGACGTCCTGGCGCACCCCAAGCCCGGTCTGACCGGGGCAGTCACCTACTGGGCGTTTGACATCGCGACGCTCTGGGCCGGCTTCCGCGCCTTTGGAGCGACCGCGCCCCTCGCCGTGCTGGTCGTCGCCTACTACGTCGGCCAACTCGCCAACGCGTTGCCGATCCCGGGCGGGGTCGGCGGTGTCGAGGGCGGCATGATCGGTACCTTCATCGCCTTCGGCGTCAACGGCAGTACCGCGGTCCTGGCGGTGCTCGCCTACCGCCTGATCTCATTCTGGCTGCCGGTGCTGCCGGGCTCGATCGCCTATCTGCAGCTGCGATCGTCTGTCTCGAGGTGGCGCGAGCAGGAACCTGCCGCTGCCACCGAGCCGGGCGCCACCTAGCCACACCGAAGCTCGCGACGGCTCAGGCCGCGGCGTCGGCCGCCTGATCCGAGGCGCCCCCGCGCTCGGCGATCGAGAGGCGCTCGTCGGCGGCCTGCGCGAGCCCGCGCAGCCTGTCGGCCTCGCGCTGTGAGCTCTCGGCCAGCTCACTGAGCCCCTGGGCCCGGTGCTGATGCGCGAGCGCCAGGCGCTCGTGCAGCTCCGCCCAGGCGTCATGACGTTCAGCGCGGATGCTCTGAAGCGCGCCCGCGGCAGCGTCGCCGTCGGAGCGGATCTGGGCGCGAGCGGCGAGCGCCAGGTCACGATGCTCGCGGGCGCGGGCCCGCGCCAGCGCCGCCTCAGAGAGCGCGTCATGCAGGCGGGGGTCGGCTGCCAGTTCGTCACGCAGGGCGATCGCCTGAGCCTCGAGCTCCGCCGCCCGGATCACGGCAGCGCTCGCCTGTCGCAGCAGTTCATCGCGCTCGTCGCCGGCCGTCTCGGCGCGGGCCAGGGCCTCGCACGAGAGCGCGCGGTCGTTGAACCCGGCCGCCCGCAGCTCGGCGATCTCGGCCAGGACCTCCTCGATCCCGGCGTGCAGGAAGGCGTCGCTGTCGACCCCTTCAACCTCATCTTCGGCATTCCCCGCCGCGCGCAGCTCATGCGCGCGCGCCCGGCGCTCGGCCGCCAGCGCGCGTGACTCCTCGGCACGACGGCGGTGCTCGCGCACCTGCTCTGTTTCTCGGGCACTCGCGTTCATGAGCCGTCCATACCCAGCAACGCCCGGCTGATCAACATCGAAATCCGCGGACCCGCCGACAAACTCAAGCGCGGCTAAGAATCACTCGATGAAGCCGCCTGACTGATGCTCCCAGAGCCGCGCGTAGGTGCCGCCGTGAGTCAGCAGCTGCGCGTGCGTGCCGGTGTCGGTGATGGCCCCATCCTCGACCACGACGATGCGGTCGAGCCGTGCGATCGTCGAGAGCCGGTGAGCTACGACGAGCGCGGTGCAGTCGGTCATCAGTGACCACAGCGCCTGCTGCACGAGCCGCTCCGACTCGGAATCGAGTGCGCTCGTGGCCTCGTCGAGGATCAGGATCGGCGCGCGCTTGAGCATCGCCTGGGCGATCGCCACGCGCTGGCGCTGCCCGCCGGAGAGCTTCAGGCCGCGCTCGCCGACGACCGTCCGGTAGCCATCGGGCAGGTCGGCGACGAACTCGTGCACGTGCGCGGCGCGGCTGACCTCGATGATGCGATCGAGGTCGGGCTCGCCGTCCTCTCCGAGCCAGATGTTGGCGGCGATCGAGCGGTGCAGCATCTGCGGGTCCTGCGGGACATACGAGATCTGGCGGCGCAGCGACTCCTGCGTGACGCCGCCGATCGACTGCCCGTCGATCCGGATCTTGCCCTCGCTGACGTCCATGAAGCGCAGCACCAGCCGCGTCAGCGTCGACTTGCCGCCGCCCGAGGGTCCGACGATGCCGACGTGCTCACCGGGCGCAACGCTGAGGTCGAGCCGCTCGATCAGCGGCCGCGCGGCGATGTAGGAGAAGCCGACCCGATCGAACTCGATCGCGCCGCGCGGGACGGTCAGGACCGGCGCCTGCGGCAGATCGACCACCTCGGGCTCAGAGCTGATCAGACCCACGAGCTTGGTGCCGCGGCCGAGTGCGCGCGAGAGCGAGCGCGTCGTCTGGAAGCTCTGGATGATCAGATCGGCGACCTGCGCCGCGTAGAACAGGATCAGGTAGATGGTTCCTGCGGAGACGTCCTTGTGCAGGGCCAGCACGACGCCGATGAACAGCGCGCCCCAGCTCATCGTGTTGATGATCCCCGACATCCACGTGCGGGTGACCGTGAACGCCCGGCGGGCGCCGAGGTCGGCCGACACCGAGCCTTGCAGCTTGTGCGTGAGCGTCGCGCGCTCGAGCTGCTCGCCGCCCTGCGCCTTGACCGTCGAGATGTTGCGGATCACGTCGAAGGCGACCCCCTCGGCCTCGGTGTGGGCCGCGGAGAAGCGGATCGATGCCTCGGTCACAGGCTTGGAGCGCACGACCATCAGCCAGATGAATAGCGCGGTGAAGAGCATGATCGTGAGCCCCACCGGCCAGGCGACGACCAGCAGCACGACGATCGCGGCGAACACCCCCACGATGATCCGCAGCATCCCCCAGCTGAGCTCGTCGATCGCCTGCATCAGTGCCCACGAGAACGCTGAGAGCGTCGAGGAGACCTCGCCCGACGGATGGTCGACGTGCCAGCGATAGCTCAGCTCGAGCAGCCGGTTGAACGACAGCAGCACCGAATTGGAGAAGGCCCTGGTGCAACCCTCCCACTCGAGCCATCCGGCCAGCCGCCAGCTGATCATGCCGGCGATCAGCACCACGCCGTAGAGGATCACGAGCGGGCCGAAGGTGTGCCAGAGGTGATCGTGCGCACGCAGCGCCACGATCCGCTCGAGCGTCGCGGCGAACACGAGCGGCGCCGCCACGGCGTCGATCAGCACGCCGACGGTGATGCAGATCCAGCTCCCGATCAGCAGCTTGGCAAACGGCCGCGAGGCCTCCACGCAGAAGCGCACGGTCTCGCGATTGCTCGCCTTGACCTCCATCGGATTGATCGAGCCGGCGGTCAACTACAGGCCCAGCCGCTCGCAGACGACCGGGGCTGAGGGCGCGACATCCGCGGTCAGGCGCGGCAGCAGATCGGCCCAGCCGGGTTGCAGCGAGATGGCCTCGCGCACGAGCTCGACGCCACGGTCGACATCGTCGGAGAGCGCGATTCCGAGGCCCGCCCAGAAAATCAGCTCATGGTTGCCGGGCGCGAGCTCGGAGGCCAGGCGGTAGTGCTCGGCGGCCTCGGGGTGGCGCGCCTCGTTCGTCAGCGCGTCGCCGATGCCGGCCTGCTCGTAGGCACTGTGCAGGTTCAACAGGCGCCGCAGTTCGACCAGCGGCTCGGGGTGATCCTCGACCCTCAGCGACACGCTGCACTCCCAGCCCTCGCCCGCGGCGGGAACGACCAGCAGCGCCGCTGACTGGCGGCCACGGACATCGCCACCGGCTTGCTCGGCGGCGTCAAGCGCTGCAAGCAGGCGGCTGGCCAGCGGGCCAGCAGCCGTACGGAAGGCCTCGAGCATCGCCCCCCAGACGCTCTCGCTGGCCATCATGTTGGCCTGGCAGGAGACCTGCTCGCCGCTCACGTGGCCCGCGTATGCGATCGCCGAGCTGCCGGTGTGGGTGGCGGTCCGGCCGTGGGCGTCGATGATCGCGACCTGGCGGCCGGCGGCTCCGGGGTCGGCGGCGGTCAGCCGGGCGAGCGCGTCGGGCGCGTTGACGCCGCGCTCCAGCAGCGCGAGCGCCTCCGGCCCGTAGGCCGCGCGCGCGTTGGCCTGAGTGGCGACGGCGCCGACACCGGGACGCGCCCACGGCACCAGCGGGCCGACGCCGAACCAGTGCGACTGCACGGCCACGCCGAGCTCACCGGTCTGCTGATCACGGGCAACGATCGAGTAGGTCACGGGTGCAATCGTAGGGGCGCGAACGCAAATACGAGAGCGGGCTCGCGAGTGGATGGGCGTGTGTGGGGTCACACGAAGGGGCGGTCCCGCTGGACCGCCCCCGCTCACCCTGAGCGTGCCGCCAACCGGTAGCGGTGCTCGGGGCGTCCGGCCGTGCCGTAGTGCAGGCGCAGCTCGACGGTGCCCTGACGCGCGAGCTCGGCCAGATAGCGCTGTGCCGTGGAGCGGCTGATGCCGATGTTCGAGGCGATCTCGGCGGCCGACAGATCCTCGCGTGCGTCCTGGAGCAGATCGCGGATCGCGGCCATCGTCGGACCGGACTGGCCCTTGGGCAGGCCGCTGGGACCGCGCAGCAGGCTGTAGAGCGCGTCGACCTCGTGCTGCTCGGCCTCGCGCTCCTCGGCGGCGCCGATGCGGTCGAGCCGGCGCGAGAGCTCGCGGTAGGCGATCAGCCGCTCCTCGAGCTGCGCGAAGCTGAACGGCTTGACGAGGTAGTGAACGGCGCCGAGCTGCATCGCCGCGCGTACGCTCTTCATGTCGCGCGCCGCGGTGATCACGAGGAAATCCGGGCGTGGGCCGTCCAGCTCGAGCGCCTCACGCAGCAGGTCGAGCCCGTTGCCGTCGGGCAGGTAGATGTCGAGCAGCACCAGCGCCGGCGCCAGCCGCTGGATCTCGGATCGGCCGCTGGCGAGGGTCGAGGCGTGCCCCGTGACCGCGAAGCCCGCGACTCGGCGCAGATAGGCGCCGTGGATCGTCGCGACGTGGTAATCGTCCTCGACGATCAGCGTCTCGATCACGCGCCGACCTCGGACTGCGCCTCGACCGCGAGCGGCAGCACGACGCTGAAGATCGTGCCGCGCTGCCAGCTGGCCGACTGGAATTCAATGGTTCCGCCCGAGCGCCGCACGAGCCGGTGGACGAGCGCCAGGCCGATCCCGCGCTGGCGGTCGGGCGCGGCCTCCTTGGTGGTGAAGCCGTCGATGAAGATCTGGCTTGCGACCTCGGGCGGCACCCCCTCCCCCGTATCGGAGACCTCGATGCGGATCGCGTCGTCACTCGCGAGCCTGACGATCACCGCCGCCGGGCCGGGGCCTGCGGCGGCCGCGTCGATCGCGTTGTCGATCAGGTTGCCGACGATCGTCAGCACGCTGCTCGTGTCGAGCCCGGCCGCCGGCAGCTGCGAGTCGTCGGTGAGCGTCAGGGCGACGCCCCGCTCGGTCGCGATCGTGGTCTTCGCAAGCAGCATCGCGGCGATCTCGGGTCGCTCGATCTGGGCGCGGATCGACTCCGCCAGGCCGCCACTCGCCTTCGAGACGTCGAGCGCGTAGTGGACGGCAGCGTCGTGGTCGCCGAGCTCGATCAGGCCGGCGAGCGTGTGCATGCGGTTGGAGAACTCGTGCTGCTGGGCGCGCAGCGCGTCGGTCAGCGCGTCAACGCCGTCGAGCTCGCGGATCAGCGCCTCGAACTCCGTGCGGTCGCGCAACGTGATCACCGCACCCAGCCGGCGGCCCCGGCGCATCACGGTCATGTGGTTGACGACCAGCACGTGCTCGTCGGTGAGCACGACCTGGTCCTCACCTACGGTCGCGCCGCTCAGCAGATCGCGCAGGCGCCCGGGCCCGAACAGCTCCTCGATCGTGCGGCCGACCGCGTACTCGGCGATCGGCAGCAGCCGTCGCGCCTCATCGTTGATCAGCGTCACGTGCTCATCCTGGTCGAGCGTGATCACGCCCTCGCGGATGTTGTGGAGCATCGCCTCGCGTTCCTGCACGAGCGCGGCGATCTCATGCAGTTCGAGCCCGAAGGTGTCGCGCTTGAGCCGCCGCGCCAGGGCCAGCGAGGCGGCGATCCCGATCCCGAGCGAGATCGCCAGGTACAGCAGCAGCGTCGGCAGCTCGTGCGCCAACTGCGCCGAGATGAAGTTCTCGAGGATGCCGGTCGAGACCTCGCCGATGATCTGCCCGTCGGGGGCGCGCAGCGGCACGCGCGCCCTGGCCGAGATCCCGAGGTTGCCGTGGTCGACATCGAGATGATCGTGGCCGTCGAGCGCCAGCACCGGCTCGGCCACGCGCTTGCCGATCAGGCTGGGATCGGGATGTGAGAAGCGGATCCCCTGGCGGTCGATGACGACGATGTAGCTGGCGCCGGTCTGGTGGCGCACCTGCTGTGCGAGCGCCTGGATCGCCCGGCGGTCGGCGGCGTCGTGGCGGAACAGCGCCTCGCGGACGGTCGGGATCGCCGCGAACGTCTGCGCGATCACCAGCGCGCGCCGCTGATACTCGTGCTGCAGCTCGCTGCGGCGGCTGAGCGTATCGAGCGCGAAACCGACGACGGCCGTCGCCACGAGAATCGCGAGAACGATCGCAAGTATCCGGTTAGACAGCTGACCGCGCCGCCACATGGTCCTCTCCTCTCTGCCGAGTCTAGGCACGCGTGTGACTACCGCAACCTCGCTGCACTAAACGCGCAAAAGTCATGGAAATGGGGCTTTGTCGGGTAAGGGGCAGAAGCCTTGTCGGTCGACGCACCACAGACCTACCTTGTAGGCAGACCGGGAACGCCGAGGCGTACCCGAGCACATGTAGTCGAGGGTAGGAGGAGAGAGATGGCGGCAGCTGCTGCCAGCGACGCGCAGCCTCAGACGGGTGCGCATGCGGCCGGTGTCGAGCTGAGGGGCGCGACCAAGCGGTTCGTGACGCCGGACGGCGGCGCGTTCACCGCGCTGCGCGACTTCAGCCTGACGATCGAGCCGGGCCAGTTCTGCGCGGTCGTCGGACCGACCGGCTGTGGCAAGTCGACGACGCTGACGCTCGTCTCGGGCCTCGATCGTCTCAGCGCCGGCAGCGTGACGGTCAGCGGGCGACCGGTCAGTGGGATCACCCAGGGAACGAGCTTCATGTTCCAGGCCGATGCGCTGATGCCATGGAAGACGGTCGTGGCCAACGTGATGATGGGCCCGCTGTTCCACGGCCTATCCAAGCACGAGGCGCGTGCCCGCGCGACCGACTGGCTGCGCCGCGTCGGGCTTGCCGGCTTCGAGGATCATCACCCGCACCAGCTCTCAGGCGGCATGCGCAAGCGCGTGGCGCTGGCCGGCGCGCTGATCAATGAGCCCTCGGTGCTGCTGATGGACGAGCCCTTCGGCGCGCTCGACGTGCAGACCAAGGCGATCATGTCCAACGAGCTGCTGGAGCTCTGGGAGCAGACCAAGCCGACCGTGATCTTCGTCACGCACGACCTCGAGGAGGCGATCGCGCTCGCTGACAAGGTCGTGGTCGTCACCGCCAGCCCGGGCACGGTCAAGGCGGTCTACGACATCGACCTGCCGCGTCCGCGCGGCGCCGTGCAGGAGATCCGCTTCGGCGAGCGCTTCCAGGAGCTGCATCACCAGATCTGGGGTGCGCTGCGCGAGGAGGTCGAGCACGCCTACGCACGAACGGCGACGGCGCCCGGACAGGAGGGCCTGTCATGAACCCGGAACCGGCCCCCATCCAGATCCCGAACGACCTCAACTTCATCGACCCGCTCGACCCGCTCGCGCTCGGGTCGGGAATGTCGGAGGCGGACGTCGTCGCTGCCGACAGGGCCCGGAGCCGCCGCGAGCGCGTGATCATGTGGAGCGCCCGGCTTGCCGTCTTCGTACTGATCTTCGGCGGATGGCAGCTATTCACGGCCAAGAGCGTGGGGATCGTCGACCCGTTCTTCTGGGGCAGGCCGAGCGGCATCGTCACAGCATTGAAGAACTGGTTCGAGCACGGGACCCAGTTCGGATCGATCTGGGCCAACATCCTGGTGACGCTCAAGGAGGCCGTGCTCGGTTTCATCTTCGGCGTTCTCGCAGGGATGATCGCCGGGATCGCGCTCGGCCAGAGCCGGTTCCTGTCCGACGTCCTCAACCCGTACATCAAGGTGGTCAACGCGATCCCACGGATCGTGCTCGCCGCGCTGTTCACGGTCGCGTTCGGCGTCGGCACCGAGTCGAAGATCGTGACGGCCGGCGTGCTCGTGTTCTTCGGCGTGTTCTTCAACGCCTACCAGGGCACGCGTGAGGTCGATCGCAACCTGATCGCCAATGCGCGCGTGCTGGGTGCCGGCCGCTGGCAGACCAACCGCCACGTGGTGCTGCCCTCGGCAGCGACCTGGATCATCGCCAGCCTCCACGTCGCCTTCGGCTTCGCGATCATCGGCGCCGTCGTCGGCGAGGTGCTCGGGGCCACGCAGGGTCTCGGCCTCTTGATCTACAGCTCGATGGACACCTTCCAGATCAACGGCGTCTTCGCCGGAATGGCATTGATCGCCGTGATCGCTCTGACCGCAGAGTTCCTGATCGCGGCACTGGAGAAACGCGTGCTCGGGTGGCGCCCCCCGTCACAGACACAGTCGTCTGGGCTCTAGGCGTGCACGTACCAACCCACCCCTGAAACAACCAACTCTCCGGGAGGAGAACCAAGTGAAAACCAAGCGCATCGCTAGCGCGATCGCCGTCGCCGCTGTCGCGGCGGGTGGTTCGGTTGCCGCGCTCAGCGCGACGGCCACCGCCAAGACGGCACATTCCGCATCGCTTCCGACCGTCACCCTGATGGTCGGCGGCTGGGACAAGCAGATCTACATGGAGTACAAGCTGGCCGCCGATCTCGGCTATTTCAAGAAGTACGGCGTCAACATGACGCTCTCGACCGAGCAGCAGGGCGGTGTCGGTGCCGAGACCGCGATGGTCAGCGGTAACGTCGACATGGCCGGCGCATGGTACATCCATACCGCCGAGTTCCAGGCCCAGGGCAAGGCCGTCGAGGACGTGATCAATCTCGGCGTCGCCCCGGGCGAGCGCGAGATGTGCGGCAAAAGCTCCGGGGTTCACTCCTGGTCGCAGGCCAAGGGCAAGACCTTCGGCGTCACCGACCTCGGGTCGGGCACGGACGGCCTGACCAAGTACATGAGCGTCAAGGCCGGCGTGCCGGTCGCCGACATCCACCGCCTCGCGGTCGG
>DASZMI010000004.1:0-15166 GCA_035551915.1 Solirubrobacteraceae bacterium | reverse complement strand
GAGGTCCTTGCGGCGGCCGACCAGCGCCGGCACGTCGGCGGCGGTGGTGAAGAAGCCACCCTGCTCGCGGTCGCCGAAGCGCTCGATCATCGCGTCGGCCGTCGCCACCGCCTCCACGTACCAGCGCTCGTCGAAGGTCGCCTCGTAGAGCACGAGCAGCGCCTGCAGCAGGTGGGCGTGATCCTCGAGGTAGGCGTCAAGCGACGCGCGGCCGTCCTTCCAGGTACGCAGCAGGTTGTTCTCGCCGTCGCGCAGCTCGCGGAGCAGGAAGTCGGCGCAGGTGCGGGCGGCGTCGAGGTAGTCGTCGCGCTCGAGCGCCGCGCCGGCGTCGGCCAGCGCCGCGACCATCAGCGCGTTCCATGAGGTCAGACGCTTGTCGTCGAGGCCCGGGCGCACGCGCTCGGCCCGGGCGGCGAGCAGCTTTGAGCGGATCTCGGGCAGCCGCTCGGGCGCCTCTCCGCGAGCCTCCAGCACGTTGGCGTCGTCCTCGAAGTTGCCCTCCGGATTGGCGCCGAAGTAGCGGATCGCCTGCTCGCCGAGGTCGTCGCCGAGCGTGCTGTGCAGCTGCTCGATGGTCCACACGTAGAACTTGCCCTCGATGCCCTCGGAGTCGGCGTCCAGTGCCGAGCAGAAGCCCCCCTCCGGCCCGCGCATCTCGCGCAGCGCCCAGTCGAGCGTCTCGGTGCAGACCTCGGCGAAGCGCGGCTCGCGCGTCACCTGCCAGGCGTGCAGGTAGGTTCGAGCCAGCAGCGCGTTGTCGTAGAGCATCTTCTCGAAGTGCGGCACGGTCCAGGTCGCGTCGACCGCGTAGCGTGCGAAGCCGCCGCCGATCTGGTCGTAGATGCCACCGGCGGCCATCGCGTGCAGCGTCGCCGGGGCGAGCTCGGCATCTCCGGCCGCCAGCAGGAACTCGAGCGTGCCATGCGGCGGGAACTTGGGGGCGCCGCCCCAGCCGCCGTGCACGCGGTCGAACATCTGCCCGAGCGCGTGCACGGAGTCGCTGATCGCCGACTGCGGCACGCTTGCCTGCGCGGCGCCTTGGACCGAGCCACCGGCGGCGATCGCCGCCGCCAGCCGCACACCCTGCTCACGAACCTGCTCGGGGCGCTCGGTCCAAGCCTCGTGGATCGCCTCGAGCACCATCGGCCAACTCGGCATCCCGGGGCGGGGCGCCGGCGGGAAGTAGGTGCCGGCAAAGAACGGTTCCTGGTCGGGGGTGAGAAACACGTTGAGCGGCCAGCCGCCCTGGCCGGTCATCGCCTGGCAGGCGGCCATGCAGACCGCGTCGATGTCCGGCCGCTCCTCACGGTCGACCTTGACGCAGATGAAGCGCTCGTTCATCAGTGCCGCGGTCTCAGGATCCTCGAACGACTCGTGCGCCATGACGTGACACCAGTGGCAGGCCGAGTAGCCGATCGAGACCAGCAGCGGGCGGTTCAGATCGCGTGAGCGCCCCAGCGCCTCATCACCCCAGGCGTACCAGTCGACCGGGTTCTCAGCGTGCTGCAGCAGGTATGGCGAGGTCTCCTGCGCGAGCCGGTTCACGTATCTGAAGGCTACTCGTCGGCTGTGAAGGCTACTCGTCGTCTGTGGGGCCGGGTGACGCATAGGCGCGCCAGCAGAGCAGCGCCACCGCGGCGATGATCGTGCCGGCGCCGGCGTAGGCGATGCGCGTGCCGAGCGCGTCGGAGACGGCGCCGGCGATCAGGGCGGTGATCGGCATCGTTCCCGGCAGCGCCACGCTCCAGGCCCCCATCACGCGACCGCGCAGCTCGGGCGCGGTGCGCAGCTGCACGAGCGTGTTGGCGGAGGCGATCATCCAGATCGAGCAGGTGCCGGTGGCGATGATGCCGGCATAGAGGACCGGAAGCTCGGGCGCCGTCGCGCTGATCACGACCGCCGCGCCGGTCAGCAGGGCGAGCGAGCGCACGCGTGTGCCCGTTGGTGGCCGCCGCGAGGCGAGCAGCGCGCCCGGCAGCGCGCCAACGCCGAACAGCGCCAGCAGTAGGCCGTAGCCGCTGCCGCCGAGGTGGAACGTGCGCGTCGCGAGCAGTGGGAAGAACAGCGTCGGGCTGAACAGCACGGTCGAGGCGGCCGCCAGCAGCAGGCAGGCGCGCAGCAGCGGCTGCGCCCACGCATAGCGCACGCCCGCGAGCGCGCTCGGACGCCCGGCGCCCTCACGCGACTCGCGGTCGCCGCTTGGCCGGTAGCGCAGCAGCACCGCGAGCGGGGCCGCGAACGTGATCGCGTTGACGAGCACACAGGCCGCCGGGCCGGAGACTGCGAGCAGCGTGCCGCCGACCGCCGGCCCGAGCACGCGCGAGAGGTTGAGGATGACCTCGTAGAGGCTGACCGCGCCCGCCACGCGCTCCGGTCCGACCAGGTCGAGCACATAGACCTGGCGCGCCGGCCCGTCGAGCGCGACGACGACGCCGCTGGCGAGCGTGATCGCAACCAGCGGCCAGTAGCTGGCGCTGCCCGAGACGATCAGGGCGTAGAGCAGCAGGCTCTGGGCCGCCAGCAGCGATTGGGTCCAGATCAGCAGCAGGCGGCGGTCGTGGTGATCGACCAGCGAGCCGGCCCAGAGTCCGAGCAAGAGCATCGGCCCAAGCCCCGCCGAGGACAGCAGGCCCAGCTGCAGGCCGCTTCCATGCCAGTGCAGCACCAGCCAGCCGACGGCGACCATCTGCGTCATCAGCCCCGAGGCCGAGAGGACCTGACCGAGGAACCACCAGCGGAACGGGCGCACGGCCAGCGCCGCCCGAGGGCCGCCGTGGAACTCCGCCTCGCTCGTTGCTGTCACGATGTCCAGCCTAGGTCCGAAACAAGTTCCACGCTTCAGGCTCCGCAGGAGGTTCGCCTTGTACCGAGTGACTGTGAATTCCGAAAGCGCCGCGGCCGCGGTGGGCCCCTACTCCCACGCCGTGCGCGTGAGTGGCGAGCTGCTGTTCATCTCCGGGCAGATCCCGCTCGACGCCGCCAGCGGCGAGCTCGTCGGATCGACCCCGGGCGAGCAGGCGCGCAAGTGCCTCGAGAACCTGCACGCGATCGCCTCCGACGCGGGCTGCTCGCTCGAGGATGCCGTCAAGATCACCGTCTACCTCACCGACATCGCGGCCTTTGCGGAGGTCAACGAGGTCTATGCGGGCTTCTTCAAGAGCGACCCGCCCGCGCGGGTGGCCCTGGCCGTCGCCGCCCTGCCGAAGGGTGCGCAGGTCGAGATCGACGCCGTGATCGCCGTTGGCGCCTGAGACGGGAGCAGATGGCCTCATAACCGAGGCGAGCATCGAGCGGGCCGCGCGCGCCGGCGATGGCGTGGTGCGCGAGACCCCGATCATCACCACGCGCACGCTCTCGGAGCGCGCGGGTGCGCGGATCGTGCTGAAGGCGGAGAACCTGCAGGGAACCGGCTCGTTCAAGCTGCGCGGCGCGATGGCGAAGATCGCGGCGCTGGGCGAGGAGACCGCCCGCGGCGTCGTCTGTGGCAGCGCCGGCAACCACGCGCAGGCGGTCGCCTACGCGGCGCTGTCGCGGGGCGTGCCGTGTGAGGTCTTCATGCCCGAGGCGGCGCCGATCGCCAAGGCCGACGCCGTCCAGTCCCTGGGCGCCACCCTGCATCTGGAGGGGCGCTCGGTGGATGACTCGGTCGCGGCGGCCAAGGCCCGCGCCGCCGAGGCGGGGATGCAGTTCATTCACCCGTTTGACGACCCCGATGTGATCTCCGGGCAGGGTGGGGTAGGGCTCGAGCTGCTACGCCAGGTTCCAGATCTGGCGCGCGTGATCGTGCCGGTCGGCGGCGGAGGGCTGATCAGCGGGATCGCGATCGCGATCCGCTCGCAGCGGCCCGAGGTCGAGATCATCGGCGTCCAGGTCGAGGCCTGCTCGCCGTTCCTGGCGTCGCTGCAGGCCGGTCAGCCGGTGGCGGTCGACTCGGCCCGCACGATCGCCGATGGGATCGCCGTCAAGCGACCTGGGGACATCACGCTGAGGCTGATCGACCGATGGGTCAACGATATGGTCGTCGTCGCCGAGGACCAGGTCGCCGAGGCGATGGTGTTCATGATGGAGCGCTCGAAGCTGGTCGTGGAGGGCGCCGGCGCGGTCGGTGTGGCGGCGCTGCTGGCCGGGAGGCTGCCGCCGGCGGCCGGCGATGGCACCACCGTGCTCGTGCTCTCCGGAGGCAATGTCGGTGCCGGCATGCTCGCCGAGGTAGCCCGCCGTCACGAGACGCAGGCGCGGCGCCGGCTGGTGCTGCGCGTGCGCATCCCCGACCTTCCCGGGAGCCTGGCGGCGCTGCTCGGGACGGTCAGCCGGACGGGCGCCAACCTGCTCGATGTGCAGCACATCCGCGAGGGCCTCGACCTGCACATCCAGGAGACGGCGGTACAGCTCGTGCTGGAGACTCGCGGGGCCGAGCACGCGACCGCCGTGCGCGCCGCGATCGAGGCCGGCGGTTATCAGGAGGCGACCGAGATCCTCTGACGCGTCTCCTCGACGAGCGCGCTCATGATCCGGCTGGTCTCGTCGGCCTCCGGGTGCCACTGCACGCCAAGCACGAAGCCCGCATCCGGCAGCTCGATCGCCTCGGCGAGGTCGTCGTCGGTGCAGCGGCCGGTCACGATCAGCCCGTCGCCGAGCGCGTCGATCGCCTGGTGATGGTGGGACTTGGTCATCGTCAGCTCGCGGCCGACGGCCAGCGCCGCCAGTGAGCCCGAGGCCAGCCGGACGTCGTGCTCATTGCCCTCGAAGGTGCCGAGGTGGCGGCGGTGCTCATCGCTGTGCAGCACCTCGGGCAGGTGCTGGATCAGCGTGCCGCCGCGCACGACGTTCAGCACCTGCATGCCGCGGCAGACGCAGAGGCTCGGCATGTCGCGCTCGATCGCGCGCTCCAGCAGGGCGAACTCGAAGTCATCGCGGGCGGGAACCAGTCCGACGGTCTCGGCGTGCTGCTCCTGGCCGTAGCGGGCGGGATCGACGTCGCAGCCGCCCGCCAGCACCAGCGCATCGACCCGGTCGAGCAGCTCATCGGGATTCTCGACCAGCGCCGGATCCGGCGGCAGCATCATCGCCATCGCGCCGGCTCGCTGGATCGATTCGATGTAGGAGTACTGCAGCAGCGCGCACGGCCCGCCGACCCAGATGCCGTAGCTGGCGATCTCTAGGGCCGTAGCGATTCCGACTACGGGGCGGCGACTGCTCATGCGTGAACTCCTAGCGGGTTTTAGGCCTAAATCCAGCGTACTCAGGCGGTCAACGCGGGCGCGGTCAGGCGGTCAACGCGGCCCGTGCGGAGAGTGCCCCCGGGACGTCGTCGGTGATGACGCCGGCGACGCGCGGGTCCGACAACAGCGCCGCGTGGTCGGCGGCCATGAAGTCCCAGACGATCAGCTCAAGCCCGGCATCCGCCAGCTCCGCGATCAGCCGCTCGTCGACCAGCCCCATCGCCGGCAGTACGGTTGCGGCGCCGGCGGCGTGCGCGCGGTCGCCGGCGCGCATCGCCGTGGACTCGAGCAGCAGCCCGCGTCGGAGGTCCGCGCTCAGCTCCGCGATCCGTGCCAGCAGAGCGTCGATGCAGGAGGTGACCAGCAGCTCGCCGCCCGCGGCCGCGAAGGCCTGGAGCGGGAGCGCCACCTGCTCGGCGTAGCCGTCCTCTTTGAGTTCTACATCGAGCGCGATCCGTCCCGCGGCCCAGGCCAGCACCTCCTCGAGCAACGGCGGGCGGAAGCCGGTGCGGCGCGCGAACTCATCAAGCGGGCACGAGTCCAGCGCGACCCCAGAATGGGCGTGGTCGTGGAGGATCGCGAGCTGGCCGTCGCCGCTGCGGCGCACGTCCAGCTCGATCATCTCCGCGCCGGCGGCGAGCGCCGACTCAAAGGCATCCATCGTGTTCTCGATCGCGACTGAGTGCACGCCACGGTGTGCGATCACGGATGGTCTGGAGGTCATCGGCGCGACGCTACCACGCGGGTCGACCGGCGATCGGAGGCGGCCGAGAGCCTCACAACGTGAAGAAAATGTTGACCCCGGATACCCAAAGGTATATGAAACAGACCTTGACAAAATCGTCACAATTGGCGCGAGGGTTCCTTCTAGGTTCCAGCGGGTCACTCGAGACCGGCCAGTGCCTGGTAGGTCAGGGAGACGACCAATCACAAATCCCTGTGAGGAGGGTCATGTCTGTTATGAAAAGTCGCATCAGCGCGTCGGCGGTTGCCGTCGTCGCCGCGACAGCCTGTGGTCTGGGCGTCAGCTCGGCCGCGTCGGCGTCGGTGAACTGGTCCTCAGTCACCTCCGCCAAGGCCGGCGGTGGAATGGCAGCGCTTGTCGCGGCCGCCAAGGCGGAGAAGTCGCTGAACGTGATCGCCCTGCCGCCCACCTGGGCAAATTACGGCAAGGAGATCTCGGCGTTTTCGAAGAAGTACGGCATCAAGGTCACGAGCGAGGCTCCGAATGACTCGAGCGCCCAGGAGATCCAGGCGCTGAGCCAGGACAAGGGCCGCAGCTCCGAGCCCGACACCGTCGACGTCGGCCAGTCATACACGGCGGCCAGTGGCTTCTCGTCGCTCGTGTCTCCGTACAAGGTGGCGACCTGGAAGATGATCCCCGCCGCCGCGAAGGCGTCGAACGGCGAGTGGTTCAACGACTACGGCGGATACATCTCGTTCGGCTGCAACATGAACGTGGTCAAGGTCTGCCCGACCAGCTGGAGCGCGCTCACGAGCTCGCAGTACAAGGGTGACGTGACGCTCAACGGCGCAATCGGCCAGGCCGCCGCGGCGACCGACGCCGTTTACGCCGCGGCGCTCAACGCGGGCGGATCGCTCTCGAACGTTCAGCCGGGCATCAGCTTCTTCAACACGCTGAAGTCCGACGGGAACTTCAACTCGACCGACTGCAACGCGCCGTCGGTGATCGAGGCGAACCAGTGCCCGATCCTGATCAACTGGGACTACCTGAACAGCGCCAAGTCCTACGGCCTCTCGGCGAACATCGCGTCGCACTGGAAGGTCGTCGACCCGACGGGCAAGGAGTTCGCCGGTTACTACGTGCAGGCGATCAGCAAGACCGCTCCGCACCCGGCGGCCGCTCGCCTGTGGGAGGAGTTCCTGTACTCGACGCAGGGCCAGAACATCTGGCTGTCGGGTGGCGCTCGTCCGATCGAGCTTCCGGCGATGGTGAAGGCCGGCACCGAGAACAAGGCCGCCTACAAGGCGCTGCCGAAGGCTCCCGGTCAGGCCGAGCTGCCGACGGTCGCACAGTCAACCAAGGCCGGCACGGCAATCGCCACCGCCTTCCCCGCTTGAGCACAAGCACTGAAGCAATCGCAGTAGGGACCGATCCCGCGGCGCCTCGGCGCCGCGGGATCACCCGCTCCCCGGCGGGCGGTGCCTGGCTTGGCATGGCGCCGTTCACCGTCTACGTGCTGATCTTCCTCGGACTGCCTCTCTACGAGGTGATCCATGGCGCCTTCACGAGCGACGCCGACCAGCTGACGCTGCACAACTTCAGCACGATCTTCAGCTCGTCCGAGTACTGGATCCCGCTGAAGAACAGCCTCATCCTCTCGGCCTGGACCGCCGGTCTGGGAGCCGTCCTCGGGACCTGGCTGGCCGCGGCGGTGGTCGCCACGCCACCCGGAAGCATGCTGCGCCGCGTGGTCTCGAGTGCCTCCGGGGTGCTCGCCTACTTCGGCGGAGTCGCGCTCGCCTTCATGCTGATCGCGGCCTACGGGCGCCCGCCTGGCGGCGTGCTCACCACCTGGCTCAAGGACATCGGCATCGACCTCTACGCCCAGGGCTTCAACATCTCGTCGTTGTTCGGCGTGGGCATCGCCTACGTGTTCTTCCAGGTGCCACTGATGGTGATCCTGATCACGCCCGCGCTCGAAGGTCTGCGGCCGCAGTGGCAGGAGGCCGCCGAGAGCCTCGGCGCATCCAAACTGGAGTACGCGCGACACGTGGCCGTGCCGGTGATGACGCCGCCGTTCCTCGGCGCGGTGCTTGTGCTCTTCGGCAACGCGTTCGCCGCCTACGCCACAGTGCTCGCGTTGGTCGGTGTCACCGTCCCGCTGATCCCGGCCGCGATCGAGGCGGCGATCAACGGCAACGTGCTGGTCAACCAGGACCGCATCGCCTTCGCGCTGGGAGTCGAGATGATCTTGGTCGTCTCGATTGTGATGGTCTTCTACTGGATGGCCCAGCGACGCGCGCGGAGGTGGCTGCAGTGAGTGCGATCGGCGGGGTAGGGCCGGACCTGGTCGGGGGCGGCTCGCTGCTCCAGGAGATCGAAGAGGCCGGGACACCGGGGCCGCCCGTTACGCGCCGCCGGCGGCGCCCGCGCGCCTGGCGGCTCGTGATCCTGGTGATCGCGGGCCTGTTCTACGCGATCCCGTTCCTGGCTGCGGTCAAGTACAGCCTGATCCAGAACGACGGCAGCTTCGGCTTCGCCAACTATTCGGCGATCATCAGCAACGGTGACGTCCGCAACGCGCTCTACACGTCGCTCGAGATCTCTGCAATCTCGGCGTTTGTCGTGATCGCGCTGATGCTGCCGACCGTCGTGCTCGTACGCCTGCGCTTGCCGAAGCTGACGCTGATGCTCGAGGGAGTGACGATCCTGCCGCTTGTGGTGCCGCCGATCGTCATCGCCGCCGGGCTCGCGCACCTCCAGGGGAGTGCGCCGGAATGGCTGGTGAAGCTCTGGTTCAACCATCCGCTGACCGGGCTCACGCC
Source organism: Solirubrobacteraceae bacterium (assembly GCA_035551915.1). Taxonomy (GTDB): domain Bacteria; phylum Actinomycetota; class Thermoleophilia; order Solirubrobacterales; family Solirubrobacteraceae; genus Palsa-465. The sequence goes on along the minus strand of DASZMI010000004.1, from coordinate 6,434 downwards.
CACCTATGTCGTGCTGGCGATGCCGTTCACCTATCGCGCCATCGACACCGGCGTGCGGGCGATCGACCTGCGTACCCTGGTCGACGCCTCCCGCAGCCTCGGCGCATCCTGGGCCGCGACGCTCGTGCGTGTGATCCTCCCGAACGTCGAGACCGCGGTGCTGGGCGCGGTCTTCCTGACGATCGCTATCTGCATGGGCGAGGTGGTGCTCTCCTCGATCATGCTCTACAACGGGGTCCTGCCGGTGGAGATGATCCAGATCGGCGCTCAGAGCCCGGGTATCTCGGTGGCGATCTCGATCCTTGGTCTCGTGTTCGTCTTCCTGCTGCTCTTCTCCCTGTCCTTCATCGCCGGGCGTAGGCGCGGCTCCAACTCTGTCCGGGTGATCTGATGATTCGTTTCGAAGGGATCCAACGTCAGTACGGATCGGTCCGCGCGCTCGCCGGTCTGGACCTGGAGATCGCCGAGGGCGAGCTTGTCGCGCTGCTCGGTCCCTCGGGCTGTGGCAAGACCACCGCGCTGCGGATCCTCGGCGGCTTTGACCATCCGACCGCGGGGCGCGTGACGGTCGACGGCAAGGACATGACCGGCGTGCCCGCCAACAAGCGCGACATGGGCATGGTCTTCCAGGCATACAGCCTGTTCCCGAACATGGACGTGCGCAACAACGTCGCCTTCGGGCTGCGCATCCGCCACGAGGATAAGGCCAAGCGGCTAGCCCGTGCCGACCAGCTGCTCGAGCTCGTTGGCCTCACTGAGCACGCCGACCGCTATCCGCACCAGCTCTCGGGCGGCCAGCAGCAGCGCGTGGCGATCGCCCGCGCGCTGGCGATCGAGCCCAAGGTGCTGCTGCTCGACGAGCCGCTCTCCGCGCTCGACGCGCGCGTCCGCGCGCAGCTGCGGGTGGAGATCCGCAACCTGCAGCAGCGGCTCGGGATCACGACCCTGTTCGTGACCCACGACCAGTCCGAGGCGCTCTCGATGGCGGACCGCGTCGGCGTCATGAACTCGGGCCGGCTCGAGCAGCTCGACACCCCTGAGCAGGTCTACCGGCATCCCGCGACCGCCTTCGCCGCCGAGTTCGTGGGCGCCATGAACCGGCTGCCGGGCCGCATCGGTGACGCCGGCGATGTGCAGGTGCTGGGGCAGCGCCTGACGGTGCTCAACGCCGAGGGCCATCAGCCGGGGTCGGCCTGCGAGGCGCTGGTGCGGCCCGAGGCGATCACGATCGTGCGGGACGCCGCCGGGGCCGGCGAGGTCACGCAGCGTACGTTCCTGGGCGCGTCGGTGCGGCTCGAGGTGCTGCTGGACGGCGGCCAGAAGGTGCTGGTCGAGGCGTCCAGTCACGACGTGGGTGTCGGGGCGGGCACGCGTGTCGGCCTGCGGATCCTCACCGAATCGGTCGTCGTCTCCGACCCGGGCGTCGCGCCCGACCCCGAGGCCGTGCCGGCTGTCGCCTGAGTGCGCGCGCCGCGCGAAGCAGGCCATAACCGAAGAAATAACTCTGCGACCGTCGATTCTTCGGATCAGGCCCGAAAATCGCGCGTCTTTGGAATAACCGGCGCTGAACCGGCTGATTATCCGGTTCTGACTCTCCGTGGGCGGCAACGGCAACCGTAGCTGACCAAGCGCGGCCCGAACCGGCTCTGAACCACGCCGCACCAAATTTCGCAAATCGAGTAAAACCGGTTTCTGGATCCATGCGCGCAAGCGCTCCAAACCTGAGGCTTTCGGCCGACTACGGGGGCATGGCTTCCGATCCGGCAGCGATCGCGCACTACAGCCCCTGGTCCTGGGACGTCGAGGCTGACGTCGTCTGGTGCCTGCCGGGACTGTTCGTGATGCACGGCCAGCGCTGGCCCGTCGAGGCGGTCGATCAGACCACCGCGATCCCCGTGCCCCGGGACCAGTGGCTCGCGGCGCTGCCCACCGGCCAGCGCAAGCGCGTGCGGGGCTTCTGCGAGGCGGTGCTCGAGACCGGGATCGGCGGCGAGCTCAGCTATCCGGTGACGGTCGCGGACACGATCCGGTGGATGGTGCTGCAAGCGGCCGTCGGCGAGAGCGACGGCAGCCGCGTGCGCCAGGTGCTCGGCTACGTCCGCAACGTCACCGCCGACAAGCTGCTCGAGCTTCGCCACGACCGCACGCAGCGCGACCTCGAACAGCAGCAGCAGGTGCTCCAGCGGATCGCCGCGGGCGACCCGCTCGAGGAGACGCTGGCGCTGCTGTGCCGGCACATCGAGCGCGTCTACCCGGGCGTCTTCGCCGCGATCATGCTGCATGACCAGGAGGCGGGCGTGCTGCGCACCGGTGCGGCGCCATCGCTCTCGCGCGACTACAGCGCCGCCGCCGACGGGCTCGCCGCGACAGACGGCAACGGCGCCTGCGGAAGCGCCGCCGCGACCGGCCAGGTGGTGGTGATCGAAGACGTGCGCAGCGATGCGCGCGCCGCCGCCAGGCTCGAACTGTTCGAGAGCTTCGGCCTGCGCTCGATGTGGTCATATCCGATGCGCAGCGTCATCGGCGCCGTGCTCGGCACAATCGCGCTCTACCGCACCGAGCCGTTCGCGCCTGCGGAGGCCGAGATCGGCGTGATCGGCAGGATCGGGCACCTGGCGGCGCTCGCGATCGAGCGCGACGGGATCCACAGCGCGATCCAGCTGAGCGCCAATGTCTTCCCGGCCGCGGGACTGCTCAACCGCTCGAGCTTCCTGGAGCTGCTGGGTCAGCGTCTCGACGGGCGCCTGCGCCACACAGCGCTGCTGTTCGTCGAGGTCGACCGGCTCAAGTATCTGGGTGACGACCTGGGCCGCGGCGCCAGCGCCGCCCTGCTGGTCGAGGTCACGCGCAGGCTGCGCGCGGCCGCCGGGCTCGACGGCATGATCGGTCGCTTCAGCGGCGACGAGTTCACGATCGCCGTCGACTGCAACTCATCCGCCGAACTCGATGACCTCGTCACCCGCGTGCAGGTGGCGTTCTCGACCCCCGTGAGCACCCGCGACCTCGAACTCTTTCTCGTCGCCACGGTCGGCGTTGCCATGGCCGATCCGACCAGCGACGCCCACGGCCTGATCCGTGACGCCGCGGCCGCCATGCAGGCGGCGCGGGCCGACGGCCTCGGCGGTCACCGCGTCTACAGCCGGGCGCTGCGCCCCGCCAGCGTCGATCTGATCGGGCGCGAGTCCGAGCTGCGTCGCGCGATCGACTTCGGCGAGCTGGTGCTGCACTACCAGCCGATCCTCGACATCGCCAACCATCGTTGGGACCGGCTCGAGGCGCTCGTGCGCTGGAACCATCCGACGCGCGGACTGCTCGCGCCGGCGGAGTTCATCCCGCTGGCCGAGAAGTGCGGGCTGATCATCCCGCTCGGGCAGCGCGTGATCGAGCTGGCCGCGCGCGAGGGCGCCAGCTGGGTGGCGGCGATGCCCAGCCTGCGGATCGCGATCAACGTCTCCGTGCTGCAGCTCGACGATCCCTGCTTTGTCGAGGACACGCTCGAGCAGCTCGAGCGCGCCGGCCTGCCGCTGTCGAGCATCAACTTCGAGATCGCCGAGTCGAGTCTGATCCAGAAGCTCGACACGGTCGCTCCCGTGCTCGAGCGCCTCCGGGAGCACTCGGTGCGCGCCGTCGTCGATGACTTCGGCGCGGGCTACTCGTCGCTCGCGCACCTTGGCGAGCTGCCGATCACCTCACTGAAGATCGACGCCCACTTCATCGGCCAGGTCGCCACCGATGCGGCCGCACGCACGGTGGTGAGCTCGATCGTCGCGATCGCCCGCGCCCACGGCCTCACCGTGGTCGCCGAAGGGGTCGAGGACGCCGCCACGCTGGCGGCCGTCGAGCAGCTCGGCTGCGACTACGCCCAGGGCTTCCACGTGGCGCTGCCCGCCCCTGCGGACAAGGTCTCGGCGCTGCTGTTCGAGGCCTCGGCGCCGCGCCCGCTGTACCTGCTCTCGCCGCAGCCCGAGTAGGCCCGCCCGGCGCCGCGAGGTCGCCGACCGGCGACGGGCTCGCGCCCGCCGATCAGCCAAACCATCCATTTTGCGTGCTTAGCAAGAATTTACGTGCGGTACCATCGCGGGACGAGAATCGGGGTAATGTCCGGCGGACGGAGGTGTCGGATGGCATCGCGATCGGTGGTGTTTGGCGAAGGTCGAGGGGATCTGTCCTCCTCGCTGGCCAGCGGAGCTGGAATGGAGTCCGGAGAGGTTCTCGCCGCTGAGCTCGTGCATCAGCAGCGCATGCTCGAGCGGATCGTCCGCGGTGATCCTCTGGATCGGACGCTGAACGCGCTCTGCCGCCACATCGAGCAGCGCTTCCCCGGGTCGCGCTGCACCGTACTGCTGCTCGATCGCTCGCTCGGCGTGCTGCGCCACGTCGCCTCACCGACGCTGCCGAAGCGCTTCACCAACTACATCGACGGGCTCCCGGTCGGCGAGGGCATCGGTGTCTGCGGCACGGCGGCAGCGCGCGGCGCCATCGTGATCGCCGCCGACATCCTCACCGATCCGCTGACCCAGCCATATACGGACCTGGCCCGGCGCTTCAAGCTCGCCTCGGTCTGGTCCTACCCGCTCTCGCGTGCCGGCGGTGAGGTACTCGGCACCTTCGCCGTCTACCGCGCGGTCCGGCACTCGCCCACTCAGGTCGAACTCGATTTCGTCGCGGCCGCCGGCAACCTGGCGGCGCTCGCGGTCGACCGCGACCGCTCCGAGCGGGCCCTGCAACACGCCGTCAACTTAGATGCGCTCACCGGCCTGCCCAACCGTGCGCGCTTCCTCGAGCTCGTCAACGCCGAGCTCAACGTCGAGCGCCGGCGCGTCACCCTGGCGATGGTCCAGATCGATCGCTTCAAGCAGGTGAATCAGAGCATCGGCGAGATCGCCGGCGATCGGCTGCTGCTCGAGACCAGCGAGCGTCTGCGCGGCGTCGTCGCCGGCGACGGGCTGGTGGCGCGCTTCGGCGGCGACACCTTCATCTTGATGACCCCGGCGCTCGAGCCCGAAGCGGTCGACGAGCTGACAGAACGCGTGAGCGCCGCGATGCGCGAGCCCTTCCATGCGGACGGACTCGAGCTGCTGCTGAGCACCAGCATCGGTATCGCCACCAGCGGTGCCGCGACCGATGCCTTCGGCCTCGTGCGCGAGGCCGACACCGCGATCCACGCCGCCCGTGCCGGTGGTCCGGGACGACGCCAGGTCTATGACCTCAAGCTGCGCACCAAGCAGCTCGAACGGCTGCGCACCGAGGCGCAGCTGCGGCGCGCGATCGAGCGCGACCAGCTCGTCGTGCATTACCAGCCGATCCTGAGCGTCGAGGACCGCAGCTGGAGCGGGGTCGAGGCGCTGGTGCGGTGGCAGCACCCCGAGCGCGGGCTGCTCAGCCCCGACGAGTTCATTCCGCTGGCGGAGGAGACCGGCCTGATCGTGCCGCTCGGCACGTGCGTGCTCGAGATGGTCTGCCGCCAGGCGCGCAGCTGGGCGCGGACGCTGCCCGGGATCAGCATCGCCGTCAACGCCTCGCCCGTGCAGCTCGCCTACCCGACGACCGCCGCCGAGATCAAATCGACCGTCGCGCGCGCCCACCTGAACCCCTCGATACTGACCGTCGAGGTCACCGAGTCGGCGCTGATGGAGGAGCTCGACACCGCCCGCGAGGTGCTCGAGGAGCTCGAGGCCGCCGGCGTGCACGTGCTGATCGATGACTTCGGGACCGGCTACTCGTCACTGGCGCGGCTCGGCGAGCTGCCGATCAGCGGCCTCAAGATCGACCGCCGCTTCACCCGCGGGCTCGGCCATGACCCCGGCGTGACGCCGATCGTCAGGGCGATCGCCGACCTGGCACGCGCCTACGGCCTGAAGGTCGTCGTCGAGGGGATCGAGGACGGCGCGGCGCTGGCAAGCGTCGACGCGCTGCGCTGCGAGTACGCGCAGGGCTTCCACCTCGGCCGCCCCGCCCCGGCGGACGTGATCGAGGAGCTGCTGTCGGTGCCACCCGCCGTCGGGGTGGGGATCGCCTAGCTGGTTAGACTACTTGCCGCGGATTAACTCGGTGGCGGGCTGAGAAACGAAACGGCCGCGTCGGTGATCCGACACGGCCGTTTGTTGTGAATGGTTGCTCGGGTCGAATCGAGCCTGGTGAGTGTTTCAGCGGGTTCGGATGGCGAGCGTGTCAGCGTTGTAGGTCAGGATCGCCCATCCGGTCCAGATCTGCTGGCCCTCGTCGCCTTTGAGGCGGGATCGGTCCAGGCCGTAGCCGCGTTTGAGGTGACTGATCCGTCCCTCGGCCCCGGTTCGGTAGCGCTGCATTCGTCGTTGGGTGCGTTTGGAGCCTGGTTGTTGACGGCCAGAGATGAACACCCGCTCCGGGTCGAGGTCGTGATCTTCGAGTATCTGGCGGGTCGGTGAGACGTTGAACCCGCCGTCCAAGGCGAT
>DASZMI010000003.1:0-22439 GCA_035551915.1 Solirubrobacteraceae bacterium | reverse complement strand
GGCCGGGCGCGCTCTACGTCGGCGCGCGCGAGCGTCCATTGGCCGGCGCGGCCGGCTGATGCGCGCGACGTCGAGGCTCCGGTCGGGGTCAAATGTGTCAATCCGTCCACACGGGCGAAGCAATCTTCCCTATATGCGGGGTGCGCGCGGGGAGTCCGCCTGAGCGCGTCCTATTTTTGAACGTCCACCGATGAGCGCGACCGCGACCAACGCCGTTCCCCACAACCTCGTGGCCGAGAAGTCGGTGCTGGGGGCGGTGCTGCTCGACGACCAGCACCTGCACGCGCTGCTGGTAGACGAGCAGCTGCGACCGGATCACTTCTACGTCCGCGAGCACAGCGCGGTGTTCCAGGCGATGCTCGAGCTCTATGAGGCCGACAAGAAGATCGACCATCTGACCGTCGCCGAGCAGCTGCGCGACAACAATCGCCTCGATGAGATTGGCGGCGCCGACGTGGTCGAGGAGCTGGTCGCCTGGGTGCCCGCCACCGGCCACGCCCGCGACTACGGGCGGATCGTGCGCGAGCAGGCACAGATGCGGGCGCTGCTGCACGCCACCCGTGAGATCCAGGCGGACGTGATGAACCGCGTCGCGTCGCCGCGTGAGCTGGTCGAGTCGGCCGAGCGCGCGATGCTCGAGGTCGCCCATGACGAGCGTCAGAAGGCGATCCGCTCGATCGGCGAGGTGCTGCACGAGGAGACCGACCGTCTCCACCACCGCTCGAACCAGAAGAGCCCGCTGACCGGCACGCCGTCGGGCTTCCGTGACCTCGACGACATGACCGGCGGCTTTCAGGCGGGCAACCTGATCGTGCTCGCGGCCCGTCCCTCGATGGGCAAATCGGCACTGGTCGCGAACATCGCCGAGAACGCGGCATTGGGAGGCTTCGCGGCGGCGCTGTTCTCGCTCGAGATGTCCGAGTCGGAACTCGCTCAGCGCTTTGTCGCGTCACAGGCGAAGGTGCCCGGCGACGACCTGCGCCGCGGGCGCGTGGCCGAGTCGCGATGGCCGAAGATCCTCGAAGCCTCGGGGCGGCTGTCTGAATCAGCGCTGTACGTCGATGACTCCAGCGACACCGGCATACTCGAGATCCGCGCTAAATCGCGGCGCCTGCACCACCAGCTCGAGGATCGCGGCGGGCTCAAGCTGATCATCATCGACTACCTGCAGCTCATGCGCCACGAGGGTCGGATCGAGAGCCGGGTCGAGCAGGTCGGCCAGGTCAGCCGCGGCCTCAAGAGCCTCGCACGCGAGCTCAAGGTGCCGGTGATCGCTCTGTCCCAGCTAAGCCGTAACGTCGAGCAGCGCGCCGGTGACAAGAAGCCGATCCTCTCGGATCTACGTGAATCCGGTGCAATTGAGCAGGACGCAGATCTGGTCATGTTCATCTACCGAGAGGAGTACTACAACCGCGAGTCCACGCGGCCCGGTGAGGCGGACATCATCATCGCCAAGCACCGCAATGGCCCCGTCGGTGAGATCACGCTCACCTTCCAGAGCCAGTTTCCGAAGTTCATGAACTACGCGCCGCCGCAGTTCGCTGGCTGAGGCAGGGAGACTGATGGCCACCTGCATCCTCGGCATCTGCGATGGCTCCGGCTTCCTCTACGACGAGGAGACGAATACCGCGCGCGACTGTCAGTGCCGCCCGCAGATCATCGCCCGCAACAAGGCGCGCAGCCTCTCCGCCGTGATCCCCGAGCGCTACCGCGATGTGGCCTTCGATCGCTTTCCGGTGACCGAGATCGATCCCAAGATCGTCGCCGCCACCCGCCGCTACATCGACCGCATCGACGTCAACCTCGACGCCGGCCGCGGCCTGTGGTTCATGGGTCCGGTCGGGACCGGCAAGACGACGCTGGCGATGCTCGTCACCAAGGCCGCGCTCGGGGCCGGCCGCTCGGCGGCACGCTACTCGCTGCCTGGCCTGCTCAGCCAGATCCGCAAGACCTTCGACTCCGGCTCGCACAACGACCTGCTCGAGCGGCTGACGGCGGTCGACCTGCTGCACATCGACGACATCGGCGCCGAGCAGACGACGCCCTGGGTGCTGGAGGAGCTCTACTCGATCATCAACGCACGCTACGAGGAGCAGCGCGCGATCGTGATCACGACCAACATCCTCGACCGCGAGACGCTCTGCCACCAGATCACGGAGCGCACCGTGTCGCGCCTGACGGAGATGTGCGACGAGCTGCCGCTGCTTGGCGTCGACCACCGCATGGACCTCCGCATCGCCTGACCGGACCGGCGCGCTGCAGAGTCCTGGCCCGCTCGCGTACGACCGTACGCGTCACTCGCCGCATCCGCGCATCGCCTGGCCACATCAACCTATGACGCGGCTCGCTACATTGGAGAAGAAATGCCTGGAATCGTGATCGTCGGGGCCCAGTGGGGCGACGAAGGGAAGGGCAAGATCACCGACCTGCTCGCGGAGCGAGCCGATGCGGTGGTGCGCTTCCAAGGTGGCAACAACGCCGGCCACACCATCGTGCAGGGTGGCAACACCTACAAGCTGCACCTGATGCCGTCGGGCATCCTGCATCCGGGCAAGCTCTGCGTGATCGGCAACGGGGTCGTGATCGACCCGAAGATCCTCACCGACGAGCTCGACGACCTGCGGCGCCGCGAGATCGACACGAGCGCGCTGCGCATCTCGGCCAACGCGCACCTGATCATGCCCTACCACATGCTGCTCGACCATGCGGGTGAGATCAAGCTCGGCAAGCTGCAGATCGGCACCACCCGGCGCGGCATCGGGCCCTGCTACTCGGACAAGGCGGCACGTTTGGGCATTCGCGTCCAGGACCTGCTCGACGAGAAGATCCTGAAGAAGAAGATCGTCGCCGCGATGGAGCCCAAGCGGCTCTCACTGCGCGAGTTCGCGCGTGACCCGCGGCTCGACCTGCAGGCGATGACCGAGGAGTACCTGACCTACGGGCACCGCATCAAGCAATACATCGCCGACACCAGCCGGCTGGTGCTCGAGCGCCTCGACGAGGGCGAGCTGGTCGTCTTCGAGGGCGCCCAGGGCACGCTGCTGGACATCGATCACGGCACCTATCCGTTCGTCACCTCATCCAACCCGATCGCGGGCTCGGCGACGATCGGGGCCGGCGTCGGTCCGCGCGACATCGACGAGGTCTGGGGCATCACCAAGGCCTACAGCACGCGTGTCGGCTCCGGTCCCTTCCCGACCGAGCTCGAGGGCCCGTTGGGCGACGAGCTGCGCGACCGCGGCGCCGAGGTCGGCACCACCACAGGGCGCCCCCGCCGGGTCGGCTGGCTGGACCTGGTCGCCCTGCGCTACGCGGCGCGGCTGAACTCGCTGACGGCGTTGGCGATCACAAAGCTCGATGTGCTCTCGGGCCAGGAGACGCTCTCGGTCTGCACGCGCTACCGCGGCGACGAGGGCCTCGAGATCGACCACTTCCCCTACCACCAGACAGTCCTGCACCACTCGGTCGGCGAGTACGTCGAGCTCCCGGGCTGGAGCGAGGACCTCACCGAGTGCCGCAACGAGGATGGGCTGCCCGACGCGGCCCGCAACTACCTGCAATACATCTCGGACTTCGTGAAGGTGCCGGTCGCGCTGATCAGCGTCGGCCCGGGCCGCGAGCAGGTCATCTGGACCAGGGCCGGCGCGGGCATGTACGGCTCGGGCGCCCCCGCCGCGGCTTAGGGCTCACGAAAGAATTAGTGGCTGGATTTGACGAGTGGCTGGGCGTGTCTGGCGGGAGGGGACGAGCCAAGGCGTACCGGGTGTACGGCGGGCTCGGCCCCTCCCGTCAGGCGCGTTCAGACGCCGTCAAAGACGTCAATAACTCTTGCGTGTGCCCTAAGCTCGCGCGGTGCGTAGTCTGGCTCACATTCATCAGACGGCAGAGCTGGCCGAGCGCGTGCTGCTGCCCGGGGATCCCGGTCGTGCGCTGCGTATCGCGCAGGAGCTGCTCGACTCGCCGAAGATGCTCAACCACAACCGCGGGCTCTGGGGCTACACGGGAACCGCGGCCGACGGCGCGCCGCTGAGCATCCAGAGCACCGGCATCGGCGGGCCGAGCGCGGCGATCGTGCTGACCGAGCTGATCAAGCTCGGCGCACGGCGGTTGATCCGCATCGGAACCTGCGGCGCACTCGATCCCGGCCTCGCGCCGGGGGACCTGCTCGTCGTCTCCGATGCGCTCAGCGACGACGGCACCAGCCGGGCGCTCGGCATGCATCCGCCCCTGACCCCGGTGCACGGGTCGGACGAGCTGCTCGCCGCACTCGTCGCGGGCGGCACGCCGCGGACGATCGTCGCCTCGACCGATCTCCACTACGAGAGCGCGCATCGTGCTCATGCCTGGGCGCAAGGCGGCGCGCAGGTTGTCGACCTCGCGACCGCCGCGGTGTTCGCGACTGCCGCGCGCCACGGCGCTGAGGCCGGCTGCGCGCTGCTCGTCTCGCACCGGTTCGGATCCGAGCGCTATCTCGAGCCCGACGAGCTGCACAGCGCCGAGCTCGAGCTCGGCCGGCTTGCGATCGCCGCGCTCAGCTAGACGCGCTGAGCTTCTTGTCGAGCCGCGTCAGCATCCGGTCGATCGAGGCGAGGCGCTTCTCGATCTTCTCCAGGCGCTGCTCGAGCTGTGCGTGCTCACGCGAGCTGTCGAGCCGCTCGGAGATCCGGTCGAGTCCCTCCTCGAGCCCCTCGATGCGCTGCGAGACCGAGCGCAGCCGCCTTGTCAGGCGGTCGACATCCGCCGCCGTGGGCAGGTTGAGCGCGCTCATCGCGAGCTCCTGCGCGCGTGTCGCGCGCTCGCGCGCGTCGAACGCAGCCGTCAGGGTGCCGCTCACGAGCGGGCTCTTGAGCAGGTCCTCAGCGATCTTTCCGATCGTCTCCTCGCCCTGTTTGGTGACACGTCCGCGAATGCCGTTGCTGTCGCCGTTCATGACGCGATCCTACCCCGTGGCCACAGCTTCTTAGACTGCGCCCGTGCCGATCTTCGCCTTCAGCCAGATCGAGGCGCCCTGGCCGCTGGGGCCGCCCGATGGCCGCTACCTCGTGCGCGCACCCGGAGCACACCACCAGTCACAGCCGACACACGTGCTGCTGTTCACGACGCTAAGCGCCCAGCGCCGCGGCCGCCTCGCCCGCCGCCGCCGTCCCGCGCCGCCGCAGCCGGCGCCCACGCCGGTGAGCACCGGCCGCGCGACGATCATCGCCACCGAGCCGTTCACGGATGCAGCGGCGGCCGCCCGCTGGCTGGCCGCCGCCGGCGAGGACGAGCTCGCCGCGCATCTGCACGTCCTCGAGCGCACGCTGCACGCATTCCGCGTGGTCACAGCCGACCCCTACGGCGAGCCGCTCGCGCGTGAGCGCCTGCTGGTCGCACGCGTCGGCTTCGGTGAGGGCGAAGAGGTTGCCGATGGCCGCTGGAGCGACGCGCGCCAGTTGCTCCCAGCGCCGGAGTCGCGGCGCCGCAGCCGCCTGCTCGAGCCACAGTCGCGGCTGGCGGGCGTGCTCGGCGGGCACGTGCCGCTGCTGGTCTGCGAGGAGCTGACGCTGCGCGCCAGGCGCGACCTAGACGCCGGACGGGTGCGCCAGGCCGTGTTGCAGCTGCGGATCGCGCTCGATGCGGCGCTGAGCGAGCTCGCCGTCGACGGCCGCCTGGCGACGCGGGTGACGGAGCTCAGCGAACTGAAGGCAGCGGTCGATGCGGCGGCGCAGGACGCAAAGACCCGCGGCCTGACCGATCCCGAGCTCGAAGCCGCCGGCTCGGCGCTTACGCGACTCGAGGCGGCGCTCCGCGCGCGCACAGCCGCCCTGCCCTGAGAGGTCACGACGAAATTAGTGGCGGAATTGGGTGGTCGACCCGCGGATGGCAGGCGACGCACGCGAGCGAAGCAATAGCGGGCTATTGCGAGCGAGCGGGTGGCGTCTGGCGCCGCGGGGTGGCCGCACAAGCCGTCAATCATTTAGTCGTGAGCTCTCAGGTCACTCCCCCGCTGGATTCAGGCTCGCCTCGACCGCCTCGAGCGAGGTGCCTATGCAGAGCATCAGGTCGGCGGTGCGGGAGAACTCGCTGGCCTGCGCCAGGGCTGCGATCGGCAGATCCTCCCCGAACAGCACGATGTCGGGCTCGAGCGGATGGCCCTGATCGCAGCGCGGCACCCCGTCGATGTTCTGGGTGATCACCGCATCGAGCCGGCGGCGCCGCTCCCATGCCGCCAGCAGCTCATGCGCGCGGTTCGGCCGCTTGTCGTCGAGCGTGTGGGGGCGCCGGCCGTAGAAGTCCCAGAAGCGCTTGGGGTCGCGGCGGAAGACCTCGATGTGCAGCCGCGGCCGACCGCGGCTGCACCGCACACGGGAGGGGTTTTGTCGCCTAGGCAAACAGAACCCCTCCCTCGCGCCGCTCGGTTGCCCGCACCCGGGAGCGTCTCCCCGCGTTTGGGGGTGAAACACGCTCCCGTGGTGACGTCAAGGGCATTGCGTACTTGACAAGCGACCGATAGCGATATATCTTTGACGTGTCTTGATACAGACAGAAAGGAAACCCATGAAGAACGAAAGATTCTTCTTCGAGCGCGGGGACTTCGGTCCAGGACCGCGCGCATGTCGTACCGACGTGAAGCTGGGCCCGGGGCCGCGCGCACGTTGGGGTGGCCGCGAGTTCGGCGGACCACCGTTTGGCCCGGGCGGCCCCGGCGGGCCGCGCAGGCGCCGTCGTGGTGACGTGCGCCTGGCGTTGCTGATGCTGCTGTCGCTCGAGCATCCGCTCAACGGCTACCAGCTGATGCAGAGGCTTGAGGAGCGCAGCGACGGTCGCTGGCGCCCGAGCCCGGGATCGGTCTATCCGGCGCTGCAACAGCTCGAGGACGAGGCCCTGATCCACAGCGTCCCCAGCGAGGGCGAATCGGGCCGCTCATTCGAGCTGTCCGACGCGGGTCGCGCACACCTCGAGGAGCGCAGCGAGCAGAAGGCTCCGTGGGAGTCGGGCGAGGACGAGGACGGCAGCCCCCGCCAGCGTTTCCGCCACAGCATCCACGGGATGATGCGCGCAGTCATGCACGTCGCCCAGGATGGAACCCCCGAGCAGGTCGAGGAAGCCCTCAAGGTCCTCGAGGAGTCGCGCAAGAAGCTCTACCGCCTGCTGGCGGGTGAGGAGTGAGCCGTAAGCTCCATCACATGGGAGCCACAGCCGGACCTGCGATCAGTGTCAACAGCCTGAAGAAGCAGTTCGGCGACTTCGAGGCCGTAAAGGGCGTCAGCTTCGAGGTTGGGGCCGCGGAAGTCTTTGGCTTCCTCGGCCCCAACGGGGCGGGCAAGAGCACGACGATCAACATGCTCTGCACGCTGCTGAAGCCGAGCGCCGGTGAGGCCCGCGTCGCCGGTCATGACGTCGTCAAGGAGCGCGACGACGTCCGCCGCAACATCGGCCTGGTCTTCCAGGATCCGACGCTGGACGGCTACCTTACCGCCGAGCAGAACCTGCGGCTGCACGCCGAGCTCTACGGCGTCCCCAGCGAGCTCGTCAAGCCCCGCATGGAGCAGGTGCTGCGGATGGTCGGGCTGCTCGACCGCAGGGACGGCCAGGTGATGATGTTCTCCGGTGGCATGCGCCGGCGGTTGGAGATCGCCCGCGGCCTGATGCACTCACCGCGCGTGCTGTTCCTGGACGAGCCCACGATCGGCCTCGATCCGCAGACGCGGCGCTCGATCTGGACCTACATCCGCGAGCTCCAGGAGCGTGAGGAGATCACGATCTTCATGACCACGCACTACATGGACGAGGCGGAGTGGTGTGACCGCATCGCGATCATGGACAAGGGTGAGATCGTCGCGCTCGACACCCCGCAGACGCTCAAGGCCGGCGTCGGCGCCGACCGCGTGACGATCCAGACCGACGACAACGACGCCGCCATCGCGGCCCTCAAGCAGCGCTTCGGGATCGACGCCGTGGTGTCGGAGGGAGACGTCAGCTTCGGCGTCGAGGGCGGCGAGCGGTTCGTGCCCCGGCTGTTCGCCGAGCTCGCCGTGCCGATCCTCGGCGTGAGTGTCGCCCGCCCCACACTCGATGACGTCTTCATGTCCTTCACCGGCTCGACGATCCGCGATGCCGAGGAGGATCCCTCCAAGCACCGCAACCGCGTGATGATGCAGATGATGGGAGGAGGTGCCCGCCGATGACCGCCGTGACCGAAGCACCGATCGAGGAGATCGAGGTCGTTCGCGTCCAGGTCCCGAAGCGCACCTTCGCCTCGGAGATCCGCGCGATCAAGATCGTCTGGCGCCGCGAGCTGATCCGTTTCGTCAACGACCGCATGCGGATCGTGACCTCGCTGGTGCAGCCGTTCCTGTTCCTGTTCGTGCTCGGCGGCGGCCTGCAGAAGCTGGCCAGCTCCGGCACCCACGGCGTCGACCTGAAGACCTTCATATATCCGGGCATCCTCTGCATGACCGTGATGTTCACGGCTATGTTCTCGGCCGCCTCGATCGTCTGGGACCGCGAGTTCGGCTTCCTGCGCGAGATGATGGTCGCGCCGGTCCGGCGCAGCTCGATCGTGATCGGCAAGTGCCTCGGCGGCGCGACCGTCGCGGCCTTCCAGGGCGTGATCGTGCTCGCGATCGCAGGTCTGGTGCACGTCCCCTACGACCCGGGACTGCTCCTCGGCGCGCTCGGGTTGCAGCTGCTGCTCGCCTTCGCGATCACCGCCTTCGGACTCAGCGTCGCCATCCGCATCAAGCAGATGCAGTCGTTCATGGGCGTCATGCAGATGATCGTGATGCCGATGTACTTCATCTCGGGCGCGATGTTCCCCGCCTCCGGCCTGCCGACCTGGCTGACCGTGCTCAACCGCATCGACCCGCTCGCCTACGCCGTCGACCCGATGCGGCGCCTGGTGTTCGGCAGGCTGCACATCTCGCCGGTCGCCCGCCACGTGCTCGATCCGGGTATCACCTGGTGGGGCTGGCGCATGCCGGCACTGCTCGAGGCGGCGGTCGTGCTGCTGCTCGGCCTGGTGCTGCTTGGCGTCGCGATCTGGGAGTTCTCCTCCACGGAGTAGCGGCCGGCCGCATGCGCTTTTGCACCGCGGGTATTGGGCACATGGGATGCTCAATCCGATGTTCGAGCGGTTCAACGAAGAGGCAGACCACGTCGTGGCCAGGGCACAGGACGCGGCCCGCGGCCTGGGGCACAAGCACGTCGGGACCGAGCATCTGCTCCTGGGGCTGCTCGCCGATGAGCGCCTCGTCTCGGCGCGCGCCCTGAGCGCCTTCGGTCTCACCTACGAGCTGGTCCGCGCGCAGGTGGTCGCGAAGGTGGGAACCGGCCACGAGCCCACCGAGGGCGAGATCCCCTTCACACCCCAGTCGCAGCAGGTCTTCGAGCTGAGCATGCGCGAGTCGCTGCGGCTCGGGCACGACTACATCGGTGCCGGGCATCTGCTGCTTGGGCTCGCATACGGCAAGGACACGCTCTCCAGCCAGATCCTGCGGCCGGTCGGCGCCGACCTGCGGGCAGTGCGTGAGCGCACCGAACCACTGATACCGGAGGCGGCAACCGCGGTCGCTTCGGTCAGCTCGCTGCAGCCAACGCCCGAGGCGCGCTCGGTCTCGTTCACGGTCGCGCCCGACCCGCAGCTGAAGGCGCTGCTGATGCTCGCCGGGGGCCGCGCGCTCGGCGACGCGCGGCAGGAGATCGCGATCGCCGACGTGATCGAGGCTCTGTGGGACGACCCCGAGGCCCGGCAACTGCTCGTCGGCCGTCAGGTCCGGGATCGAGCGTAGCTCCCCGCCGGCATCGGTCCCAGGCCCGGCGCGCCAGCGCAAGCCGGTGGCATGCCCGCCCGTACCCGAGGTAGGGGCGGGTGGCGAGACGGCGAACTTAGCGGGCAGGAATCCTGAATGCCCATTTTCCTGTTCGCCAGGTACGCCCGTCGCTGGCGTCGCCACAAGGAGATCGCGCTGCTGCTGGTGTCGGCGACGATCATGGTGCTCGGCGCCGCGCTGTTCTCGCTGACGCAGCGCGTGAGCATCGGCACGGCGCTGTACTGGGCGATCACGACCGCCACCACCGTGGGCTACGGCGACGTGCTTCCCCACAACACCGTCGGGAGAATCATCGCGTCCTGCGTAATGCTGACCACCATCCCGCTGGTCGGTGCCGTCTTCGCGATGGTCGCGGGCGCATCCGTCGCGGGCCACATCCGGAGGTTCCTCGAGATGGAAGACCGATTCCCAGAAGGCCCCTACACCGCCGTCTACGGCTCGCACCCCACCGTCTCCCGGGTGCTGGCCGAGCTCGTCAGCTCCGACACCCCGGTCGTACTGGTGGCGCAGAGCAAGCCGCCGGCACTCTCGGACAAGATTCATTTCCTGGCGGGCGACCCCACCGATGAGGAGCTGATCCGTCGCAGCGACCCGGCCAGGGCCGATCGGATCCTGATCGCCTGTGAGAACGATTCCGACACGCTCGTGATCGCGGTTTCGGTCCATACCCTCGCGCCGCGCGCCGAGCTCTACGTCCTCACCCAGTCCTCGCGCGTGGCGTCGGCGCTGAATGACCTCGGCGTCTCACACACGCTGGCCAGCGACGAACTGGTCGGCCACACGCTCGCCAAGAGCCTCGAGACCCCGCAGGCCGGCAAGGTGCTGCTGGCGATGCTCGACACCGCCAGCTACCGCATGCTCGAGGTCGCGGTCGATCCCGCGTCCGTATCTCAGCCGCTCTCGCATGCCCGCGCGCGCAGCCAAGCACTGGTGCTCGGGGTCTGCAAGAACGGCGAGGTCGAGCTCGGCGTCAGCGACGACCCGATCCTCACCGCCGATGACCGCCTGATCGTGCTCAGCGCCGGCGCGGCGTAGCGCGGCGGCACCCGCGCCGGCGCCGGGCTCAGCCGGCGTCGAGCCAGCCCTTGCGACGGAAGAAGAACCAGAGCACGCCGACCGAGGCGGCCAGCAGGCCGAGGCCGAGCACCCAGAAGGCCCAGTCGTGGTTCAGCACGCTGCCCGTCAGGTACGTGAAGTTCTGGCCGAAGAAGCCGGTCAGGAATGACAGCGGCAGGAAGATCGTGGCGATGATCGTCAGCTGCTTGGAGATCTCCCCCTGGCGGTTGGCGACGGTCGAGAGATACATGTCGGTGGCGCCGCTCAGCAGGTCGCGATAGGAGTCGACAAGGTCCGAGGCGCGCACGAGAGTGTCGTAGAGGTCGCGGAAGTAGGGCTCGTTGTCCGGCTGCATGCCCGGGAGGTGCCGGATCTCATCGGAGTCGCGGGCGAAGAAGTCGCGCATCGGCGTGATCACGCGGCGCATCGCGATCAGGTCGCGCTTGAGCGAGAAGATCTTCTGCAGCGACTGCTCGCGCGGCCGCTCGATGACCGCCTGCTCGAGCTCATCGATCTCGTCGTCGACGCGGTCAAGCACTGGCACGAAGGTCCCGAGCACCGTGTCGAGGATCGAATACACCTGCGCGAGCTCCCCGGAAAAGACAGCCGGCAGCAGCTTCTTGCGCAGATCCTCGATCACCGCGAACGGGCTCGGGTGCAGGGTCACAACCCATTTGCCGGAGATCAGCATGTGCACCTCGCGCAGCATCGACTCGCCGGCCGCGGCAGCGGCATCGACGCCGTAGACGACGAGGCTGACGTAGCCCTCGAAGTGTTCCCGCTTCGGCCGCTCGGAGAAGGTGCTGATGTCCGCGAGCGTCACCGGATGCAGGTTCAAGAGCTTCCCGATCTGCTCGATCTCGTGCGGCTTGGGATCGTGGACGTCGAGCCAGAAGAACTCGTCACGTTCGAGGTGCCCTGGGACCGCGTCCAGCTCGGACCGGCCCAGGCACAGCGTTTCCTTGTTCATAGTGCGCGCAGCCTAAAGCCCGATGATGACGGAGATGCACCGTAACCACCGGCGTGGCGCTGGTCGCCTCTTTATTGTTCGGGCCCATGGGGTACGAGCCTGAACGCGTGGTGCTGGAGCGCTACGCCCGATTACTGGTGGAGTTCGCGCTGGGCCACGGCAACGGGATCCAGGCGGGAGACGTGGTGCAGATCAATGGCACCGATGCGTGCAAGCCGCTGTATGTGGAGTCGTGCAAGGCGGTGTGGCGTGCCGGGGGCCACGTGATCCACGCCTACAAGCCCTCCGAGGATGAGTCAGATGATGTACGCCGCGCCTTCTACGAGATGGCCAATGACGAGCAGATCTCGTTCCTGCCCGAAGCCTATGCCCGCGGCGTCGTCGATCAGGTCGACCACGACCTCGTGATCTACTCGCCGGCGATCCCGCGCTCGCTCGACGGCATCGACCCGGCCCGGCAGATGGCGTATGAGCAGGCGCGCAAACCGATGCGCGACTGGGAGCAGGAGAAGGAGAACCGCGGCGAGTACAGCTGGACCGTTGCCTCCTACGGCACCCCCGGCATGGCCGGTGAGGCGGAGATGTCGATCGAGGAGTACTGGGAGCAGATCATCAGGGCCTGTTTCCTTGACCTGGAGGATCCGGTTGCCCGCTGGCGCGAGGTGCGCAGCACGATCGGCACCACGCGCGACTGGCTGAACGCGCTGCCGATCGGGCGCGTCCACGTCGAGGGGCCGGACGCCGACCTCTGGGTCGGGCTCGGCGACCAGCGCAAATGGCAGGACGGGGTCGGCGCCAACATGCCGAGCTTCGAGCTGTTCACCTCACCCGATTGGCGCGGTACCGAGGGCTGGATCCGCTTCAGCGAGCCGCTGTACGCGTTCGGTTCGCTGATCAAGGGCGTCGAGCTCGAGTTCCGCGGCGGGCGTGTGGCCAAGGCGATGGCGGCCGAGAACGAGCCGCTCCTGCACGAGATGCTGACAACCGAGAACGCCGACAAGGTCGGCGAGTTCTCGCTGACCGACTCGCGGCTCTCCCCGATCGAGCGCTTCATGGCCGACACGCTGTATGACGAGAACGTCGGCGGGCCCTACGGCAACACGCATCTGGCGCTCGGCAACGCCTACCAGGACACCTACGTCGGTGACCCGGCCACGCTGGCGACCGAGGACTGGGACCGGCTCGGCTTCAACGAGTCGGCGATCCACACCGACATCGTCTCCACCTCCGATCGCACGGTCACCGCCGTGCTGAGCGATGGCAGCGAGCGCGTGATCTACGCCGACGGGCAGTTCCAGCTCGACGCCGACGGCTAGCCTGTCAGCGACCTCGTGGTGTGCCCTAAGGGTAACCTGCCGCCATGAGTTACGAGCCAAGTCAGGAAATCGTCGAGCGCTACGGCCGCCTGCTGGTGAACTTCGCGCTCGGTGACGGTCAGGGCATCAAGGAGGGCGAGACCGTGCTGGTCGTCGGCTCCGAGGAGACCAAGCCGCTGTTCGCCGAGTGCTGCCGGGCCGTGTGGCGCTCCGGCGGCAACGTGATCCAGCAGCTGGACATCACCGAGGACGATCGCTTCAACCTGCAGCGCGACTTCTACGAGCTGGCCACAGATGCGCAGCTCGACTTCTTCCCCGCCAGGTACCGCCGCGGCCAGATCGATGAGATCGACCACATGCTCTTCATCGACGGCACCGACTTCCCGCAGTCGATGAAGGGTGTCGACCCGCGGAAGATGATGCGCCGCCAGGCGACCTTCATGCCGTTGATGGAGTGGCGCCAGGAGAAGGAGGCCGCCGGTCTCCTGCACTGGACGGTCGGCCTCTGGGGCACCGAGGCGATGGCCGCCGAGGCCGGAGCCACGGTCGAGCAGTACTGGGAGCAGATCATCAGGGCCTGCTTCCTCGACGACCCCGACCCGATCGCGCGCTGGCGCGAGACGCTCGACGCGATCCACGGATATCGCGACTGGCTGAATTCGCTCCCGATCGAGCGCATGCACCTGGAGGCGCCGGAGATCGACCTGTGGATCACGATGGGTGAGAAGCGCCGCTGGATCGGCGGCAGCGGCCGCAACATCCCGAGCTTCGAGATCTTCACGAGCCCCGACTGGCGCGGCACCAACGGCCACGTCAAGTTCTCCGAGCCGCTCTTCAGCCATGGCATGATCGCCCGGGGCGTGCGCCTCGAGTTCAAGGACGGCATCGTCACCAGCGCGACCGCCGATGAGACGCCCGAGCTGATCGAGCAGATCGTCGCCGCGCCCGGCGGCAACCGGCTGGGCGAGTTCTCGATGACCGACGCGCGCCTGTCGCGGATCGACCGCTTCATGGCCAACACGCTCTATGACGAGAACGCCGGCGGCCCGTTCGGCAACACCCACATGGCCGTCGGCATGTCCCTCAACGACACCTACGACGGCGACGCCACCGCGGTCACCGAGGAGGAGTGGGAGCAGCTCGGCTACAACCTCAAGGCCGCCGTCCACAACGACATCGTCTCGACGACCGACCGCACCGTCACCGCGGTCATGCACGACGGCTCAGAGCGAGTGATCTACGCCAACGGGCGCTTCCAGCTGGACGCAGATTAGAAAGGGCGGCCCCCGCAGGGCCGCCCCCATAAAGTCATCACTGGCGCGGCAGCAGCGTCTCGCGTGCGATCACGAGCCGCTGGATCTGGGCGGTGCCCTCGTACAGCTGCAGGATCTTGGCGTCGCGCATCAACTTCTCGACCTTGTACTCCTTGATGAAGCCGTAACCGCCGAAGACCTGCACGGCGTCGGTCGCGACCTCCATCGCCGAGTCCGCGGCGAAGCGCTTGGCGTGCGAGGACTCGAGCGTGTTGCGCTTGCCCTGATCGAGCAGCGTGGCGGCGTTCATGTAGGCCAGGCGGCTGAGGTGCACCTTGGTCGCCATGTCGGCGAGCATGAACTGGATCGCCTGGTGCATCGCGATCGGTACGCCAAACTGGACGCGCTCCTTGGAGTAGTCCATTGCCATCTCCCAGGCAGCACGGGCCACGCCGGTGGCCATCGCGGCGACGCCGGGGCGGGTGCGGTCGAGCGTCATCATCGACAGCTTGAAGCCCTTGTTCTCCTCGCCGACCAGGTGGCCCAGCGGGATCTCGACGTCGGGGAAGGTGATCGTGGCGGTGTTCGAGGCCCGCTGGCCCATCTTGTCCTCGTGCTTGTCGACGACCACGCCGGCGTCGCGCGGGACGATGAAACAGGAGATGCCGCGGTGCCCGGCGTCCTTGTCGGTCTTGGCGAAGACCGTGTACCAGTTGGCGTACTCGCCGTTGGTGATGAAGCACTTGGAGCCGCTGATGACCCACTTGTCGCCCCTGCGCGTGGCGGTCGTCTTCATTCCCGAGACGTCGGAGCCGGCGTCGGGCTCGGTCAGGCAGAAGGAGGCCAGCAGCGGCGCCTCGGCCAGGCGCCCGAGGTACTCCTTCTTGAGCTCCTCGGAGGCGCCGATCGAGATCGGGGCGATGGCCAGGCCGTTGCAGGACAGCGAGGTGCCGATGCCCGAGCAGCCCCAGGCGATCTCCTCCTCGATGATGCAGCCATCGAGGCAGCTCAGCCCCGGGCCGCCGTACTCCTCGGGCAGGTGGCCGTTCATCAGCCCGAGCTCCCAGGCCTTGTCGATGATGTCCTGCGGCCAGGTGCCATCGCGGTCGTACTCCCAGGCGACGCGGCGGATCTCCTTCTCGGCGAAGTCATGCGCCATCTCGCGCATCGCGAGCTGTTCGTCGGTGAGCGTGAAATCAATCACGTGAGGGTTCTCTCCTTCAGGTTCATTCCCAGTGAAACTCGCGCCGCCGGGACTCGGATGGTGCCTCGCCGGGCCTATCGCGACCAGGCGATTGACTAGTCAGTCAATACCCTTGGGGAGGGTATCGCAAGCGGCCTCCAAGCCGAGCGCCGGTGTGGACGGCGGGCGCCTGCCGGTGCGGGTGCGGACCATCGCTCGCGCGGCTTTGTGAGCCCCTCCGCAAATGGGTAGGCTGCAGTCCATGGCTGACTCAAACCGCGTTGAGCTCGATGAGCTCCTGAACCGCCCCGGCACCTACTTCAACCCACAGACAGAGGTGATGATCGTCGTCGACGACTCGCCCGAGATCGACGGCGAGATCTTCAACATGGAGGAGTACGAGGGGGCCGACTGGATCCGCATCTCCGACGACGTGCCCGTCGATGAGGATCGCCGCGACGCGCTGCTCGAGCGCTTCCAGGTCCATCTCCACGCCGGTGGCGTGTCCGAGCTCGACGAGGACGACACCGATGATGAGCTCGAAGCGGACGACCAGGAGGCCGGCCGGGAGTAGGGGCTGTGCTTGAGCGGGCTCGCCGCTGCTTCGCCCGCTCACCTCGCCGCTGCTTCGCCTGCCCGGTCGCCGGCCGCTGCGCCGCCCCCCTAAGGTGCGCTCATGCGCGAGCGGCGGCTGCTACTGAACCGCGACTTTCAGCTGCTGTGGATCGGGGAGACGCTCTCCGACATCGGCTCGCAGAGCGCGGCGATCGCCTACCCGCTGCTGGTGCTGGCGCTGAGCGGTTCGCCGACCCAGGCCGGCGTCGTCGGTCTCGCCAAGTGGCTGCCGGTGGCGCTCTTCTCGCTGCCGGCGGGGGTGCTAGCCGACCGTTTCAACCGCAAGCACCTGATGATCTTCTGCGACGTCGTGCGCCTGCTCGGCGCGCTCAGCATCGTGCTGGCGCTGGCGCTCGGGCGGCCGACCTTCTTGCAGATCCTGGCGGTGTCGTTTGTCGAGGGCGGGCTGTTCGCGACCGCGCACATCGCCGAGCGCGGGGCACTGGCCCAGGTCGTCGAGCGCGAGCAGCTGCAGGACGCGGTCGCGCGTAACGAGGGCCGCGCCTATGCCGCGGCGCTGATCGGACCGTCGCTGGGCGGCCTGCTGTTCTCGATCGCGCGGGCGGTGCCGTTCATCGCCGACGCGGCCTCGTACCTCTGCTCGACGGCCGCCGTCGCCGCCACCCGCACCGACTTCCAGGTGCGCTCAGTGCAACCGCGCCGCCCCTGGAGCGAGGTCCGCGGTGAGCTGCTCGAGGGCCTGCACTGGTACCGCGAGCAGCCCTTCTACCGCACAACCTCGATCCTGTTCGCCGCCGGCAACCCGATGTTCGTCGCCTGCTACCTGCTGATCCTGCTGCTCGCGCGCCAGCACCACGCCACCCCAGCGGAGATCGGCGTGATGTTCACGATCTCAAGCGCGGGAGGGCTGATCGGCGCGCTGCTGGTTGGACCGCTGACACGGCGCTTCAGCTCGCGTGCGCTGCTCATCGGCGGGCCCTGGCTGGCGGTCGCGGTCCTGCTGCTGCTGCTGGTCGTCCACAACGCGCTGCTGATGGGCGTGATCGCCGCCTGCGCCGAATTCCTGGCGCCGGCCGTCAACGCGGTGGTTGCCGGTTCGCGGATCGCCGTGGCGCCGGATGAGCTGCAGGGACGGATCCAGGCGATCGCGACCACCAGCTCGATGTCGCTGACCTGGTTCGGTCCGCTGGCGGTCGGCTTCCTCTTCGACCGGATCGGTTCGAGCAGCACGACGCTGGCGGTGGCCGCTTGGGGGCTGGGATTGGCGCTGGCGGCGACGGCCGCGCCGTCGATCCGCCACCACCTCCCCGGCGTCGCGCCGATTCCCGCTCAGGACTTGTGAGTCGCGCCCTTGGTGCTGTTGGTCTTCGCGTCCGCCGCAGCGTTGTGTTGAGCCTGCTGGAGCGCGTCGTAGACGACGTGCGCGTAGACGCCGCGGTCGGAGTACTGCGGGTGCACGCCGTCACTCAGCATCGACTGTGAGCTGTGGTCGAACCAGTCGGCGAGCACGGCCTGCGGCCACGACCTGAGGTACTGGCCGAGCTCCTGGTCGACCTCGCCCTGCCAGCTGCGGGCGAGGCGCACGTTGACGAGCACGACCACGGGCACGCCCTTGAGCACCCGGCGCAGCTTCTGCATGTCGGCGTACCAGACGGGGCCGTTGTCACCGATCTGCACGATCACTTCGGAGGGCAGCTCACCGGCGGCCCTGTACTGAGCCACGCGCGCGATCGCGGCATCGGCCTGGCGGCCGACGATGGCGTCGACCCGCAGGCGGTGACCGATCAGCTGCTCGAGGTTGGGGGCACAGCCGAGCATCACCGAGTCGCCGACTGCGAGCACCTCGTCGGCGGATATGCGGTTGTGCTTGGCGCCGGGTTCACCCGCGCCGGGTTCACCCGCTTCGGGAGCTCCGGGGAACAGCGGACCCGCGGGCAGGCCATCCAGCGTCTGCGTGCCGATCACGCTGCCGCCGTTGGAGGTCCCGATCAGGCGCGCGCTCGATCCCGAACCGGACTGGGCCTGCGAACCTGGGCTTCCCAGACCGGCCGGAAGCTTCTGCAAGGCCGAGGCGGTCGCGGTCGAGGAGAACGCGGCCGCCGCGATCGGAGCCGGGAGGGCGAAACCGAGCCCGGCGAAGCTGAGCAGCGCGGCGCCGGTGCCCGCCACCCACGCCAGGCGCTGGTGCGGGGTGTGCCGGTCGAGGAAGGCGCGCAGCCGCTGCTGGGCATCGCCGGAGCGGATCGGCATCTCGACGTAGCGGTAGGAGAGCGCCGCAGCGCCCACGGTGGCGGCGGCCTGCAGCAGCACCAGCAGCGGGCCGGGCATCGAGATGTCAATGCCGGGCCGGGTCAGCTGCATGATCGGCCAGTGCCAGAGGTAGATGCCGTAGGAGCGCGCGCCGAGCCAGCGCAGCGGTTCCCAGCCAAGCGCGTGGCCGAGCCGGCCACCGGGATGTGCGACGGCCGCGACCAGCAGGGCTCCGACCAGCGCCGTCAGCAGGAAGCCGCCCCGGTAGAGCCACGGCTGGTAGTCCTGCAGCGTCACGAACAGCACCAGGATCCCGATCAGCGCGGCCACGCCAACGCCGTCGATCACGTCAGCGCTCCCGCTCCGACGCGCCGCCGCCTTCTGGGCTGCCGGCAGCAGGAAGGCGAGCAGCGCACCGATCAGCAGCGTGAAGGCCCGCGTGTCGGTGCCGTAATAGACGCGCGAGGGATCGCCGCCGGGGTTGTAGAAGAGCCACATCAGCGCGCACGAGACGACCGCCAGCACGCCGGTCAGCATCAGCATGTTGCGGGGGTGCAGCTTGCGCAGCCCGAGCGTCAACAGCACCGGCCAGAGCAGGTAGAACTGCTCCTCCACGGCCAGCGACCACAGATGCTGCAGCAGCGACGGGCGGCCGAATTGGTTGAAGTACGAGTGGCTGGCGATGATCTCGTGCCAGTTGGTCAGGTAGACGATCGCGCTGAGCGCGTCGGCGCGCGTGCGGCCGAGGTCATCGCGCGCGATCGTGAGCGTCGCCAGCAGCGCGAACAGGATCACCAGCGCGACCGCCGGGAACAGCCGCCGGGCACGCCGGTACCAGAAGCGCACAAGCTCGATGGTGCCGTCGGTCGAGAATTCGCGCAGCAGCAGCGATGTGATCAGATAACCGCTGAGTACGAAGAAGAGGTCGACACCGAGGAAGCCGCCGGGCATCCAGGAGACACCGGCGTGGTACAGGAAGACGCCGGCGACCGCCAGCGCGCGCAGGCCGTCCAGCCCTGGCTGGTACGGCAGGCGGCGGCTGTCGCTGTCTCGTCCTGAGCTCTTCGCATCCATCTGCATGTCTTTCCGTTGCAGCCTTGCCGGCGCCTTGAAGCTAAGCATTGGGTTTCGTTGGATCGCGGTTCGTAGCTTGCAAACGCGCGGCGCCGGACGGCCATCCTTATATCTCCGTAGTGCGCTCCCCGGTTCCCGTGTGACGCGAGAACCTTGAAGAGGGCGTCAGCCGGTCGCGAGGAGCTTTGAGCACTTCTGCATCTTCGCCACGTCGCCATGCGCGGCGGTGATGCATTGCGTGTACTTCCGATCGGCCGTCGAGCCGCCCGAGGCGCTCGACGTGGTCGTGCCGCTGCCCGCCCCGAGTGAGCCCGTCAAGAGGACGCTCTCGATCTCCTGGAGGACCTCGCTGACCTGAGCGCGGAAGACACTGTAGGGCCTGGTCGCGGTCGGCACGGAGATCGTCTGCGGTTGATTGACATGGCTGTATTCGAAGCCGAACGTGACGGCCGCCGAGCGCATCCCGCCGAGCGCGGTACGCGTCGATCCCGTCACCGGCACGGTTGCCGAGACCGTCAGCCTGCGGATCAGCCTGTCGCTGACGCCGCTCCAGAGATTGAAGCTCGGCGAGCCCAACGCACGTGCGATCGAGCGCTGCGTCGCGGACGAGATGCTGTGTGGCAGGCTGCCCGCGCCGCTGATCCCGAGCGAACCGGTCCTGCCGAGCAGACGGCTGAGGTCCCGCAGCATCGCGGCCGTGTCGAGCCCGGCGCGGACGCGCGTGGTCGCGACCCCGCCGACCGTGGTCCTGCCGACGATCCGCGGACGGAGCAGCCACTTCAGCGGCTTGATCCCCAGTGACGAGAGCACTCCCGACTTCGCGCTGGAGCCGGCCCCGGAGGAAGCGAGCGAACCGAATCCCGACTCGAGGCTCCTGAAGCTCGCGCTCGGCATGCGGTAGCTCTGCCCGCCGACAGTGATGTAGCCCTTGCCGTTCGCCGAGATCACCTGCAGCGCGCCGCGGTGGCCCTCGGCGGAGATCGAGATCGTGAAGTCGGACTCCGGCAGCTTGCCGGCCCCCTGATTCATGAAGGGGCCGCCGAAGGCGGCCTCGATCGGCCCCGTGATCGTCGACGAGCCCCGCGGCACGACCTTCAGATCGAGCGTGAGCACACCGCTGGTGATGGCGTGGTGACCGTCGAAGCTCTGCGCCAGGACCCGGTGCGCGGCCGCGGACTGCGCCGTCCCGTTCTGGGACTTCGCCGAACCGCCACCGCAACCCGCGACGACCACAGCGGTTAGAAGAGACGTGGCTGTGAGGAGTGCTCTGCGCAAGATCGGCCGGGACGCGGTGTCGCACGGAAGCGTGCAGAAATCCCGCGGGCCAAACCTATCATCGGCCCCGATGCTCAGGCGCATGCCGCAAGTGCCCGTTACCAGGGCATTGCTCGCGGCGGCGTGTGTTCTTTCGGTCCTGGGGATGGCCGCCCGCTCGGCGCCGGCGGCCATGGTGACCGTCTTTGACCACAACGGACGCACGCACGTCGTCAACAACCGGTTCCTCACCGGGGATGCCGCGAACCCAAATCTGCCGGCGATGCCGGTGGACGGCCCGCTGCTGGTCCCCGCCGGCCCGATCCTGACGATCACGCCGTCCTCACGGCTGCCGCTCGCACGTGCCGCCAGCGCCCTGCACGCCGCGGCCGGCAAGAAGAAGCCAAAAACGGTCAAGACCATCACCGTCGCCCAGGCGCTGCTCAAGCTCGAGCAGAGCGGGGCACTTCAGGCAGCCGCCTACCAGGCCGACCTGCGCACCTGGCGCCAGGCACTCGGCGAGCAGACGCACCTGGCGCAGTGGCGCGCCACCCAGCTGGGTGACGTGATCGCCACGCTCAACCAGATGGCTACCGACAAGCAGATCACCGTCGCCCGCCTGCCGGTGCTGATGCTGACGCTCGCCAACAACGCGTCCTACTGGAAGAGCGGCGCGAGTCTGGCAAACGGGGCCTCGGTCCAGTTCCAGGGCTCGGAGCTGGTCTGGGAGTTCTATGCCGGCTCTGGGATTCAGCTGCAGGTGCTGCACACCTTTGGCGAGGGCGACGGCTACTACGAGGCCGGCGCCGCCGACTATCCCAAGCTGGTAACGCTGATGAGCGAGATGGTTCCCCTGGCGGTCCGCCGCGGGGGAGGCCTGGCCTGGGAGTACTACTTCAACTGGGACGGCGGCAAGCCGCCGTGGGTGAGCGCGATGGCCCAGGCCACCGGCCTCGAGGCGCTGACAAACGCCTACCTGGCCACCAAGAACCCGCAGTACCTCACCTACGCGCACAACGCGCTGGGGCTGCTGCAGACCAAACCGCCGGTCGGTGTCGCCGTGCCGACCTCGATTGGCACACGCTATCTGCAGTACTCGTTCACCCCGGGCACGGACATCATCAACGCCTTCCTGCAGACGCTGCTGGGCCTCTATGACTACCAGCAGGTGTCGCTGGACCCGGTCGCCAGCAACCTCTACAACGCCGGCACCGCACAGGCGCAGGCCGAGCTCAACTCGTTCGTGGTGCCGGGCTGGTCGCTGTATCAGCCCGGTGAGGCCGACCCGCTCAACTATCACCAGCTCGTCACAGGCTTCCTCAGGCTGCTCTGCCAGAAGACGCAGGGCCCGGTCTACTGCAGGACCTACCAGCGGTTCGCGGGCGACCTGCTGAACAGACCGCAGCTGACGCTCGTCACCAGCAGCGCCCCCGCGGCGCAGAGGTTCAGCCTGCGCTTCAAGCTGACCAAGTACGCGGCCGTCGGCGTCACGCTCAGCCGCAACGGCAAGAACTACCTCTACACGAAGAAGAGCTTCTTCGCCGGCACCCGCGGCTTCAACAGCCCGAAGCTCAAGGCCGGCACCTACACGCTCGCGATGTCCGTCACCGATCCCGCAGATCACTACGGCTCGTTCACCACCAGCTTCCGGGTCTGTGGTGGCGGCTGCGCGCCAACGCCGTACGCGATGTCGGC
>DASZMI010000002.1:0-2868 GCA_035551915.1 Solirubrobacteraceae bacterium | reverse complement strand
CCCACGGCGCCGGCGGGCACGGCCGGGGAGTACCTGACCGTGAGCCCGCTCCCCAGCGACGCCGGCGGGGTCAGCGGGCCGATCGGGCTCGGGTTCCGCGTGCCCATGCTCGTCGCCTCGCCCTTTGCGCGGGGAGGGTTCGTGTGCTCGGACACCTTCGACCACACCTCGACCCTGCGCTTCCTGGAGACGCGCTTCGGGGCCGAGGTCCCGAACCTGTCGGCCTGGCGGCGATCGGTCACCGGCGACCTCACCACCGCCTTCAACTTCGCCGCCGCCGATCGCTCCGTGCCCCCGCTTCCCGAGCCCAGCCTGATCGACTCGCGCGTCCTCACCGGCAGCTGCGTCGCCAGCGCCCCGGCCGGCCTCCTCGGTGATATCAACGCCACCATCGGCCAGCTCAGCTCGACGCTCGTGCCGGGCTATCCGGCCAGCACGATCGCGGAGATCGCGAACCCGAGCACCAGCGCCCGCCACACCTCCCGCGCCATCAAAAAGCTGTCGCGCAGCCCGTGCCAGATGACATCAAGAACACCTACAGCCCACACGCTACAAGATACCCCTAGGGGGTAGGGGTAGCTGGTATACTCGCTCGCGATGCCAAGGGCCGAGACGCCCGCCCGAGGCTATACCGCCACCAAGGACCAGCTGCTCGCGCGCCTGAAGCGGATCGAGGGGCAGATCCGCGGCATCGAGGGCACGGTCGCCGATGACCGGTACTGCATCGACATCCTCACCCAGATCTCAGCCGCCCAGGCCGCGCTGGACAAGGTTGCCCTCGGGCTGCTCGACGATCACGCCCACCACTGCGTGCTGGGCGCCGAGCACGACGACCGCGACGCCAAGACCGAGGAGCTGATGGCCGCGGTCGGGCGACTGATGCGCCGCGGCTGACCGCTTCCGTCTCGTCGCACCTGCCAGCGCTCGCCTCATCGGGCCCATGGACTGAAGTTGCGGAATACCCCTGCCGGGTAGCGTTGAGCTGTGCCCCCGACGTGGCTGACGATCATCGCGTGGATCTCGCTGGCGCTCGCCTTCGCGACCGCCGGCCTGATCAGCTACGACATCTTCGCCCGCGGGTATCGCCAGAAGATGGCGGTGATGGACGCTGTGTGGCCGGTGACAGCGCTGTACTTCGGTCCGCTCGCCTGGTGGGGATACCGGCGCTGGGGGCGGCTCAACAGCCCCCGCTATCAACATCAGACCGGACGCGAGCCCGACTATGGCGAACCGGTCTCAGTCGCGATCGGGGTCAGCCACTGCGGCGCCGGTTGCACGCTGGGCGACATCATCGGCGCCTGGATCGTGTTCGCCGCCGCCTTTGGGTTGCTCGGGCTCGCGCTCCCGGCCGAGTACATCGCCGACTTCGCCCTCGCGTTCGTGCTCGGGATCGCCTTTCAGTACTTCGCGATCGCCCCGATGCGCGGCCTCGGCGCGCGCGACGGGATCATCTCCGCGCTCAAGGCCGACACCCTGTCGCTGACCGCGTTTGAGATCGGACTGTTCGGCTGGATGGCGATCATGCAACTCGTTCTCTTCACCGCCCCGCACCTCAAGCCCGACCACGCCGCCTACTGGTTTTTGATGCAGATCGGCATGATCCTCGGGTTCCTGACCGCCTATCCGGTCAACGTGTGGCTGATCCTCCGCGGCATCAAAGAGGCGATGTAGGCGCAGGCCAAGCCACTGCCGCCGACGCTCGCGCAGCCCGGGTGCCCGGACTGCCTCGCCGCACGCTGGCGGAACTGCAGCGCGGTCCGCGTGGCGCTCCTCGTCGCTCGACGTGTAAGAGCCCTCGGCGACGAGAAGTCGCGCAGATCAAGCCGTCGCGCGCGTGCTGATCAACCAGCTGCTGCTGAGCCGGTCAACGCTTGCGCGAGCGCGGCGATCACGTCGCCGTGCGCCGAATCGGTGCTGATCCACAGCGTCAGATCGGCGGGCTCGTAGTCGATGGTGAGAAAGCTGCAGCAGCCTCGTTCGACCGCAAGCGTTTCCCGCAGCAGCTGCGCGCCGAGCGTGCAGTCGAACCTCAACGACAGGAGCCTCAGCAGCCGCCGCGCGAGCGTGGCGACCGTCTGGGCCTCGCGACGCTGCTCAGGAAGTCCGCTGCGCAGGAGCAGGAGCAGGAACGCGATGACCGCGACGAAGAGGATCAGCGCCGCGACGACGAAGGGAAGCGCCCGGGTGAGGCTGAGCAGCACTCCGCCGCCCAGGAGCGCCATGGCGGTGCCGAGGCCGCGTGCCGCCGCCTGGGTGCCCTGAGCCCGACCCGCGACTTCATCCTCGCCGACCAGATCCGGATACAGCGTCCGGTAGGGCCCATAGGCGACGAAGTAGAACGCGAAGAAGACCGCGGCGGCGAGCGCGACCGAGAGCAGTGAGTTCATGAAGCCGATCAAGACGAGGGCAGCCGCGGCGGGGACGGCACCGGCGATCACGAACGGCAGCCGCCCGCCAATCGCGGTGCGCAGGCGATCGGATTCGGCTCCGGCGAGGAGCGGGATCCACAGCGCCATGATCCCCTCGCTGCCGATGACCAGCGCGATCACCACCGTCTGCTGGGTGTAACCGTGCGTCACCTCGCCGAGGTAGGTGGAGACGATGGTGATCGCGAGAGCCAGCGTGGTGGTCGGCAGCGCCAGGATTGCCAGCCGCGTCCTCTCCTGCGCCCGCAACGGCCGCCCCAGCTCGCCGCCGACACCTCCTTAAGCCTGGCCGCTCTGGCGCTCTTCCCTTGCCCGCATAGCCGATTGCATGATCACCTCTCGCGAAGGCCGGTGCACCAGTCCGACCGCCTACGCGAGTGCGAGTTCGCTACCTGACCAGCCGCCGAATCTGCCTGCGGTGCTCGCTCCCGCCCTCGGGTTC
>DASZMI010000001.1:0-27049 GCA_035551915.1 Solirubrobacteraceae bacterium | reverse complement strand
CGCACCCGAGGAGCTCGACGAGCACTACCGCAAGCGCACCGTCCTCGGCGTCAGCGTGCTCCCGCAGGACATCGCGCAGGCGGTGATGCACTTCGCCTCGCCGGCGCGCTCGGGCAAGAGCACCGGCAACCTGCTGAACGTCGACGGTGGGGTCGCCGCAGCGTTTCCGCGGTAGCGACTCGGCCGCGTCGCTTCGTTAACCTGGGAGCCCGACCCCAGATTCGACGCGACGTGGGAGGCCCTTCGAATGAGCGCAACCGAAGAAGCCCTGACTGCTGGCTCATCCGCGGCAGAGGCCGACGACACCCACATCAGCCGCGCGCTGCTGATGGTCGCGACGGTCGTGATCCTCGGCGCGATCATGTCGATCCTGGACACGACGGTCGTCAACGTCGCGATCAACACGCTGGCCGCGCGCTTCCACACGACGCTGCCGACGATCCAGTGGGTGGCCACCGGCTACACGCTGGCGCTGGCCACCGTCATCCCGCTGAGTGGCTGGATCGCCGACCGCTTCGGCACCAAGCGCCTGTACATGGGCTCGATCGCGATGTTCGTGCTCGGTTCGTGCCTGTCGGGCCTCGCCTGGTCCTCGGCGACGATCATCCTCTTCCGCGTGCTGCAGGGCCTGGGCGGCGGCATGATCATGCCGGCCGGCATGACGATCCTGACGCGTGCCGCCGGCCCGCAGCGGATCGGGCGCGTGATGGCGATCATGGGCGTACCGATGCTGCTGGGCCCGATCCTGGGCCCGATCCTCGGCGGCTGGCTGGTCGCCGATGTGAGCTGGCGCTGGATCTTCTTCATCAACCTTCCGGTCGGGATCGCGGCGCTGATCCTGGCGCTGCGCGTCCTGCCCAAGGATGTAGCTCAGCATTCGGAGCGGCTAGACCTGGTCGATCTAGTGCTGGTCTCCCCCGGTCTGGCGCTGGTCATCTACGGGCTGGCCAAGTCCAGCTCCTCCGGTGGTTTCGGCTCGAAACAGGTGCTGATCCCGCTGCTCATCGGGCTTGTCCTGCTGA
This sequence comes from Solirubrobacteraceae bacterium, assembly GCA_035551915.1. Lineage (GTDB taxonomy): Bacteria > Actinomycetota > Thermoleophilia > Solirubrobacterales > Solirubrobacteraceae > Palsa-465. The sequence goes on along the minus strand of DASZMI010000001.1, from coordinate 26,027 downwards.
CCGCGTTCGTGCGGCACGCGTTGCGTACCAAGGACCCGCTGATCGACCTGCGGCTGTTCAAGAACCGCACGTTCGCCACCTCGTCGATGTCGCTGGCGCTGATGGTGATCTCGGTCTTTGGGGCGTTCCTGCTGCTGCCGCTGTACTTCCAGGCGGTACGCGGCGAGTCGCCGCTGATGGCCGGCGTGCTGCTGGCGCCGCAGGGCCTCGGGTCGATGATCACGATGCCGATCGCCGGCCAGCTCTCGGACAAGACCGGCTCGGGCAAGATCGTCCCGTTCGGCCTGCTCGGCGTGCTGGCATCGGTCATCTGGCTGACGCAGATCGGGCCGAACACATCGTGGCTGGCGGTCTGCATCGACCTGTTCGTGTTCGGGCTCGGGATGGGCTTCGCGATGATGCCGATCTTCACGGGTGCGATGCAGTCGGCCCCGGGTGCCGCCGCCGCGCGCGCCTCGACCGCGCTCAACATCATCCAGCAGACGGGCGCCTCGATCGGAACCGCCGTGCTGTCGGTGCTTCTGGCCACCGCGCTCGCCGACCAGCTCGGCCACGGCAGTCACGGCACGATCGGCGCGGCGGCGGTCTCGCCGGCGGTCCGAGCCCACCTTGCCGGGCCGATGGCCACCGCCTTCGGCCACACGTTCGTGTGGGCCTGCGTGCTGCTCGGCGTCGCGCTGATCGGCTCGCTTACGCTGCCCAAGCACCGCCCGCAGTTCGGCGACGCGGCCGCCGCGGCGAGCGCCGTCCCGCTCTAGCGTTTGCCCTCGGGTTGTGGTCCGCTGACCACAACCCGAGCCGCAGCGTCCGCGGATCAGCCGAACAGGCGGGGCACGAGCGCACGCGCGTGCTCGCCCTCGAGCTGGCGGCGCGCGCCGTCGCCGAGGAAGCTCAGGCCGGGCGTCGCATCGTCGCCATCGGGCAGTGCCAGGTAGGGCCAGTCGGTGCCGAACACGATGTGCTCGAACCCAGCGACCTCGGCTGTCGCCTCGACCGCAACCTGGTGGTTGGACAGGCCCGTGTCGTAGTAGTGGCGAGCGAGGTAGGCGAGCGCTCCGGCCGGCGCCTCGGCCGCTTGCTCGGGCTCCCGCTCGGCCAGCGAGGCGAGGCGATGCGCCAGAAACGGCGCCGTGCCGCCGAGGTGGGCGAACTGCCAGCGGATGTTCGGATGGCGCTCGAACGCACCGCCATAGATCAGGTTGGCGATCGCGCGCGTGGTCTCGAACGGGAACTCATAGAGCCAGATCGGGTGCTGTGTCAGCGGCTGCCCGTTGGGCGGGAACGTCGGGTGCACGAACACATAGGCGCCGCGCCGGTCGAGCTCGGCCATCAACGGCTCGAGCCCGGCATCGCCGAGGTAGGTGCCGGCCACGTGCGTGGTCAGCATCACACCGTCGAGCGCCAGCAGGTCGAGGGCGTGATGCAGCTCCTCGATCGCGGCGCCGACGTCCGGCAGTGGCAGGCTGGCCAGCGCCGCGAAGCGCTGCGGCGCGCCGCGCACGACCGCGGCGAGCTCCTCGTTGAGGATCCGTGCGAGCTCGCGGGCCTGCCCCATGTCACCAAAGAACACGCCGGGCGGACCGGCCGAGACGACCGCCGCATCGATCGCGTAGCGCCGCATCATCTGATCGAGCGCCTCCACCGCGAGTGGCCGGTGGGTCGCGCGGAGCTGCTGCGGCAGCGCCTCGACGTAGGACGCCGGCAGGACGTGTGCGTGTGTGTCGATCCGTGGCATGACCCAAGCCTACGCATACTGCATGCGTATGCTCAACCGAGGCGACGCCTGGCAATCGGGCAGCCCGGGCTACTCGGCCTGCTCGGCCTGCTCGGCCTGCTCGGCCAGCGCGGCCACCAGAGCCGCCAGCGCCGGCGCCGCGGCCAGTAGGCGCTCATGATCGCCTGGCTCCAGCTCGGCGAGCACGTGATCCAGCGCCCTGCCCCAAGCAAGCTCCTGCGCCGCCCGCACCGCGAGCGCCTTCTCGGTGGGGTGCAGCCGCACGATCCGGCCGTCGTCAGGATCGGGCCGCCGTTCGAGCTCGCCGCGGGCCACCAGCGCGCGCACGGCTGTCGACAGGTTTGGTGGTTGCAGGCCGAGCTCCGCTGCCGCCTCGTTAACGCTGAGGCCGGGACGCCGCACGAGCAGGCGCATGACCTCGACCTCCGAGCGCGGCATCGCCGCCGTCGGACTGGGCGCCTGGCCGAGCGTACGCGGCAGCAGCCAGGAGATGTCGCGCAGGGCGTTGGCCAGTGGTAGGCTTGCGCTCACGATAGCTATAAGTCTATAGGTATTCACCGACGGACTGGAAGCGAGAGGGCGAGAACCGATGACAGCGACCGTAGTCGATGGGTTCACAGGAGAACTGCTGCGGGCCGATGATCCGGACTATGAGGCCCGGCGCGAGGTCTGGAATCTGCTGCACGATCGCCGCCCGGCGCTGATCGCCCGCTGCGGGTCGCCCGCGGACGTCGCCGCGGCGCTCGCCTACGGGCGTGAGCGCGGGCTACCGATCGCGATCCGCTGCGGCGGCCATTCGCTGCCGGGCCATTCGACGGTCGATGGCGGCCTGGTGATCGACCTGCGTCCGCTCAACCGCATCGAGGTAGATCCGGCCGAGCGGATCGTGCGGGTGCAGGGCGGGGCGCTGCTCGGCGACGTCGACCGCGAGGCCCAGGCGTACGGCCTGGTCGTGCCGGTCGGGGTCGTCTCGCACACCGGCGTTGGCGGCCTCACGCTGGGCGGTGGCGTCGGGCGTCTGATGCGGCGCTTCGGGCTGACGATCGACAGCCTGCTGGAGGCTGAGGTCGTGCTGGTCGACGGGCGCGTGGTGCGCGCATCCAGCGAGCGGCTGCCCGAGCTGTTCTGGGGTCTGCGTGGCGGCGGCGGAAACTTCGGTGTGGTCAGCGAGTTCGTGTTCCGCGCGCAGCCGCTGACCGAGCTGGTCGTGCTCGGCTGCTTCCAGCCGCTGGAACGCGCCCGCGCTGTGCTGGCACTGGCCGAGCGGGTGATGAGCGACCCGGCCACCCCGCGCGAGTTGCTCTGGACCTCCTTCCTGCGCAAGCCGCCGCCCGGTGCTCCGTTCGTCCCGCGCGGGCTCGGGCGCCGGCCGGGAATCATGTCGCTGATCGAGTGGTCGGGCGAGCCCGGCGCCGGGCATGCGCTGCTGGCCCGGATCCGCGATCAGCTGGACGCCCCCGGCGCGTCGATCGATCGGGTCCCCTACCTGCGGATGCAGACGCTAACCGATGAACTGCTGGCTCCGGGGACGCTGCGGGCCTACGTCAAGGCCGGCTTCACCGATCGGCTCACCGCGGCGCTGGCGGATGTGCTCGGCACGCGCGCGCAGCGCATCGGCTCGGACATGTCCGTGATCGAGCTGCTGGCCATGGGCGGGGCGATCAGCGACACCCCGGCCGACGCCACCGCCTTCGCTCACCGCGATGCCCGCTGGCTGATCAACGTGCCGGCTCAGTGGCGCGCCCCGGCCGAGACCGAGCGCGAGATCGGCTGGTGCCGCGAGACCTTTGACGCGATCGCTCCGCACCTCAGCGGCGGCGCCTATTCGAACTTCATGGAGGGCGACGAGGGCGATGCCGCCGCCACCGCCTATGGCGCGCTGCAGGAGCGTCTCGCGGCGATCAAGGACGACTACGACCCCGCGAACGTTCTGCGGCTCAATCAGAACATCCGCCCGGCGGTGCGCCCGTGAGCACGCCCGCGCCGGTACTGGCGCAGCAGCGCTCGCTGTGGGGCACGGCACCACGTGACTGGGCCGAGCTCGCCGAGCCCGAGAATCTCCCGCTCTACGAGCGGATGCTCGACGCCGGCGGCGTCGGCGAGGGCACGGCGCTGCTCGACGTCGGTTGTGGCTCGGGCCTGTTGCTCCAGCGCGCGGCCGCGCGCGGAGCGCGCGTGACCGGCATCGACGCCTGTCCGGAGCTTCTGGGGATAGGCACCGAGCGCACGGACGCCGCGGATCTGCGCGAAGGTGACCTCGCCGCGCTGCCCTTTGGCGAGCGGAGCTTCGACGTGGTCACCGGCGCCAACGCCTTTCAGTTCGCGCCCGATCCGGCTGAGGGTCTCGCCGAAGCGGCACGCGTGCTGCATCCCGGTGGCCGGCTGGTGGCCGCCGTCTTCGCCGACCCGGAGCGCAACGAGGGCACCGCCCTGCACCTGGCGATGAAGCAGCTGGTCGAGCGGGTCGAGGGCCGCCCGGACGGATATGAGCCCTACTCGCTCTCGACCGCGGCCGGCCTCGAGCAGGCGGTGGCCGCTGCGGGTCTGATCGTGCGCGAGTGCGCCGAGCAGCCCGTCACGTGGCGCTACGGCGACCGCGACACGTCGCTGCGCGCGCTGCTCTGCTCCGCCGGCGGCGCCCGCGCCGTGCGTGTCGCCGGACGCGAGCCGGTGGTTGCCGCTCTGAGCGTGGCGATGGCGCAGTTCACCGGCACCGACGGTGCGGTCACGCTGCACAACCTGTTCCGCTACGTCGTCGCCGAGCGCCCTCGGTGACCTCCACGTTGTCTTGTATGCGTATGCACACGCGATTAGGATGCCTTGCCCACGATTGGAGTCCGGAGATGAGCCAGTCCGAGATAAGCCAGCGAGACCCGCGATGACATTGCCGCTACCGCCGATCGAGCACGTCGGCTACGTCGTCGATGACCTCGAGGAGGGCGTCGCCTGGGCGCTCAGCACCTTCGGCGCCGGGCCATTCTTCGTGGTCTCGCACCTGCCGTTCGACGTATGCACCTTCAACGGCGAGCCCGCGCAGTACGACCACTCCTCAGCCTTCGGCCAGTGGGGGACGATCAAGATCGAGCTGACCGTGGTGCATTCGGCCACGCCGCCGCTGCTCGCGGACCTGCTCGGCGCCGGCGCGCCCAAGGTCGGGCACATCGGCATGCTGGTCGATGACCTCGAAGCCGAGAGCGCCGCGCTGGCCGGGGCCGGGCTTCCGGTCTTCCACACTGGATCGGCCGGGCCCGTGGCCGCGCGCTGGCACGACGGTCGCGGCCTGCTCGGCCACCACGTCGAGCTGCTGCGGCGCGGGCCGGAGATAGAGGGCTTCTACGAGCTGATCCGTTCGTCCTCGATCGGATGGGACGGCAGCGAGCCGATCCGCTCGGGCTCCGGAGGACACTGATGCGCTTCGGGGTGGTCGTCGGCGCGCCGACGCGTGAGGGCTATGTCGAGGCGGTGCGCCGGGCCGAACAGCTCGGCTATGACGTCGTCCTCTGCTCCGACCACCTCGAGCTGGAGGGCCGCCACTTCTCCCACTTCTCGCCGCTGCCGGCGCTGACCGCGGCGGCGATGGTGACGCGGCGGATCCGCATCGGCACCTCGGTCCTCAACCAGGACTTCCGCCATCCGGCGGTGCTCGCCCGCGAGGCGGCGTCGCTAGATGTGCTGAGCGACGGCCGGCTCGAGCTCGGTCTCGGCATGGGCTGGAACGAGCCCGAGTACCGGATGGCCGGCATCGCCTTCGATCCGGCGCCGCAGCGGTTGCGCCGGCTGACCGAGTACGTCCAGGTCGTCAAGGGCGTGATGGCGCAGCAGGCCTTCAGCTTCGACGGCGAGTTCTTCACGATCAGCGCGATGGCCGGCGAACCGTCGCCACTGCAGCGCCCGCACCCGCCGATCATGCTCGGCGCCACGCGACCACGGATGCTCGCGCTGGCGGCGCGTGAGGCCGACATCGTCAGCCTCTCGATGCTCCAGGCTCCGGACCCGAGCGCCGCCTTCCTGGAGAAGATGGTCGACCAGGTGCGGGCCGCCGCCGGCGAGCGCTTTGCCGGCCTCGAGCTGCAGCTGCCGATCGCCGCCACGATCTCTCACCACACGGGCGGGGTCGACGCGGTGCGCGCCGCGATCGCCGGCGGCGAGCACTTCATCTCGATGCTGGCATCGAAGTTCGGCGAGGAGGCGCTCGCCGACTCACCCATGGTCCTCTCCGGGACCGCCACCCAAATGGCGCAGCAGCTCGCCGGCCTCCGCGCGCGCTTCGGGATCGAGGCTGTGATGATCCCGATGCCCCAGATGGAGGCGCTGGCGGAAGTGATCCACGAGCTGAAAGGAGCCCCGCAATGACCAAGATCGTCGACCTCTCCCACCTGATCGTCTCCGATCCACCCGACCTGCCGGACTTCCTGCGCAGCGAGGTCAGCTACACCGACCACGCGCACGGCGCCGAGGAGTTCAGGCAGGGCTTCGGCACCGATCCCAACCTGCTGCTGCGCGGCGAGGGACCGGCCGGTGAGCGGCTCTCGATCGGGACCCACAGCGTCACCCACCTCGACGCTCCCTACCACTACAACTCGACGATCCAGGGACGGCCCTCCGAGACGATCGAGGAGCTGCCGCTGGAGTGGTTCTACGCGCCCGGCGTGGTCGTCGACGCGCTCGACCGCGAGGACGGCGACGCGGTCACGGCGGAGCAGATGCGGGCCGGCATCGAGGCGGCCGGCCACGAGCTCGAGCCGCTTGACATCGTGCTCGTCCACACCCAGACCGACCGCTATTACGGCCAGCGCGACTACATGCACCACGGGCCGGGGGTCACCCCCGAGGCAACGCGCTGGCTCTGGGAGCAGGGCGTCCGCGTGATGGGCATCGATGCCTGGGGCTGGGATGCGCCGCTGCAGCTGCAGGCCAAGGCCGCGATCGAGCGTGGCGAGCAGGGCATCATGTGGGCCGCTCATCAGGTCGACCTGCCCTACTCCCAGATCGAGCGGCTGACCAACCTCGCGGCGCTGCCCAAGACGGGCTTCACCGTCTCCTGCTTCCCGCTGAAGGTCTCGCGCGCCAGCGCGGCACCGGCGCGGGTGGTCGCGATCGTCGATTAGGGCCCACCGCTCCGTTCAGCCGTCGGGTGCTCACCGCGCGTGGTGCCGGCGGCCAGCGGGCGCTCGGCACCGGGCGCCACGCGCGCGACCGTCGCCGTGAGCCGTCTGAGGTCGTGCTCCGGTTCCAGGTCAGCGCAGATCATCACCGCTGTGCGCACGTAGTGCTCGACCAGCAGCTGCGCGCTCAGCTCGGGGTCGCGGCGGCCCGCCGCGGCGGCGATCGCCCGATGCTCGGCCTGCCGTTGTTCCCACAGCTCCGCGCTGGCCGCGTTGGCCGCGCGGTAGCGCTCGCCGTGCTCGGCCAGTTCGGCGATCAATCCGATCAGGCGCTCGCCCGCGGCCGAGTACAGGCGATGATGGAAAGCGCGGTGCGGATCGCGCAGCGCGATCCAGTCGCTCGCTCCTCCGTAGTGGTCCATCTGCGCGAGGTAGCCGAGCAGCTCGGCATCGTCGCGTGAGGTGAGCTGCGGCACCGTCGCGCGTACCGCCTCGGACTCGAGCATCACGCGCGCGACGTATAACTGTTCGACGTCGGCGACGCTGTGCGCCGTGATCTGCACGCGCCGGTTGGGGTCGTTGACGACCAGACCCTCCTTCTGCAACACGCGCAGCGCCTCGCGCAGCGGCGTACGGCCGACGTCGAAGCGTTCGGCCAGCGCCATCTGCGTCGTGATCTCGCCCGCCTCCAGCTCGCCGTCGAGGATCGCCGCGCGCAGCCTCCCGTAGACGGCGGCGAAGGTGTGTCCCCGCCGGCTGTTCACGGGTTGCGCCCGGTGAAGAACTCGGCGTTCGGCTGCTCGCTCGGATTCAGCCCCGAGTCGACCAGCCCCCTGCGCAATGCGTTCATCTGCGCGTCATGGATGCGTTGCGTCGGTTGCCGCAGCGGGCCGCCGTTGTAGCCCTGCAGCCAGGCCTGGAACTTCCACGCCTGGCGGTTGATGAAGGCGCCGCCGTTCAGCTGCGCGGCCAGCGCGCTCCTGGCCCGGCGTGCCGGGTGAATCCGCCAGTAGAGCTCGGTGGCCTCATCGAAGCGGCCGGCCTCGAGCAGCTTGAACACATCGGGGATCGAGGAGCCGAAGTACTCGTGATCACTGGTCGCGCTGAGCCGTAGCGGCATCACCTGTGCGAGCGGGATGAACTCCGACTCGATCGGGCAGCTGATCACGACCTCATCACCGAAGCTGCGGTGGCATTCGATCACGCCCATGATCCCGGGAAAGCCGCCCTCGGCCTTGATCGCGACGATGTTCGGGCAGTCGTCGAGCAGCCGCCGGATCAGTGAGCCGGGGATGTCAGAGGGGTGAATCCGCGGTGAGAAGCCCCACAGGAACATCGGGAAGATCATCACCCCGAGGCTCGTGGAATCGCAGATCGCCTTGGTGTAGTCGTAGATGTCCTGCTCGCTTCGGGGGTAGAAGTTCGGCGGGTAGGCGAGCAGCACCACCTCGGCTCCGGTGTCCTGCGCGATGCGCAGGGCGGCGCGCGCCTGCTCGAGGTTGCTCCAGCTGCAATGGTGAAAGAACGTCTGCCGGCCGGCGGCCTCGTCCTCGGCGATCGCGCAGAACTCGCGGTACTCGTCCTGCGTGATCGCGACCTCGGAGACGAGCAGCGCGCCATCGAAGCCGAGCTCCAGCTGGCGACGGACATCGTGGCGCACGCCTGCCTCGTTGATCCCCGTCAACTCGGCGCTGAACGACGGGATGATCACGTTGATCACGCCGCTGAGGTGCTCGCGCGCCCAGTCGCGCGCCTCTGCCCTGGTGTAGCTCGCCATCGGCCCTCCTCTAGTCCCACCACCGGTTGTCCAGGTCTCCGCCGGCCGCCGACTCACGTCAACACGGCGCACCCTGCTCCTGGCGAATTGGATGATATTTGCAGATCGCATCCAACTCGTGTTAGATTCGCCCGCCTAGCGATGGCGACGACCTTCCTCAGCGACGCCGACATCGCCGCTGCCTGCGATTGGCAGCGGCTGATCGGTGCGGTCCGTGCGGCCTACTCGGTCCCTGTCGGTGCGGAGGCGCTGCCGCCACGCACGATGGCGCGCACCGACGGTGCCTGGCTGCGCACACTCAGCGCCGCCCCGCCGGCGTCGCCCTACATGGGCTTCAAGCTGATCGCCGCCTCGCCCCGCAACGGCCGCGTCAGCTATCTGGCGGCGCTGTTTGATCGGGAGAGCACCGAGCTGGTGGCCCTGCTCGACGCCGCCCGGATCACGGCCATCCGCACCGCGGCCACGTCGGCGGTCGCCGCCGATCTGCTCGCACCGCAGCGGGCGCTGAGGCTGGCTGTGGTCGGCTCAGGCCTCGAGGCCCGCAACCACGTGCTCGCGCTGGCTGCGGTTCGCGCGCTCAGCGAGGTGGCGATCTACAGCCCGACCGCGGCGAAGCGGACCGCGCTGGCCGATCTGATCGGGACCGAGCTGGGGGTGCGGGCCGCCGCGGTCGGGTCGGCCCAGCTCGCTGTTGCCGGAGCCGATCTGGTGATCGCCGCGGCGCGCTCCCACGATGAGTCGCCGACGCTCCAGGGCGCCTGGCTCGAGCCCGGCATGACGGTCGTCTCGATCGGTTCGACGCTGCCCGAGCAGCACGAGGTCGATGTCGAGGTGATCCGCCGCGCGGCGCTGATCGTCGCCGACGTCCCCGACGAGGTCGCCGAGCAGACGGGGGACATGCTCGACGCCGACGCGGCCGGCGTCGCATTCCGGGACCGCCTGCACGGCCTGCATGAGCTGGTCTGCGGACGGCTGCCGGGCCGGCGTGGCGCCGAGGAGATCCTGCTCTACAAGTCGGTCGGCTCGGCGCTGCAGGACCTGGCCGTGGCGGAACTGTGCTTCAGCCGGGCGGCCGAGCTGGGCTTGGGTACGCCGCTGCCGGGCTCGATCGAGCCGGTGCGCAAGTAGCTTCAGAGCAGGTAGTCCGCGACCGCGCGCGCCAGTTCGCGGACGAGCCGCTCGGCATCGAGCGGGCGCGTCGACTCGAAGCTCGGGCCGTGGGTGATGCGGCGTGCGGTGGTGTTGTAGACCAGCCGCCAGGCGACGTCGACGGCCAGCTCAGGGTCGCTGTGCCTGATCTCATCGCGGTGCTCGAGGATCGCCTCGGTGAAGACCTCGGCCGTGGCCTGCGACTTGACGGCGGCTCGCTCCATGATCCACGGCTCGAGCGGGGCCTGCCGCATGAACACCCGCAGCACGTCCCCGTGGGCGATCACCTGCGTGCCCATCTCGATCACGGTCGCCTCGATCTGCTCGCGGGTCGTGCCGGGACGGTGCGCCGCCTGCTCGAGCGGGCCGGCCTGCTCGTCGGTCCAGAGCATCGCGCGCTCATAGACAGCCTGGATCAGCGCCTCGCGGCTCGGCACGCGCGCGTAGATCGAGCCGATCGAGACGTTCGCCCGCTGGCTCACCTCCTGCAGCGTGAAGCCCTCGAAACCGCGCTCCTGCAGCAGCTCGAAGCCGGCCTGCAGCACGCGTTCGAGCGATTCCTGGCTGCGGCGCTGCTGTGGCGGGCGGATGAGCGGGTCGGACTGACTCACTGCGGCCGAAGCCTACTCGCGGGCGAAGTCACCTCGATCGCGGCAGCCGTCCGATCCGGCGCCCGGACGTAGGGTGCCGCTGAGCGCAGCCCGCGGCGGTCGGGCTTGACTTCCGCCGTCCGCGAGCTAACCTCGGGGCCGAAATTCGAATCTTGCTTCTAATTAGGCACCGGGAGGAGAGAGCAACGATGGCACTATCACTCATCTCGCAGCTCGCGCACGTCGAGCTCACCACCAACAAGCCGCAGGAGTCGCTCGACTTCTGGTCGGGCGTGATCGGTCTCGAAGAGACCACACGTGAAGGGCAGTCGGTCTACCTGCGCGGGTGGGGTGACCGTTTCCATCACACGCTCAAGCTGACCGAGGGCGCGCAGCCCGGCCTGGTTCACATCGGTTGGCGCGCGTTCGGCGCGGAGGAGCTCGAGCGCGCCGTCAAGCGCCTGGAGGACGCGGGTGTCGGTGTCGGCTGGCGCGATGACTCGATCGGCCATGGCGCCGCCTACCAGTACCGGTCACCGGGCGGTCATCTGCACGAGCTCTTCTGGGAGGTCGAGCGTTACCAGGCCCCGGCCGGTCAGGAGTCGCCCTTCCCCAACCGGCCGCAGAAGTTCGTTCCCCGTGGCGTCGGCGCCCGCTGTATAGATCACGTCACGGTGGCCACGGCGAGCCCGGATGGCGACGCGAAGTGGTTCCGCGACACGCTCGGACACCGCTACACCGAGTTCACGACGATTCCCGACGACCCCGACAACATCGTCTTCTGCTTCACGACGACGTGCGAGCGCGGGCATGACATGGGCCTGGCCTGGGACCCGACCCCGGCGCGGGGACGGATCAATCACTTCGCCTATTACGTCGAGACGACAGACCTGTTGCTGCGTGCCGCAGACGTGCTGATCAACGCCGGCACCGAGATCGAGTTCGGCCCCGGCAAGCACGGCATGGGCGAGCAGGGCTACCTGTACGCACGCGAGCCCAGCGGCCTGCGCGTCGAGCTCAACGCCGGTGGCTGGCGCAACTACGAGCCCGACCTGGAGACGGTCCGCTACGAGCCCGAGCGCGGCTCCAACGTCATGTACCGCAACCTCGCGATGCCGCATTCGATGTTCGAGAACTTCCCGCCGCTGGAGATGACCCCCGGCGAGCAGGCGGACTCCATGAAAACGACCGGACTGTTCGTCTAACGAGATGCGAATCGCCAGGTATGAGCTGGACGGCGCCGTGCACGTCGGTGCAGTCGAGGGCGACGGTGAGGCTGCGGTGGTGCGGCCGCTGCCCGCCGGGACGGGTGTGATCGAACTGCTCGAGCAGAGCCCCGCGGAGCGGGCGGCCCACGCCCTCGGGGAGCCAGTGGCCGTCAGCGATGTGCGCCTGCTGGCACCGCTGCAGCCGCCGAGCGTGCGTGACTTCGTGAGCTTCGAGCAGCACATCGAAGGGATGGTCATGGGCGACAACATCCCGTTCCCCGATGCCTGGTACGGAGCCCCGGCGTTCTACTTCTCCAACCCGAACTCGATCTTCGCGACCGGCGTCGAGATCCCGATGCCCCCGCGCTCGCAACGCTACGACTACGAGCTGGAGGTGGCTGCGATCATCGGCAGGCGCGCCCAGGACCTGACGCTGGAGAGCGCGCGCGAGGCGATCGCCGGCTACGCCGTCTTCAACGACTGGTCGGCGCGGGACCTGCAGGGTGACGATCGCAAGCTGGGCATGGGATGGGCCAAGGGCAAGGACACCGCGTCGACGCTCGGGCCCTGGATCGTCACGGCCGACGAGCTCGAGCGCCACCGCGACGATTCGGGCCGCCTGGATCTGCAGATGACCGTGTGGCGCAACGGTGAGCAGATGGGCACCGACACGCTGGCCAGCGCCGCCTGGACCTTCGAGCAGATGCTCGTCTACGCATCACGCGGCACCGCGCTGGCCCCGGGCGACGTGATCGGCTCCGGCACCTGCGGTGGTGGGTGCCTGGGTGAGCTCTGGGGTCGCAGCGATCCACGCAACCCGGCGCCGCTGGGGCCTGGGGACGTTGTGCGCATGACGGTCGCGCACATCGGCACGATCGAGAATACGGTCGGCGCGGCACCCGAGCCGGTCGACTACGGACGCTCGCGCCGCCTGCGCGCCTGATCAGACGTCGTGGGCGACCGCATCCGCGGGGATCTGCGCGCGCAGCTCCGCGTCGAAGCGGCCCGCAACCAGCACGAACAGGATCCGCGTGACCGCGCCCGAGCGGTTCTCCCACGCGTGATCGGTGCCGCGCTGGACGATCAGCTCGCCCGGTCCGACGGTCGTGGCCGAACCGTCGTCGAGCACCAGCGTGATCTCGCCCTCGAGCACGACGCCGTAGTCGACCGATTCGGTGCGGTGCATCGGCGAGCGGGCGCCGGGCGGCATGTCGACGATGCGCACGCGCGTGCCGGCCGCCGGCGGTCCGAGTGACTCGCCGGCCCGGATCGGCTCCGGCTCGATCGCGGTGATCGCAACCGGTGAGGCGCCCGTCGCCCACATGTCATGGAAGACGGCGCCGTCCGGAACGCCTCGGGAGGCCGGCGGCGGTCCGTCGCTCACGATCCGGCCATGCCCCTGCCGGTCGTGCCCGGTCACGATCCGGCGGGGCGGTGGAGCTGCGCCAGCGGGCGCCGCTCCACCGGGAATCCGTTGGTCAGCCATGCCAGTGGGCGAGGGGCAGGCCCGCGACCGGTGAGCGGAACGACGGCAGCGTGGTGCCCATCAGGCTGCCCAGGTAGACCGTGCGCAGATCGCCCCCGCCGAAGGTGACACTGGCCATCAGCGGCGCCAGCGTCCCGCGCCCGCCGCCGAGCAGCTCCGGCGTCATCGTGCCGCCGAGGAAGGCGTCGTCGAAGGCCAGGACGCCGGCGGGGTTGCCGTCGTCGAGCAGCGTCAGGATCTCGAGCTCGGGCGTCAGCGCGATCAGACGGTCGGCGTTGACGAGCGTGATCCAGAGGTTGCCGGCGACATCGAAGGCGAAGCCATCGGGCACCGCGCCGAGGTCGTCGGGCCCGTAGACCTCGCGATCATGCAGAGAGCCATCCTCGGCGACGCGCAACCGCGAGATGTGGCGCGCGTTGGACTCGACCACGTAGAGCCACTCCTCGCGCGCATCGAAGCGGATCTCGTTGGTGCCGATGAAGCCGTCGGCCACGATCCGAGCGCCGTGCTCGTCGAGCAGTGCGATGTAGCCGTCGGGCGTCTTCTCGTTGACCGCGATGGTCCACGGGTTCTGGCGCGTGTGCACCGTTATCCAGATCCGCCCGCGCGAGTCGGCCAGCGCGAAGTTGGCCTTGCCGATCGGCCGGCCCTCGATCTCGGTGTACAGCGTGGTGCTCTCGCCTGTGCGGGTCATCTGCTCGATCGCGTCGGTGCCGAAGTTGGCGATGATGAAGTTGCCGTCGGTGTCGAACGCGACGCCGTTGGGCAACGTGCCCTCGAGGATGTAGCGCGAGACAGAACCGGCTTCAGCGGACGGCTCGATCACCTCCTGCGCGATCAGCGTCTGGCCGCCGTCGGGGTCGATCCGCATCACCCCGCCGCGGGCGTCGGCACTCCAGAGTGTGCCGTCGCGCTCGGCCAGCACGCATTCGGGGCGCTGCAGATCGTGGCCCACCAGGCTGATCGCGTCGCGCTCGACGCGCCAGCCGTGCAGCGGGTTTGCGGCGCCGGTCACTCCGGCGCTCCGATCAACTCGATCAGATTGCCGTCCGGGTCGTGGATGAAGGCCATGCGCCGTCCCGGCTCCGGCGACTGGCGTGGCGCCCAGACCTCTCCGGCGCCGGCCCCGACGGCCCGCGCGAAATCCGCGTCGAGGTCGCTGCACTCGAAGGCGACGTGACCGAAGCCCTCCGTCAGCATCGCCGCCGGCGGATCGGCCCAGGCGATGCCGGGGTTGGCGCCGGGCACCTCGAACAGCTCGATGCGGGCCCCGGCCGCCGAGCGCAGCATCGCTCCGCGAGCGCCGCCGGGAAGCTCGAAGCCGAGCTGTCGCTCGAAGCCGAGCGCGGCCAGGTACCAGGCCTCGGCGCGATCGATGTCCGTCACGGTCAGGCCGACATGATGTGCACTTATGGTCATCGCATCTAGTTGACAGATGTGTATAGACTTTGTGCAGCGTACAGCAACTGAGGGGTTGGTATGCAGTTCGAGGGAGCGATCTTCGCCAAGGGCGAGCAGAGATATGAGCCGGCACGGCAGGCGGCGGTCTGGAATGTGCGCAAGCCCGACCGCTATCCCGACATGATCGTCCAGGCGCAGAGCGAGCAGGACGTGATCAACGCCGTGAAGCTCGCGGGCGATCGCGGGCTGCGCGTCAAGGCGCGCGCCGGCGGGCACGCCTGGAGCGGCTCGTCGGTCCGCTCCGGGCTACTGATAGACCTCTCCCGGCTCAATCAGGTCAGCTTCGACGCTGACACCGGCATTGCCAGCGCGCAGCCGGGTGTCAAGGGGCGCGACCTCAACGGGCTGCTGGCCGAGCACGACCTGTTCTTCCCCTCCGGCCACTGTCCGTCGGTCGGCATCGGCGGCTTTCTGCTGCAGGGCGGATGGGGCTGGAACTCGCGCGCGATCGGGCCGGCCTGCATGAGCGTCGTCGCGGTCGATGTGGTCACGGCCTCGGGCGAGCAGATCCGCGCCGATGCGCAGCAGAACTCGGACTACTGGTGGGCCGCGCGCGGCGCCGGCGGTGGCTACTTCGGCGTCATCACGCGCTTTCACCTGCGCTGTCATCCGCGCCCGGCGGGCACCTACTCGCGGATCGACGTCTATCCACTCGAGGTGATCGACGAGCTGCTCGGCTGGGCGCTCGAGTTCGAGCCCACACAGCCGCCCGAGTTCGAGTTCGCGATCATGGGCACCACGCCGACACTGCCGGACGGTCGCACCGTCCACGACGGGACCGCCCTGATGGTCATGTGCGATGCCCTCATGTACGACGACGGCGATGCGCGCGCGGCGATCGCGCGGCTCGACGAGTGCCCGGTGCGAGACCGGGCATTGCACCTCGGCGAGAGCAGGCACGTCTCCTTCACCGAGCTCTACGACGGACCCAACGCGGTCGAGCCCGAGGGCGTGCGCTGGTCGGCCGACGGGATGTGGACCAACGCCAAGGGCAGCGAGCTGATCGAACCCGCCAAGCAGCTGTTCGGCGACGTTCCCACCCCGGAGTCGCATGTCTTCTGGTACCCGTGGCGCCAGCAGGAGTTCGAGGACGCCGCGATCTCGGTGCAGGGCGACCTCTACCTCGCCGCGTTCGCCGGCTGGCACGACCCTGCCGAGGATCAGCGCTACATCGCCTGGCCGACCTCTCACATGCAGCGGATGGAGGGGATCTCCGAGGGCATCCAGCTGGCCGACGAGAACCTCCGCGAGCGCTCCGCGCGCTTCCTGTCCGACGAGCACGGCCGGCGGCTCGAGCAGCTGCGCGCCGAGTACGACCCGGACGGCCGCTTCCATAGCTACCTGACCACCGGCGGGGAGAGCTGGTGAGCGACGTCACCAGCCGCACGGGCGACAACGTCGCCCAGGTCCACGAGCAGCTGCGCTCGGCGATCCTCGAGGGCGAGGTGCGGCCCGGGGCCAAGACCTCACAGGCGGAACTCGCCCGCGACCTGGACGTGGGTCGCACACCCCTGCGCGAGGCGATCCGCATGCTCCAGACCGAGGGCCTGATCCTGACCGAGCCCAACCGGCGGGTGGTGATCGCGAGCCTCTCTATCGAGGACGCCGAGGAGCTCTACCTGGCCCGCATCTCACTGGAGGTGGCCGCCGCCCGGGTGACGCTCCCGCAACTGACCGAGAGCGACTTTGCCCAGCTCGAGGGCTACATGGCGCAGATGACGCACCTGGCCGGTGGCGGTCCGCCCTCGCTAGCGCTGTTCCGCGCGCCGCACCGGGCCTTCCACGAGCGCTTCGTCGGCGGCGCCGGGCTGCGCCCGAGCAGGCTGATCGCCGAGCTCTTCGATCACTCCGAGCGCTACCGCCGCGTCTACGGGAGCATCAACCCGGCCGAGTACGACAAGCGCTCCGCCGAGCACCGTTCGATGCTCGACGCCGCGATCGCGCGCGACGCCGGCGCGCTGGCCGACGCGCTCGCCGCGCACTACACCGCCACGGCGCTGCTGGTGACCTCGGTGCTCGATCCCGAGTACCCGCTTGACCGGTTGCGCACGACGGTCGCGGCGATCGCCCCAGGAGCGATGTATGCGTTCGGTTAGAGGGACATTGAGGCTCCCGTTCTACGCGGAGAGCGTGGGTAGGCTGAACCTCAGGATGGGTCCGGCGAGCCCGGACCGGGAAAGAGGAGCGAGGCGGTGAGCACCGCTATCCAGACCGGCACGCAGCCGGTGCACGCCGGCATCGGGCAGCCGCTGCTTGAGGTCGACTCGCTGCGGATTCAGTACGGCGGCGTGACGGCGATCGCCGACCTGAGCTTCAAGATCCCGCGCGGATCGATCGTCGGCCTGATCGGCCCCAATGGCGCCGGCAAGACCTCGCTGGTCGACGGGCTGATGGGTGCGCACCGACCCAGTGGCGGGCGCGTCCGCTTCGATGGCGTCGATGTCACCGGTCACGCCGCGCACCGGCTGGCGCGCCGCGGCATGACCCGCACGTTCCAGTCGGTCGAGCTGTTCGACGACATGAACGTCGAGGAGAACCTGCTGGTCGCGGCCGAACGGCCGTCGCTGTGGCGGGCGCTGGTCCAGGTGCTGGCGCCGGTCGAGCGCCCGGGCGCCGAGGCCGTCGCCTGGGCTGCGGAGGCGGTCGAGATCGCCGACATCCTGCAGCGCCATCCGCGCGAGCTCTCGCACGGCCAGCGCAAGCTCGTCGGGGTCGCCCGCGCGCTGGCCTCGCGCCCCTCGCTGCTGCTGCTCGACGAGCCCGCCGCCGGTCTCGACACCGATGAGACGGCGCTGCTCGGCAAGCGCCTGCGCGAGCTGCCGGAGCGCGGCATCACGCTGCTGCTGATCGACCACGACATGAGCCTCGTGCTGGAGGTCTGCGACCACATCCTGGTGATCGACTTCGGCAAGCTGATCGCCGACGGCTCGCCCGCTGAGATTCGCACCAACCAGCGCGTGATCGACGCCTACCTCGGCCAGGGCGGGCACGGTCCTGATGGGGAGGCGGCACGGTGAGCGCGGCGTCAGGAGCTGCTGGATCGGGTCCCGCCCACCTCGCCAGCCCCAGCAACACAGCTTCATCCGGCCAGCAGGCCAGCACCACGCTCGAGCTGAAGAGCCTGACCGCTGGGTACTTCGGGATTCCGGCTGTCCGCGATATTTCGCTGCGCGTCGCTGCGGGCGAGGTCGTTGCGCTGCTCGGCCCCAACGGCGCCGGCAAGACGACGACGCTTTCGACAATCGCCGGCCTGGTCAAGCCGCTGAGCGGCGAGGTGTACTTCGAGGGCACCTCGATCGGCTCTCGCGCGCCCGAGAAGCTGGCCCGTGAAGGCCTGTCGATGGTGCCCGAGGACCGGGCGCTGTTCTTCGATCTGAGCTCGCGTGAGAACCTGCGGCTCGCATCGCGTGGCGAGAGCATGACCGTGGAAGAGGTTCTGCAGATGCTGCCCGAGCTCGAGAAGTGTCTCGGGCGCCAGGCGGGCGTGCTGTCGGGCGGCGAGCAGCAGATGCTCACACTCGCCCGGGGGTTGATGTCCCGGCCCAGGCTCCTGCTCGTCGACGAGATGAGCCTCGGGCTGGCACCGGTGATCGTGGAGCGTCTGATGCCGGTGCTCCGCCGCGCGGCGGAGCAGCACGACACCGCGGTGCTGTTCGTCGAGCAGCACGTGGCCCAGGCGCTCGAACTGGCCGATCGGGCTTACGTGATGGTCAACGGCAGGATCGTTCTGGAAGGAACGGCGGCGGAGCTCAAGAACCGCCGTGACCTGTTGGAGGCGAGCTACCTCGGAGGCGAAGAGGCTGCCGCGGAGAGAGAGGGGGCCGCATGAGAGCCGCCCTATCGGAGGAAGGCACCCGCTGGTCAGATGACCACCGGGGGCATATTCGACCCCTGCCAGACATACGTATGCGCAGGGATTTCACCATCGAGTCGGGAGGAGTATGAGCATGCGGATGAGGGGTCCATTGATGGCGATCGCCGCGAGCGCGGCGCTCGGTGTCGGGATCGCGGAGGCGATTCCGGCAAGTGCCAGGACCGAGCGCGCCAAGGCCAGCACGGCCGCGAGCGTGCTCGGCAACAAGGACGTCGCGAAGGGCAAGCCTGTCCTGTTCGGCGCAATCAACATCGAGACGCAGGCGAGCGCGAACTTCCCTGAGGTTCGTGAGGCCGCGAACGCGATGATCAACTACGTGAACACCTACCGGGGCGGCCTCAACGGTCATCCGATCAAGGTGAAGTGGTGCATCACCGACGGGTCACCCTCGGTCTCGAGCAGCTGCGCCAAGCAGCTGATCGCGGCGCATCCGGTCGCGATCCTCGGTGCTGCCGACATCTCCGGCGCCGCGCCGCTGTCGCTGTATGCAAAGGCGCACCTGGCGGTGATCGGTGGCACCAACTTCACGCCACCCGAAAGCACCGCGAAGAACTCGTTGATCTTCACCGACGTTGCTTCGTTCTCGAACATCCAGAACGCCCTCTGGGCAGCACACCTCGGGGGTGGCAAGAAAGCGAAGGTCGCAGTGCTCGCCGAGGGTGACGCGCAGGGCGAGTTCCAGGCCAGCTCGAGCTGGGTGCCGGCCGTCCAGTCGGTCGGTGGTCAGGTCAAGGTCTTTGACATGCCGCCATCGGCGTCTGACCTCTCCGCTGACATCGAGGCCGCGATCAGCTGGGGCGCGAACTCGATCGGGCTGGAGAGCCCCGGTCAGTGCGTGCAGCTGCTGACCGGTCTGAAGACGGACGGCTGGACCGGGCCGGTCACCTCGATCGATCCCTGCTCCGCGCCTCCGACGATCCAGGCGGCAAACGGCGCAGCCAACGGCATGTACTTCATGGGCTCGCTGCAGCTGCTCAACTCCGGCACCCCGGATGCGAAGCTTGCTGCGGCGATCATCGCGAAGTACGCGCCGAAGCTGCCGTACGACTCGCCGGCGGCCGAGGAGCTCAGCACGGTCATGAACATCTGGAGCGCGTTCCACGCCACTCCGATCAAGAAGCTCACGTCCGCCCACATGTTGCGCACCCTGAGGTCGGGCCAGAATCACCCGAACTTCCTGTCGGTGCCGTACACGTGCAACGGTAAGGCGATCCCGAACTATCCGGACGTCTGCGACTCCAACTACTACCTGTACCAGATCAAGAACGGCCAGTCCATGCGGGTTGGCAAGAAGGTCTACAACGGAGGGGCGAACCTGATCAAGGCGTCCTGATCGAGTCACGGTGGGTCCCGCCTTCACGGGGGACCCATCACACTCGACTGGCCTGAAGCCACGGGTTCACCGGAGGGATTTCTTCAGATGAGCTATCTGCTGTTCCTGCTACTGGGTCTGGGCTCCGGTGCGATCTACGCGATGCTCGCGCTCGGCCTCGTGCTGAAGTACCGCAGCGCCGGCGTCATCGACTTCGCTCACTGTGCTGTGGCGATGTTCTGTGCGTACGTCTACATCGAGCTCAAGTCATCGGGCGAGCTTGTGTTCCCGTGGACCGCCATCCCATGGCACATCCAGCTCTTCTCCAAAAGCGGAACGGCCGCAGGAGTCGCGATCCCGATCACGCTGGCGTACGCGGCGATTCTCGGCTTGATCATGTACTACGCGGTGGTCAGGCCACTGCGTCACGCGCCGGCGCTGGCTCGCGTGGGTGCATCGGTCGGGCTGTTGCTCTTCCTCGAGGGGATCGCCGTTCTCAACTTCGGCACCTTCGCCGTCTCCTCGCCGCCGATTCTTCCTGAGGTGCCGGTCCATCTGGCCAACAACCTGATCGTGCCCTCGGACCGCCTGTATCTCGCCGGCATCGTCCTCGCGATCGGTGTCGTGCTCGGAGCCATCTATCGCTACACGCGCTTCGGGCTGGCCACGCGGGCCGCCGCCGGCAATGAGCGGGGGGCGTTGCTGATCGGCCTGTCCGCCACCCGGCTCAGCGCTGCCAACTGGGTGCTCTCGACGGTGCTCGCGGCCATCGCCGGGATCCTGATCCTGCCGATCACCACGCTGAACCCAGGTACCTACACGCTGTTCATCGTTCCGGCGCTGGGCGCTGCACTGCTGGGACGCTTCGTGTCCTTCCCGGTGACGGTGGCAGCAGGTCTCGCGATCGGCATGCTCCAGTCAGAGCTCGCGTTCCTCCAGACGAAGTGGACGTGGCTACCCCAGCAGGGGCTCCAGGACGGCCTGCCGTTCGTGCTGATCATGATCGCGATCGTGGTGATGTCACGGCGGCTCCCGTCCCGCGGACTGGTGGGCGACACGCACACGGCGTCCATCGGCCGCCCACGCGCGCCGTTCCGCACGGCCGCGATCACGTTCGTGATCGGGCTGATCGCGATCATGCTGTTCTCACAGCTCTACAAGTTCGCGCTGGCGTCCTCGCTGAACGTGGCCTGTGTCGCGCTCTCGGTGGTGGTGATCACCGGCTACGTCGGTCAGATCTCCCTGGCGCAGAGTGCATTCGCCGGTATCAGCGCATTCATGGTGGCCCATTTCGGCATCTGGCTCGGCCTAGGGTTCCCCGTGGCCCTGATCATGGCTGCCTTTGTGGCCGTTGTCTTCGGCGTGATCATCGGTCTACCGGCCGTTCGGGTGCGCGGCGTGAACCTCGCGGTGGCGACATTGGCGATGGCCGCCGCGCTCGACTCCCTGGTCTTCAACAGCACTTGGTTCAGTGGCAGTTACAACGGCATGACCGTGCGGGTGCCGCATCTGTTCGGACTCGACCTCGGGATCAGCAAGAACGGCAGCTCGACCGTGTTCGCAATCTTCTCGCTGGTTGTCGTATGCCTGATGGGAGTGTTCGTGGCGCGGCTGCGGAATTCCCCGGCGGGCCGCATGTTCATCGCCGTGCGCTCGAATGAGCGCGCGGCGGCCGCGAGTGGTGTCGATGTCGCGCGTACCAAGTTGTTCGCATTCGGGATCTCGGCCTTCATCGCCGGGATCGGCGGCGGGCTGCTGGCGTATCAGCAGATCAACATCACCGCGGCGTCATTCGTTTCCTGGACGTCGCTCACGATCCTGGCGATCACATATGTCGGAAGCGTCGGGCGTATTGCGGGCGCAGCATTCGCGGGCCTCATGCTCGCCAGCAACGGTGTGATGGCAACCCTGCTGAACAATCTGTTCTCCTTCAACCAGTACCAGACGGTGATCGCAGGTCTGGCGCTGATGCTGACGGCTGTCGGCAACCCCGACGGTGTCGCCAAGGAGATGCAGGGGACCTGCTTCAAGCTGCTCGGCAGGGTGCAACGTGCGCTCGGCCTGGGCGGCGGCGCGCTGACGCCCGCCCCCGCAGGCGGCTCCGTCGCGGGCGCGTCCGGCTCGGCCGGCGATATAGAACCGGGGACCGTAGAGAAGGTCGCGAGCTGACGCCGCGGCCTGGGAGCCCCGCGGCGCCGCGCGGTGTTCGAACACAAGCTGTTCGAGGTCAAAATCAACGAGCACGGAGGTGGCGGCGTAGTCATGTCAGATCGGACGATTGCGATCGAGGAAGCGTGCCTGCCCGCAGAGCTGTGGGACGTCTGGGAGCGGGAGAATCGTGAGGGGTTTCCCGAGATCTGGAGGCAGACGCTGCCCGACTTCGACGGCGTGCGCCTCGCGGAGATGGATCGCTACGGGATCGAGTTGGCCATCCTGTCGCTGACCGTTCCCGGGCCTCAGTTCGTCGCCGATGTTGATCTTGCTGAGGAGATGGCGCGGGACGGCAACAACGCGCTGGCGGCAGCCGTCGCGCGCCGGCCGGATCGTTATGCGGCGTTCGCCACGCTCTCCATGCACGACGTCGACTCCGCGTGCGCCGAGTTCGAGCGCGCAGTGCGCGAACTCGGCATGTGCGGCGTGCTGCTCAACAACTTCCAAGTCGCCGGTGCGGACCGCAAGCAGGCGGTGTATTACGACGATCGCCGGTTCGACCCGTTCTGGGATCTGGCACAGCAGCTCGAGGCCCCGGTCTACCTGCATCCCGGGCGGACCATGCGCATGCCCGACTTCGAGGCGGCGGTGTGGCTCGACGATGCCGCCTGGGGCTTTGCGATCCACACCGGGTTCCACGCGCTGCGGATCATCACCAGCGGCGTGTTCGACCGCTTCCCCGGCGCTCAGCTCGTCCTCGGGCACAACGGTGAACACATCGTCTACGACATCTGGCGCATCGACAATCGGATTGCGCACCGCGCTCGCGGCTGTCCGATGAAGAAGACGGTTCGTCAGTACTTCCGCGCGAACGTGCATGTCACCACGAGCGGCCAGTTCAGCGATCCTGGCCTGCGCCACGCGATCAGCGAGATCGGAGCCGATCGGATCATGTTCGCGATCGACTATCCCTACGAGGACAACGAGGCAGGCGCCTCGTGGTTTGCCTCCACCCCGATCACCGACGAGGAGCGCGCCGCAATCGGGCGAGACAACGCGATCGAGCTGTTCAAGCTGGGCGGCCGGCTGCAGCCGGCTCTGTCGTGATGGGACGGCTCGACGGCAAGGTCGCGCTGATCAGCGGCACGGGCGGGGGCATGGGCCGCGCCGCCGCACTCGAGTTCAGCCGGCAGGGGGCGAAGGTGGCCGGATGCGATATCAACGCCGACGGTGATGCCGAGACCGAGGCGCTGGTGCGCGCCGCAGGTGGCGTGATGAAGTCGTTTGCGCCGATCGACCTGACCGACGAGCAGGCAACCGGGAGCTGGGTTGCTGCCGCGGTCGCCGAGTTCGGCGGCATCGACGTGCTCTACAACAACGCCTCGATCGCGCGCATCGGGCCCTGGGACGAGCTCGACTACGCCCAATGGCGCCACGCCATGATCTACGAGTTGGACATCGTCTACCTGTGCACCAAAGCAGCCTGGCCGCAGCTGGTGCAGCGTGGCGGCGGCTGCATCATCAATGTCGGGTCGGTCTCGGCCACTCGTGGCGCCGAATTCGTGCATCAGCACGCGCACGGCGCCGCCAAGGGCGGGGTGGTCGCGTTCACCAAGCACCTGATGGTCTCGGGGATCCCGCACAGGATCCGTGCCGTGAGCATCTCGCCGGGCATGATCCGCACGCCTGCGACGGCGCCGGTCATCGACGTTCCCGGTGGCCCGCTGGAGGAGCTGATCTCGAAGATCCCCTCCCGGCGGGTGGGCGAGCCCCATGAGGTTGCGCAGCTCGCTTCGTTCCTGGCCTCCGACGAGGCTTCCTACATCAATGGCGCGGACATCGCGATCGACGGGGGTGCGACGGCGATCGCGCCCTGACCTCGTAATGTCATCAGGATGAGCAAACGGATCGTTGTTACCGGTGGCAGTGGCAAGGCCGGAAGAGGTGTCGTGCGTGACCTCCAGGAGCGCGGCTATGAGGTGCTCAACGTCGACCGCCGCACCTCGCCCGAGTCATCCGGACCCGAAGCCGCGATCCCGTTCCTGCCGGCCGACCTGACCGACTACGGCCAGACGCTCGAGGCACTCGGCGCCGGCGACTGGGGCCGAGCGCCGGACGCGGTCGTGCACTTCGCGGCGATCCCCTCGCCCGTGCACGCCACCGCCGACGAGGTCTTCCGCACCAACATCACCAGCACTCACACCGTCTTCTCGGCGGCCGCACGACTCGGTATCAAGCGCGTGGTCTGGGCCTCGAGCGAGACGACGCTCGGCCTGCCGTTCGAGCGCGAGCTGCACTACGCGCCCGTCGACGAGCAGCACATGTACCCAGAGAGCAGTTACGCGCTCTCGAAGGTGCTGGGCGAGGAGATGGCGCGCCAGTTCAGCCGCTGGTCGGGCATGACGATCCTGGGGCTGCGCCTGTCCAACGTGATGGTGCGCCACGACTACGAGCGTTTCTCCTCCTACTGGGAGGACCCGCAGGCACGCAAGTGGAATCTGTGGGGCTACGTCGATGAGAGCCACGTCAACGAGGCCGTGCGCCTGGCGCTCGAGGCCGACCTGAGCGGGGCCGACAGCTTCATCATCGCCGCCGCCGACACGGTCATGAAGCGCGAGAGCCGTGAGCTGATGGCCGAGGTCTTTCCCGAGGTTCCCGTGGCCGACTCGATCAGTGGCTGCCAGACGCTGCTCAGCATCGACAAGGCGCGCCGCGTGCTCGGCTACGCGCCCGCGTTCAGCTGGCGCGAGCTCTACTGAGCACCGGGCTCACGGGGCTTGATGGCGGGCGGGATCTTCCTCGCGCCAATCGGGCTGCTGTTCGGGCTGGCCGTGTACCTCGGGTACGGGCGGCAGTTCACGACGCTCGGCCTGTCCGACAAGCCGGCCGCAGCCTGCTGATCGGCGCCGGCGCCCTGCTCATCATTCTCACGGTCACCCAGCACGGCTGACCGGCGACGGGGCGGCTCAGCCGGCTGGCGGCGGGCCGTGCGTGCGGCGGTGCACCATCGCCGGTTCGAGCACGACGCGCCGCGGCGGCAAGGGATCGCCCTCGTTGGTCATGCGCGAGAGCAGCAGCTCGGTCGCGGCGCTGACCAGTCCTGGGATGTCCTGGCTGACGGTCGTCAGCCGGAAGACGTCCCAACCGGCCAGCAGCACATCGTCAAACCCGATCAGTGAAACCTGCTCGGGGATCCGGACGCCGCGCCCGTGCAGCGCGTTGTAGGCGCCGAGCGCGAGGATGTCGTTGGCGCAGAACACCGCCGTCGGTCGCGCCTCGAGCAGCTCGAGCGCGGCGGCCTCCCCGGCGTCGAAGTCAAACGGCGCGCGGCGCCAGAGCTCGTCGGGCAGCGCCAGTCCGGCCGCGTCGAGTCCGGCCCGGAAACCGGACTCACGGTCGCGCCCGGTGCTGGTGCTCGACGGACCGAACATCGCCGCGATCCGTGTGTGCCCAAGCTCGGCCAGCTCGCGTGCGGCAAGCCCGGCGCCCGCGTGGTTGTCGACCACGCACACGTCACACGGCGCGTCGTCCACCTCGCGGTTGAGCAGCACGAACGGGAAGCCGCGCTCGCTGAGCGCCGCCGGCAGCTTTGAGTCGAGCACGGTCGTCGTCAGGATCGCTCCGTCGAGTGAGCCGTCGACCAGCCGCTCGATCGGTACCGCCTCGTTGGCGTCGGGCGTAAGCACAAGCATCCGCAGGCGGGTCTCACTGAGCGCGCGGTGCAGCTCGTCGAGCACCTGCAGGTAGAACGGATTGCCGAGGTCGCTGACGACGATCGCGACCTGGCCGCTCGAGCGCGTGGCGAGGCTGCGCCCGCGCTGACTCGGTACATACTGCAGCTCCTGCGCCGCCTCGACCACGCGCTTGCGCGTGGCCTCCGACAGTCGCGGGTCGCCGCGCAACGCGCGTGAGACCGTCGGCTGCGACACGCCGGCCGCCCGGGCTACGTCGTGGCTGGTGATCGTGCGGGACGCGATCGCATACGTATAACAGTTCGGCTTGGCAGAACGGACGTGAGCGGGCAGATGCCTGACGGTTCCCAGGCGCGCGGATTGCGGTCACTTTTCCCCCTGACAGGTGGTTTTCTGACCTCAATGCCCACCCCGGCGGCCGGAAGCCCCACCTGGAGCCGCTCACGCAGCGCCCCGCCAACCTAAAAACCACGTCCCAACCTTGACG